>CAIYCT010000459.1 GCA_903924765.1 uncultured Rhodospirillaceae bacterium | reverse complement strand
TGTCGTTGACCCTGACGCCGATGATGTGCGCCCGAGTGCTTAAGTCCGAGCATAGCCGAGCCCACGGACGGTTGTACATGGCGTTCGAACGGGCGTTCGAGGCGTTGATCCGTCATTATGAGCACGGATTGGATTTCGTCCTGCGCCACCAAAAGGCCACCTTGTATGGCTTCTTGGCCACCTTGGTCGTGACGGTGTGGATGTTCACGATCATTCCCAAGGGCTTTTTTCCCCAGCAGGACACCGGAGTTATGTTTGGGGTGATCGACACCTCGCAAGACGTGTCGTTCGAACAGATGAAGCGCTATTACAGGCAAATCGCCGATGTGGTGGAGAGCGATCCCGACGTGGCCGGTTGGGCCGGGGGCATCGGCGCTGGCGGTCCCACTGTTCAGACCTTGAACAATGGCCGCGTTTTTATCGGTCTTAAGCCCAAGTCCCAGCGGACTGCATCGGCCTATGAGGTGATGAACCGACTGCGGAACAAGGTTTCGTCGGTTCCCGGAATCGCCATGTTCATGCAAGTTCCGCAAGACATCAACATCGGCGGACGCCTTAGCCGGACTCAGTATCAGTTCACCTTGCAAGATTCAAATTTGGACGAGATCAAGGCTTGGGCACCCAAGATTCTTGATCGGTTGCGGGCCTTGCCGCAATTGCAGGATTTAGCGACCGATCAACAGATCAATGGCGCGACCGCCACCTTGACCATTGATCGGGCCCAGGCCTCGCGGTTCGGCATCACTCCGCAAGTGGTCGATGACACTTTGTACGACGCATTCGGCCAACGCCAAGTGGCTCAATATTTCACCCAGCTCAACGCCTATCATGTGATCGAGGAAATCCTGCCGTCCTTGCAGGGCGACCCCGGATCATTGGACAAAATCTATATCCGCTCGCCTGTGACCGGGCAGCAGGTGCCGTTGTCCACTTTCGTCAAGATCGACATGCAGCCGGTCAATCAGTTGTCGGTCAACCATCAAGGCCAGTTCCCGGCCGTCACTTTGTCGTTCAACCTGCGTCCGGGCGTGGCCCTGGGTCAAGCGGTCGATGCCATCAAGGTTGCCGAGCAGGAGATGGGCACGCCCGCCACCCTGGTGGGGACGTTTCAGGGCACGGCGCAAGCCTTCCAGGATTCGCTGGTGACCATCCCCTATTTGATCGTCGCGGCTTTGGTAGCGGTCTATATTATCCTGGGTATGCTGTATGAAAGCTTCGTGCATCCTTTGACCATTCTGTCGACTTTGCCGTCGGCGGGGGCTGGCGCGTTGTTGTTTTTGATGCTGTTTCACCAGGACATGTCGGTCATCGCGTTGATCGGCATTTTGCTGCTGATCGGCATCGTCAAGAAAAACGGCATCATGATCGTCGATTTCGCCATTCAGGCGCAGAAGACCCAGGGGTTGTCGCCCGTAGACGCCATCCGGCAAGCCAGTCTGCAACGGTTCCGACCGATCATGATGACCACCATGGCGGCGATTTTGGGTGGGTTGCCATTGGCGTTGGGCACGGGCACGGGATCGGAGTTCCGTCAGCCCTTGGGCATTTCCATGGTCGGCGGATTGCTGGTCAGCCAAGCCTTGACGCTGTTCACAACCCCGATCATCTACCTGTTCTTCGAACGGGTTTTCCACAAAAGAACATAGACAAGCCAACTCTTTAAGAGCAGATTCTGACGGAGCACTGGCCAAAAAGAAGAGGCTTCCTCAAGCATGAGTGACGAGACCGACAAAGGACAATTGGCATCCAGGTTGGTCGTCGCCCATAGCGGAGCGCAGCAGACAAACATCATTGAAATGTTGCCGGTTGGCATCTTCGAAATGGACGAAGAGGCAGGCATCTTTTACGTCAACGACCAGATGCTGAGGTTTGCGGGCGTGACCCGCGAAGAGTTCTGGGGCATGGGGTGGAAGGATGCCTTGCACCCGGAAGACCGGGAGCAAATTCTTACGAAGTGGGAGGATGTGTGTGCCCACCGCGAATTCTCCAATCTCGATTGTCGGTTCCTGAATCCGGACGGAACCGTGTGTTGGGTCAACGTCCATCTGGTGCCTAGCTTCGATACTGACGGGGTTTATCTCAGCTATATCGGCACCGCCACCGACGTAACCCGGCTCAAGGAGCTGAAGGACGAGATCCGCGACAACGTCACCCATCTTCAGGCCATGTTGGACAATTTCCCCGGCGTGATCTTCAGCCTGTTTTGCACGCCCACGCGCATCGAATTGTTGTTCTTAAGCGAAGGCGCGGAACGCCTGACCGGTTTGAACCGGTTCGAGGCCACCTTCGGCCAACCGGAATCCATGTTGGCGTGGGTTCACCCCGAAGACAGAAAGCTGATCGCCAAGGCGCGAGGTCGGTTGCTGTTGGGAGAGCGCTATCGGGATCGCATCCGGGTTTTCCGTCCTGATGGCAGCATGTATTGGTCTGATGTGCGAATTTCGCCGGTGGAGCATCGCGGCGGCGGGGTCGTGTGCGAAGGCATGATCTTGGACATCACCCAAGAGATGGAAGTCCGGCGCGAGCTGCAATGGCGGCAGCAGGAATATACCCGTCTGGAACGGCAGATGCAGGAAGCGCGAAAGTTGGAATCGTTGGGCCGATTGTCTGGTGGCATTGCGCACGATTTTAATAATTTGTTGGGCGCCATCTTTGGATTCGCCCAATTCGTCGCCGAGGATGTGGGACCAGGCCATCCCGCTTTCCGCAATGCCAATTTGATCCTGGACGCGGCGGATCGCGGCAAAGGCATGGTGGCGCAAATTCTGTCCTTCGCCCGCCAGACCGGCGCGGTCAGGAGACGGTTGCGGTTGGAAGACGTGGTCCAAGACAGCGATGCGCTGATTCGGGTGGCGGTGCCCGCATCGGTAACTATCGACATCCTAACCGATCCCATCGGCCTGATGGTCGAGGCGGATCGGACACAGTTGGGGCAAGTGCTGCTCAATCTGTGCATGAACGCCCGCGACGCTCTGGAAGGCGACGTGGGCCGAATTAGCATACAGGTTGAAGCCATGAGCCGCAGCTCTCCGTGGCTGGCCAAATTGGCATGTCGGGTGCCCGGCTCCGCGCCCACCGTGGACGTCTGGACCGAGCCCGACGGCATGGTGGTGGGCATGGTTGGCGCCGCAAGCCAGGACGTTCCCCATGCGGTCTTGTTGGTCTCCGACAGCGGGTTGGGCATGGACAAGGAGAATATCGCCCGCATTTTCGACCCCTTTTTCACCACCAAGGAATTGGGCAAGGGAACGGGCTTGGGGCTGTCGGTGGTTCACGGCATTGTCTTGGAGCATGGCGGCGCGGTGGTCATCCGCTCGCGCCTCGGATTAGGTACGGAGATCCGCATCATTCTTCCGGGCTTCCCTATTGAAGGCGAGACTGTTTTAGAGCAATCGGAAATCGTCCATGACGTTTCGCCGGGTCAAGTCATCGTCGTCGATGACGATGAAAGCTTTGGCGACATGATGGCCCAACTGATGGCCCGCAAGGGCTGGCAGGTGGCGCATTTTAGCGACCCGGTGCAGGCGTTGGAAGCGTTCAAGAAAGACCCTGAACGCTGGGATTTGGTGATCTCCGATCAGGTCATGCCCAATCTACGCGGCCAGGATCTGGTCCGCCAGATCAAAACCATCAATCCGGAAGTGACTTGTATCATTTGCACCGGCTACGACGAGACCATCACCGAAAGCACGGCGAAGCTGCACGGCGCCTCGCTGCTGCTTTATAAGCCCTTGACCGCCAAGCAATTGCTACAGGCCTTGGCCTTGGTCATGCATTCAAAACCGAATTGATGTTTTTTGCGCTTCTTGTCTTGCGATAGGGTGATCAAGTCCATATATTCCGCTCACTTGAGAGGGATTAGAATGTCGATCAAACTACCGTCTGGATATCAGCCTACCGATGCCGAGCCTTTCATGAACGAGATCATGAAGGAATATTTCCGTCAGAAGCTCTTGGCATGGCGGGAAGAGCTATTGCGCGAATCCGATCAGACCCTTAGTCATCTTCAGCAAGAAGGCGGAGCACAGGAAGCGGACCTTGCCGATCGCGCCACCACTGAAACCGACCGGGCACTGGAACTGCGCACTCGCGATCGCGAGCGCAAGCTGATTTCCAAGATCGATGCCGCGTTGGAGCGGATCCTGGAAGGCACGTACGGGTTTTGCGAAGAAAGCGGCGAACCCATCGGCGTGCGCCGACTGGACGCTCGTCCCATCGCCACCCTGTCCATCGAGGCCCAGGAACGCCACGAGCGCCTGGAACGCACTCATCGCGACGAGACCTAGGCGATCTCTATGGGGCGGGTGGATAAGCCGATTAATGGCTCATCAACGCCGGTATGCTCAGTTGATCGAGTATTTCCCGAGTAACCCCGCCCAAGACTAGCTCGCGCAGCCGGGAATGTCCCCAGGCCCCCATGACCAGTAAATCCGACTTGTGCTCGGCGACGATGTCCAACAGCGGCGCGGTGACGGCATGGGTTGGCGATTGTCGCATCACCACAGTATGGGGGATGGCGTGATTGTGTAGATACTCGCTCGCTTGACAGGCAGTGACTGGGTCGTGATGGTTGGGTGACACATGCGCGACGACGACGGATTGAGCTTTCTTCAACAACGGCAGCGCGTCGCGTATGGCGCGACTGGCCTCGCGACTGTTGTTCCAGGCGATGACAATGCGCTCGCCGATGACCTCGGCCTTGAATTCCTTGGGAACAACCAGCGTCGGACACGCGCTGACCACCACCAAATCCGGCGCTTGATATTCCATTTCCACCATGGTTTCCGGTGATTTCCGCAATTGTGTGGCGACCATCACGTCATGGCCGAAACTTTCTTCGGCGATGGACGACAAGAAGGCATTTTCCAGCAGTTTGTGGTCGATAGTCAGTGAGCTGTTAGCGGTCAATTCCTTGAACTTGGTCAAGGTGAATTCTGCTGTCTTGCGCAGTTGATTCTCAAGCGTCGGAATAAATTCGGCGGATTCCGATCCCCAAAACGATGCCGCCAAGGACGGGATGGCATAAACCCCCCGCACCTTGGCATCGAATCGAGCCGCCAAGAGGAGTCCCGCGTTAACGCAAGGACTCAAGCCGTTGCCATCGGTTAAATGGATTAGGACGGATTTCATGGCGGCCTCGCTTGCAGAATTTAAGGTGTGGTTATGGACACCTTTTTTGAGTTCGAATTTCCCGCGTTGGTTTTGGGAAGGACGATGGTCAAAATGCCTTTGTCGAACGACGCCGAGATCTTGTCGCTATCGACTTTGCGTGGCAACGGAAAAGATCGCTGGAACGAACCGACATGACGTTCCTTGATATGGAAGTTCTTGTCCTTTTGTTCTTCTTCCTGGATTTTCTCGCCCGTGATGGTCAGGGTTTCGCCGGTTATGTCCACGTTCAGGTCTTTGGCCTCGACCCCAGGAATTTCGGCGGTGATGACAAACTGAGCTTCCTTTTCCTCGAAATCGACGGCGGGCGAAAATCCGCCAGCAAAAACATTCCAATTCCAGGGCGGACGTATCCCGCTGCTCGCTAATTTGCCGGGCAACCATGATGTTGGTTGCATCAGCGTATCGAACAGGCGGTCGAACTCTTTGCGCAACTCGGCGCTGCCCACCCAGAAGCCCTCACTGCTTTTGGTGTCCGGGGCGGTCTTATTTTCAGTGGTTTTAACTTCTTGGGCCATGATAGTCTCCATTGAGGTTTAACGGGCTTATGAAGTAAGACCTACTCTATCGTTGGCGATGAATGTGCGCAATGACGTGGCTCAATCCGTCATCAAACATTCGCTTTTAGTTTGGCTTTAAGGACAGTCGCGGCGCGCCAATAGCCCAGCCCATCGCCATCAACAAAATGAATGTGGCGGTCAGCGGCGAAGTTGCCCACCAAGCACGTCATGACGGTGGCGTCGGATCGGGCCGTGCCAAAATGGATCAGGCCTTGATTTTCAAAACGGGACAACATGATCTCGATTTTGTCGGCTTCATCCGACGATACGTCCAGGATCATCCGCACGCCACCCGCCATTTTGCGGTAATCTGATCGCTCGGACAGGCTTCGTTTATAAGCCGCTACATCCAACCAGCCGATCTTTTGATCCTTGGTCCATTGGACGACACCCATCACGATCATGCCGATCAATGCCCGCAGCAGACGCGGGACCTTGGCCCATCCAGTCACGGTGGTCAGTTCCGTTTTCAGCGCATGGATCGAGGGCAGAGAAACGGTCAATTGCTCTTGATTGCCGAGCGGGGCGGCTTTGGCGGGAGGCACGATGGTCCCCAATTCCCTTTCGATCTCGGACAGCAATTGATCGGCGGTGCCTTGTTCGACCGGATCGATGATCAAGCACAGCACCGTGCCGCGACCCGAGGGAACAGGACGCCAGCGGCAAGACAGCTCTTCCAACCCCGGCAAAGGGCCGGGCGCAGGGTCCAGCCGCCATTGCGCGTCGGCTTTGACCCAAGTCTCGGCGGTGGGGACGCCGCTGCCTAGGAACAGCCCGAACACGTTGCCGTTGCCGAAATCATGGAGGGCGGCAAAGGTTTCGTGACCCTCTGCATCCAAGGCCTTGACCGGAACCATGCCGACACGCAAGGGGATGCCAAAGTCTTCTTTGGCCCAATGGGCCAAGGCTTGCAAGATTTGGGCGGCGTATTCTGTTTTTTGCGGGGGAATCAAGGCCACTGCGCCGTCGCCGCCGAATTGGCAGGCGCAGGGGGTTTCCTCGGTGCCCATGGTCGCGGTCATCACGGCGACCATGGCGCCGGCGATGAAATTAATTTCCCGATCATGGCCCTGAGCCACCAGACTGGTGCTGGAAATGACGTCAGCCACCGCAACCGACCAATCGCCGTCCAAGCGGGCATAATGCTTGTGGTCGTGCGCTTCCCTCGAAAAATTGCGTATGGAGGGAATGACCACGGCGGCTCTCCTAGGTACGGTGAAGATTTAAATCAACAATGTGGTTCTTCCAAGCCGCCCCCCAGGGCGGTGAACAGGTCGATTGTGGCCTTGAACAGATCGGATCGGGCTGAAACCTCGGCGTCTTGAGTGGTGTACAAGGTGCGTTGGCTTTCCAACAGACTTAGGAAGTCAATGGCGTGCTTGTCGAACGAGTAGGTGCTGATGTCGTAGGCCTGTTTGGCGAAGCCGGAGGCTCGCACCAGCGCCTTGCGTTGCTCGCCAGTCTGTCGCAGTGACGCCAAAGCGTCCTCGACGTCATGTACGGCGGCGATGATGGTCTGGTGATAGGTCTGGATCAATTCGATATAGCGGGCGCGATTTTGGCGAACCCCGGCAGCGTTCTTGCCCGCATCGTACAAGGGCTGTGTCATCTCGGACAGGAGCGAGGCGTATTTGGTCTCGTTCAGCATCAGTGCCTGCATGTAGTAGGCAGAATGGCCCCAATCGTAGCTGAAGGTGATGTCGGGCAGCATTTTCGCCCGCGCCACTTTGATGTCCAGTTCGGCGCCAACCATGGTGGCCTCGGCGCGGCGGACGTCGGGGCGGCGGCACAAAAGCTGCGAAGGAATGCCAGGACCCAGATCGGGAGGAATCAAATTGCTGAGAGTCCCGCCCTGAATGGAGATTTCCGACGGGGTGGTGCCCATCAAGGCCGCCAGTTTGTTGAAGGCCTTTTCCCGGTTCAGACGGTGGACGTACAAGGTGGCTTCCGCATTGGAAACAGTGGTTTCCTGCTGGAGCAACTCCACTTGGGTGGCGTCGCCTTGCTCCATGCGGGTTTTGACCGCTAGCAGGGAATTGCGGGCATTGGACACATTGTCTTCGGCCACGGCGATGTGGTCGGTCTCGGCCAAGTAATCCACATAGGCTTTGCTGATGTCGGACGCCAAGGTCAGCGCGACGCCTTCGCGATAATGGACGCTGGCTTGCGCCAAGGCCAAAGCGGATTCGGCCGCATAGCCGTTCTTGCCCCATAAATCCAATTCATAGGCGGTTTTGAAGCTCATAGTCGATAGGCGATAATAACCGGTGGTCGAAGTGGCCGCGGCGCTACGAGCCGACGTTTGACTTTGGGTCAAGGTCTCGGTGGGATAAAGGGCCGCGTCGGCGGTCCTAGCGGTTTCCTCGGCCTGGGCAATGCGGGAAATCGCCACTTTAAGATCGTGGTTGTTGTTCATGGCGAAGTCGATAAGCTTGTTGAGCTCGTCGTTATGAAAGGCTTGCCACCATTGGCTGGCGGGCGAGTTCAGTTGGTCCGGCTTCGTCTCGGGGGCGGCGGCATGCGCAGTATCAGATATCGGAGTTTGATCCACCACCGGCTGGGTCTTGCTGGGCTCGTTGTGAAACAAATTGGGCAAGACGGGTTGATTCAAAAGCCGTTTGCCGTCGTCGAGCAGCGTGCATCCGCTTAAGCAAACGGCAGCCAACAGCACCCGCACAATGGACTGTCCTGCGTTGATACGACTAGGCAAAGCATCAATCCCCTATAAGTTCATCCCGCTCTCATACATCGAACGGCACCCTTTGATCCAGCACGGAATTTGAGAACGGATTCTTCATTAAGAATAGTGACGAGGAGGTTAATTTGTGGTAGAAAAGTATAGGGAGTGGTGCAAATGGCCGATTCAACTAGTCGTATCGGAGGGTCGTCGTCCAGTGTGACGGCGGGTTACTCTGGCGTATCGCAGACAGCCGAAGGGGCTGCCGCGCGCAATACGGCTGCGCCACGGACAGGGTCGGGCAATCCGGGTTCTGGCCGTGGACGAGTGGAGCTGGTGGTGCCCTCAAGCGCCCCTGATCAATTGGATCGCAATGCCCCCAAGGGCAGCTACCTCAATATCCTGGCATAGCCGTCGCGCTTAAGCTTAATACGTTTGAACGCCGCCAAACCAGGCGATGTTTTCGGATTAATTTTGCGGGCACCAATCTTGGGCGATTTGTTTCGCTCGGGTGATTTGACGCGCAGACAGGGCTTTGCTCAACTGTTCCCACGTCTCTTGCGGAATGACTTGTCCCTTGCGAGTTGCCACCTCAGCCATGGTCCAGGCCGACAAGGCATTGCTGTTCCGCCAATAGTAAACCAGCGCCGTCAAAGCGGCTGGGTCTCCGGCACAGGCGGCTTGGCTCAGCAACCAAACCCCCTCGGGCTCATTCAGCGGCAGGGTTATTCCGTCCAGTTTCGCCAACCCCAAGGCGGTCTTAGCTTTAATCATGCCCAGATTGGCGGCGGTGACCAACCAATCTTCGCCTTCAACCATGCCGGGACGCATGAAGGCCATATGGTCGATCGAGGTGGATTCTTCTTGGGCAATGGCGCTGCGCCCCAGGTCCAATTCGCCGTTCTGGTCGCGCCCAGACAATCGAATGGTCCGATAGGCCGGACCGCTCCAATGGCCGTCGGCATCCTTTTCCTTATCGGCCAGTCGCCACGCCGCTGGTTGGCGCAGCTCGATTTCCGCCAAGCGGACCATGGCTTCAGGCGACCAATCCAGGGCCGCGTCCAAATACCAATGTTGGGCCTCGGCATAATTTGGCACGCCGCTCACGCCCTGTTCGAACACGGTTCCCAATGCCAGCTTTACGACGGGAGAATGGGTGGTCAAAGCCCACTCGGTCAGCCAATTGACTCCGTCTCGTCCTTCGATCCCGAACGCGCCGCCTTTCAAGAACAGATCGACAAAGCGTTTGCGGGCGGCAATGTCGCCCAATTGGCCTGCGCGATACCACCAGCGGGCGGCCTGCTTGGTCGCGCCCAGGGATTCATAGATTTTCGCGGCGGCCAACGCGGCGGGAAGATTGCCGTTTTTGCCTGCCAACATATACCAGACCAGAGCATTCTTAGCGGTTTTGACGTCCTTGACTGTGCCCGCATGATGGGGCGGCAGCAGCATTTCGCCCATTTGGAATTGGGCTTCAACGTCGCCTTTGGCCGCTTGATCGGCGATGGTTTGATGGTGATCCGTCTTATTGGCCCCGGCTGCGGTATCCGTCGATGGATGCGCTAGCGCAGCCGCATTCTTTAAACGGGCGGCATAACCGGGATGGATTGCGACGAAAGAGGCGATAACCGCGATGGCGAGGGCATAGAGGAGGCGTTTCATGGGGCGCATGATTCCACTTTGCGCCGCCTCTGTAAACCGCATCTACGAAAATTTATGGAAAGGTCTAAAACTTCAGGCCCACGCTGGCGCCCAACAGGAATTTGTTCGAGGGCTGGGTGATGAAGTCAAACGCCTGCGGCGTGGTCCGTTGCGCCGAGGCATAGCCGCCAAAATAGAAACCGGGCGTGATGGAATGATTCCACGACAGCGAAACGGACGGACCAGAGGTATAAGAATCAAATGCCTCCAGGCCGGAAATTTGAGCGTTGGGGCTGAAGATCGAAGATGGATTCCGCCAATCATAGCCCAGGGTGATGGCGGCGCTGCCGGGATAGCCCATGAGGCTGTTGCCGGTGCTGGCGGATAGGTCGGCGGAATTCAGACCATTGCGGCTTCGAACCGCCGTCGTAAGGCCGTAAGCATCATCGGAGTAGGTCACGTATCCGCCCAAGGCCAGCTTGTCGAACAAGGTCCCTGTGGCCGAGGGCACAAACATCCGCGCGGGCGCTGCGGACGGAGCGGTCGGCAGAGGCGAAAGGGTTCCGAAGCTAAGGCCCTTCATGGAGAAGACTTCAATCCGCTTGTCGCCTTGAGCTATATCGACTCCGCCAGGCACCAAGCGCGGGCGCGCACCAAGGTCCTCGTCAGCGAGGACTGGTTGGGCGGCTAAGACGCAGATGGCCGTAAGGAGCAAGAACCGTTTCATAACACTCGAATACTCAACGAAATAAGTTAATGATTATATAGGAAGGCCAAGGGATCTTAGCAATTTGATTCGTAAGCCGTAGGTGATTCGCCCCACAAGTGTTGCGCTACGGCAACGCAGTTGACAGGGCGATAGCGGACGCGCATTACCTATTTTTCCTGTTATCAGCGCTTAAGGATTAGAGAGATGTTTGTCCTCCGGGTCGGTTTTCTATTGGCGTCGTTCTGCCTGGCTTTTCCGTCTTTGACCTGGGCGGGAGAGGCCAAAACCCTGGGCGAATTCGGGGCTTGGCGAGCGATCGTCTATCCGGAAAGCGGCCAGAAAGTGTGCTACGCCACCGCTTTCGCCGATCAGACCTTGGGCGGCGACAAGGGGCGCAAACCGACGTTTCTGCTTGTCACCCATCGGGCCGGTGACCCCGGACAGATCAGCATCAACGGACCGTGGGGATTCAAAAAAGAATCCGAAGTGGAATTGCAAGTGGGCGCGATGAAGAATACTTTGTTCACCAAGGGCGAGTTCGCGTGGACCAAGCAGCAAGGCGCCGATAAATCCATCGTCGGTTTGATGCTGAAAGGACATGATGCCGTTATTCATGCCACGCCCGCCCATGGACCCGCCATCACCGACACTATACCGCTAGACGGTTTCGGCAAGGCATTGGCCGCTATCGACAAGGAATGCGGCGTAAAGCGATAGGACGATGACAGACACGCGTAAAAACCTGATTGGCCTTAGCCGCGAAGACTTGACCGCAGAAATGGTCGCCATCGGCGAAAAGCCGTATCGCGCCAAGCAATTGTGGCATCAGCTGTACAATCGCGGCGAAACTGATTTCTTTAACATGACCACCATTTCCAAGGTCATGCAGCAGCGTCTGCACGAGCAATTCGTGGTGGAGCGTCCCAGGCTGGAACGGGAAATGTCGTCTGTGGACGGCACTCGCAAATGGCTGTTGGGGTTCCCGGACGGCAACGAAGCGGAAACCGTGTTCATTCCCGACATGGATGAAGAGCGCGGCACCGTTTGCATTTCGTCCCAGGTGGGCTGCACCCTGACCTGCACCTTCTGCCACACCGGCACTCAATTGCTGGTGCGCAATTTGACTCCCGCCGAAATCGTCGGTCAATTCATGGTGGCTCGGGATTCCTATGGCGAATGGCCCACGCCCGACGATGGCGGGCGCAAGCTGTCCAACATCGTCATGATGGGCATGGGCGAGCCGATGTTCAATTTCGACAATGTGGCCACGGCGTTGAAAATTGCCATGGACGGCGACGGCATCGGCATTTCCAAGCGCCGGATTACCTTGTCGACCTCGGGCGTGGTGCCGATGATGAAGCGCTGCGGCGAGGAGTTGGGGGTCAATCTGGCCATTTCCTTGCACGCCGTCACGGACGAACTGCGCAGCGAGTTGATGCCGATCAATAAAAAATATCCGCTGAAAGTGTTGATGCAGGCCTGCCGCGACTATCCCGGCGCGTCCAATTCACGTCGCATCACCTTCGAATACATTATGTTGAAGGGCCTGAACGATTCCGCCGCCGACGCTAAAAAGCTGCTGCAATTGATCCGGGGCCTGCCTGCTAAGTTTAATCTGATCCCGTTCAATCCGTGGCCGGGTTCGGCTTACGAATGTTCGGCGCCTGCGGATATCCGCCGTTTTTCGGACATCTTGCAGGATAATGGCTATTCCGCCCCGATCCGCGCGTCGCGCGGCAGCGACATCTTGGCGGCGTGTGGGCAATTGCGGTCGGAAAGCCAGCGGCAGAAATGCTCTCGCCTGACCGAGCGTTTGGCCCAAGGCATCGACGACGAACACTTTCCCGCTCAGCGTCAGCAGCAAGCCATTTCTTGAAGCGTTCGCCAAGGCGTGTTAAGCCTTTCGTAACGAAATACTACTGACGGGGCGGCAATGAAAAAGGTTTATTCCGATGCGCAGTCTGCGCTCGAGGGGCTCCTGTTCGACGGCATGACCGTCATGTCCGGCGGCTTTGGTCTGTGCGGTATCCCTGAAAATCTGATCGAGGCGCTTAAAGAGAGCGACGTCAAGGGGCTGACCGTCATCTCCAACAATGCGGGCGTGGACGGCTGGGGCCTGGGCAAACTGCTGGAAACTCGCCAGATCAAGAAGATGATCTCGTCCTATGTGGGCGAGAACAAGCTGTTCGCGCAGCAATTCCTGTCCGGTGAACTGGAGCTTGAATTCAATCCCCAAGGCACCCTGGCCGAGCGCATCCGCGCCGGTGGGGCGGGCATTCCCGCGTTTTACACCAAGACCGGCGTCGGCACCGTGGTCGCCGATGGCAAGGAATTGCGCGAGTTCAATGGCGAAACCTATGTGATGGAACAGGCGCTGCACGCCGACGTTTCCCTGGTCAAGGCATGGAAAGGCGACACCGAAGGCAATCTGATCTACCGCAAGACC
Organism: uncultured Rhodospirillaceae bacterium; assembly: GCA_903924765.1. Classification (GTDB taxonomy): domain Bacteria; phylum Pseudomonadota; class Alphaproteobacteria; order Rhodospirillales; family Magnetospirillaceae; genus CAIYCT01. The sequence continues at coordinate 20,838 of CAIYCT010000459.1, read as the reverse complement.
GCTCGGAACTTCAATCCGATGATGGCGACGGCGGGCAAGTTCACCGTGGCCGAAGTCGAGGAACTGGTGGAACCTGGCCAGTTGGACCCTGATTCCATTCATACCCCCGGCATCTACGTCAAACGCATCATCAAAAGCGTCAATCTGGAAAAGCGCATCGAACAGCGCACCACCCGCAAAAAAGCGTAAGGGAGGCATCACATGCCCTGGACTCGTGAAGATATGGCGGCGCGCGCCGCGAAGGAATTGCATGATGGGTTCTATGTGAACCTTGGCATCGGCATTCCCACTTTGGTTGCCAATTTCATTCCCAACGGCATTCACGTCACGCTGCAAAGCGAGAATGGCATGCTGGGCATGGGACCGTTTCCATTCGAAGGCGAGGAAGATCCCGATCTGATCAACGCCGGCAAGCAGACCATCACCGAATTGCCGCAGACCAGTTATTTCTCGTCCTCCGACAGCTTCGCCATGATCCGCGGCGGCCACATCGATCTGTCCATTCTGGGGGCCATGCAGGTGGCCGAGAACGGAGATTTGGCCAACTGGATGATCCCTGGCAAGATGGTCAAGGGCATGGGCGGCGCCATGGATTTGGTGGCGGGCGTCAAGCGCGTGGTGGTGGTGATGGAACACACCTCCAAGGACGGCGAGCTTAAGATTCTGCCCAAATGCAATTTGCCGCTGACCGGCTCGGGCGTGGTTGACCTGATCATCACCGAACTGGCGGTGTTTGCCGTGGACAAAAAGGGCGGCGGCTTGACGTTGCTGGAGCATGCCTCCGACGTCACCATCGACGAAATCCGCGAAAAGACCGGGGTTCCGTTTACGGTCTAAAGGGGGCTTGAAATAGTCTCTCTATTCACGTCACCACCGGGCTTGACCCGGTGGTCCACGAAAGTTGCAGATTCACCGTCAAACGGTCTGGCGTGGATGGCTGGGTCAAGCCCGGCCATGACGAAAAGCAGGGGGCAACCACGAATGACCGCCTTTGGCACTTAGCGGAAATTCAAAATGAGACGCCTCTAGAATTCGGCACCTCTTTTTCACACCAGCCCGGTCACGTAGTAGGTGGTAATGACCACGAACACCGCCATCGTCTTGATGCAGGTCACGGCGAAAACGTCGCGGTAGGATTGGCGGTGGGTAAGGCCGGTTACCGCCAGCAAGGTGATGACCGCGCCATTGTGCGGCAGGGTGTCCATGCCGCCGCTGGCCATGGCCGCGATCCGGTGCAGCACCTCTAGCGGGATATTGGCGGCATTGGCGGCGGCGATGAATTGGTCGGCCATGGCGGCCAGAGCGATGCTCATGCCGCCTGATGCCGATCCGGTGATCCCGGCCAAGGTGGTGACGGTAATGGCCTCGTTGACCAACGGATTGGGAATGGCGGTCAGAGCTTGCTTGATGACGATGAAGCCGGGCAGTGCGGCGATCACCGCGCCGAAACCGTATTCCGACGCGGTGTTGATCGAGGCCAGCAACGCTCCCGACACGGCGGCCTTGCTGCCGTCGGCGAAGGATTTGGCCAGGGTTTTAGAGGCAAAGACGAACACGGTCAGGATACCCAACGTCAGGGCGGCTTCCACCGACCAGATGGCCAGGAACTTGGACACCTGCTGCACCACCGGTTTGGCGGAGGGGTTCAGCGCCACCTCGCTGGTGGCGCCATACAGATCGGGGCCGATGATGCGGGTAAAGACGAAATTCATCACGCCCACCACCACCAACGGCAACAAGGCGATTGCCGGATGAACCGGGTTAAGGTCGTCCGCTACCTGCGGTTCTTGCGAATGACCCGTGCCATAGCCTTCATTGTTGGCAATGGCGTCGCGGCACCGCCATTGCAGATAGCTTACGCCGACGATCAAGATGAACAGTGCGCCGATAGAGCCCAAGATGGGGGCGGCCATGCCGTCGGTCTTGAAAAAGGTCGAGGGGATGATGTTTTGAATCTGCGGCGTACCGGGCAGCGAATCCATGGTGAAGGAAAACGCCCCCAAGGCGATCGTGCCTGGGATCAATCGCTTGGGCAGGTCTCCTTGGCGAAACATTTCGGCGGCGAAGGGATAGACCGCGAACACCACCACAAACAGCGAGACCCCGCCATAGGTCAGCACCGCGCAGACCAGCACGATGGATAAAATGGCGCGTTCGCGCCCGACCACGCCGATCACCGCTTTGACGATGGAGCGAGCGAAGCCCGACATTTCGATGACCTTGCCGAACAAGGCCCCCAACATGAAGACCGGGAAATAGTTTTTGATGAATCCCACCATGCTGTCCATGAACAGACCGCTATAAATGGGCAAGACCGCTTTTGGGTCGGTCAGCAGCACCGCGCCCAGGGCGGCGATGGGGGCGAATAAAATTACGCTATAACCGCGATAGGCCACCAGCATCAGAAACGCCAATGCGCCCAAACAAATCAAAAAGCTGAGCATCTTATCCCCCCTATTCCTTTTTTATCGAGTTTATAGAGTCTTCCTATTTTGGCAAGGCGACGGGCTTGGCAAGTGGGTGTCCTTGCCCCCATATTGACCTTAGACGTTAATGAGGAGATTTAGGCATGGCCCAGTTGGATGAAAACGCGATCAAGACGGCCTTGTCCAAGGTGATTGATCCGGATCGCAAAGCCGATATCGTCAGCCTGGGCATGGTGACCGGTTTGATCGTCAAGAACGGCCATGTCAGTTTTGCGTTGCAGGTTGAACCCGAGCGGGGACCCAAGTTGGACCCGCTGCGCAAGGAAGCGGAAAAAGCGGTGTCTGCGCTTCCAGGGGTGATAACCGTGACGGCGGTGTTGACCGCAGAGCGCGCGCCCAATCATGACCATGATCACGGTCACGACCATGGACACGATCATGGTCATGGTCATGGTCATGGGCATGGGCACGGGAAGGGCGACGGCAAGCCGGTGCAAAAGAATTTGGTTCCCCAGATAAAGGCTGTGGTCGCGGTGGCCTCGGGCAAGGGCGGCGTTGGCAAATCGACCACCACGGTCAATCTGGCGGTGGCCATGGCTAAAATGGGTCTGAAGGTGGGATTGTTCGACGCCGACGTATTTGGTCCGTCGCAGCCCCGCATGCTGGGCATCACCACCAAACCGCAAACCGGCGCCGACGGCAAACTCTTGCCCATTACCAGCCACGGCATCGTCTGCATGTCCATGGGTTTCCTGGTGGCGGAAGGTGAGGCCATTGTATGGCGCGGCCCCATGGTCATGGGGGCCATTCAGCAATTGCTGAGCGAGGTGGCGTGGGGCGATTTGGATGTTCTGCTGGTCGATCTGCCGCCCGGCACCGGCGACACTCAACTGACCTTGACGCAAAGCGTGCCGTTAAGCGGCGCGGTGATCGTCTCGACGCCGCAGGACATTGCGCTGTTGGACGCCCGCAAGGGCATCGACATGTTCCGCAAGACCAACATTCCCATCCTGGGCGTCATCGAGAATATGAGCACCTATATCTGTCCCAAATGCGGCCATGAAGACCACATCTTCGGCCATGGCGGTGCCAAGATCGAGGCGGAAAAGTTGGGGGTGGAATTCCTGGGCGAGGTGCCGTTGGACATTCGCATCCGTTTGGCGGGCGATGACGGCACGCCCATCGTCGCCGCTGAACCGGACTCGCCCCACAGCGCCGCCTTCCGCGCTATTGCCAAGCGGGTGTGGGACAAGGTCAATCGGTAGCGTGTCGGCTTAGTCGCTAAAAACTTGAATTCGGTGGGAAAAGTGCTTACCATTTTTCCATGCGAACGACCATTGAGAGCATAGAGGCTGGGAAGATCCTTCCTCCTGATCAACTGGCCCGACTTGGTCTTGGGCCTGGAAGGCTGTTGCGCGTCGTGTTGGAGACGGTTGATGCCGAGGATGCGGAAATCTCTGTCACTGAGATGAATGCCCAAGGGGGGGGATTCGCTTATCTTGCGGATGAACCCGACCTTTACAGTGATGCCGACTTGGTAGAGCGCAATGCAGATTTCGGCAAGTGACGTTCTCCTTGCGCGATTCCCCTATACGGACTTGTCCGCCGATAAACGAAGACCTGTCGTAGTGGTGTCGGTCGATAATGACGGAGCCGATGTTGTCGTCTGCGCCATTACATCCAAGCCGCAAAATGGCCTCTACGACATCCCAGTTGCAGACAATGAAATCACCGGATTGAAGGTGCCGTCGTGGGTGCAGTTCGATAAAATAGCGACATTGTCGAAAACCGTGATTTCCGGGCGCATCGGCTCAATGCCCCCGGAGTTCATGGCGACCCATAAGCCTCAGCCCTTTGGGTCGAACTCCACCATGCAGTGGCGGATGGTGTTGCGGTTGGCGATCAACTCGTCGATGGTGGGCTGATTGTTCAAGGCCCGCGAGATCGCCAATTTGGTGGCTTCGTAATTGGTCTTGTACAAATCCTTCTGATCCAGATTGGGGTCGGTGGCGCAGCGGGGATCGATCCAGATCAAAATAACCAGGGCCAACTCGTCGACCTGTTCACGCGGGATGATGCCTTCGATCACGCAATCCAGCACGGCATCGGCGGTGGCCGATTGCACGATGCCGCCGAACAGGGTGACGTATTCCTCGGTTTCGATGGTGACCTTGGGCACCATCATGGTCATGGGACGCACCATTTGATTACAGTCGCGGACGGCGAACATGCGGGTATGTCCGGCGGATTGCCCCATCATCTGCGCGAAAGCCTGCCCTACCGGTCCGTCGATCGCGCCGATCACCAATTCGGGCATGGCGTCGGTATATTGTCCCTGGGCGGCGAAAACGGTGGCTTCACCGGCACGCATAACGATCTTTCCCATTGTGCTCTCCTTGTTTGAGTTCTTGTAGAGCGGGATGATTTAACCCTAAATCATCCCGTGATTGCCGCCATTGAGGCGGTGGCCAAGCGAGCGGAAGCTCGCGCCCGGCTAGGGCTTGAAAAAAGTTCACCCGATAAAGTCTCGCCCCAGCGTAACCGCTTTGACCATGGCCCAGACCGACAACCCCGGCACGAGGCCCAATTCGGCGACGCTCTGGCGCGAGATCTGCGACCATAAAACCGTGCCGTTGGAATTCAAAGTGACATCCACAAGATTGGTTTCCGCTGGGGCGATGGCGATGATGGTCGCCTGAATGACATTGCGGATGCTGATGCGCTGGGGCGGCGGGTCCAAAGAGATCGACACATCCTTGGCCTGGACGCGCAAGCGCACAGTCTCGCCCACCGCGATAGGGGTATAGCCGATCACCAATCGCCCACCGCTGAAATCCAGCCAGGTGGAGGTGTGCTCGTCATCGTGCCGGGCGATGGTGGCGGTGATGACCGCGCCCGCATCCAACCGTCCTGTCAGCGGACGCAAATCCGGTCGGGCCAGCAAGTCCTCGACCGAGCCCACGGCCACTTGACGGCCTTGCTCCAGCAGTACCAGCGTATCGGCCAAGGCGATGACCTCGTCCATGGAATGGCTGACGTACAAAATGGGGATGCTGGAGCGATTGACCAGCTTGATCAGATAGGGCAGCACCTCGGCCTTGCGGGATTCATCCAGCGCCGCCAAGGGCTCGTCCATGATCAGAATTCGCGGATCGGCCAGCAGGGCGCGACCGATGGCGACCCGCTGTTTTTCACCACCCGACAAGGTTTTGGGAAAGCGATCCAGCAAAGCCTCGATGCCCAGCATAGCAACCACATCGTCGAAGGGACCGATTGGTGCGGTCTTTTGGCCGTATTGCAGATTCTTGCGCACCGACAGATGGGGAAACAATCGCCCCTCTTGAAATACATAGCCCAAGCCCCGCTTTTCGGGTGGGAGATTGATGCCTTTGGCGGCGTCGTACAGCACCCGTCCGGCAATTTCGATGCGGCCGCGGTCGGGTTTGGACAGTCCCGCCACCATCTGCGCCACCGAGGTCTTGCCCGAGCCGGATGGTCCGAACAGCGCGGTCACGCCGCCATTGGCGGAGAAGGTCACATCAAGGTGGAAGTCGCCTTGTATTTTGCCGATATCTAGATCAAGCACGGCGGGCCATCCACTTGGCCAGCAGGTCCGCACTGATCAATGCACCCAACGCCAGCACCACCGAAATCACGCACAAATGGAAGGCCGCGTCCTCGCCGTCCGGCACCTGGGTCAGGGCGTACAAGGCCAAAGGTAAGGTCCGGGTTTCGCCCGGAATGCTGGAGACGAAGGTGATGGTGGCGCCGAATTCGGACAGCGAGCGGGCAAAGGACAAAACGATCCCGGCCAGCAGACCTGGCATCATCAAGGGCAGGGTGACGTGAAAGAAGGTCTTGATCGGGCCGTACCCCAGAGTCCTGGACGCTTGCTCCAATCCCGGATCGACCGCTTCGATGGACAGGCGGGTGGCGCGCACCAGCAGCGGGAAGGCGATGACCGCCGAGGCGATGGCGGCGCCCTTCCAATTGAACGCCAAGGTGATGCCGAGCCACTCGTACAACCAAGCGCCTACCGGGCCGCGGCGGCCCAAAGTGACCAGCAACACATAGCCCACCACCACTGGCGGCAGCACCAAGGGCAGATGGATCAACCCGTCGAACAGAACCTTGCCGGGAAAGTTGACACGCGCCAACAGCCACGCGCAGCCAATGCCAAACGGCAACGATCCCACGACCGCCCAGATCGACACCAGCAGCGACAAACGAATGGCTTCAATTTCCAACGGGGTCAGGAACGACATAAAAAATCCGAGAAAAACAACACAGCTAAATCATACGAACCCAAGCGCGAAAACCAAGTGATATTCACCAATGTTTTATTGCGTGTTATCATGGGGCATGTGCACACGGGTTTTCCTTATCATTTGCATAGCCGGATTGGCGATGGCCGCTTGTTCCTCCAAGGGGACCTATGGCATTCCCGATGGCTTCCGCGCGCCTGTCGCCAAGGCTCCGCCTCCGCCGCCTCCGCCGCCTCCACCGCTCAAGCCGGTCTCCATTCTGTATTACGCCAAAGTGACGGGCGACGACGCGGTCACCCTGTTGCAAGGAGATACGTTCGCACTGCGCGTATTGGCGCTTCGGCAACTGGCCGAGGCTAGGGTCGTGCCGGTGCAAGAAGCCGATGTGCGCATCGACGCCAACAGGGGGGCATTGTTGCCCATGTCTGAACAACCGCCGTCAGCATGGTTGGACCGCCCCATTCCGCCGGTGCCGCAAATTTTGGAAATCGCCAAACTGATGGATCCGGGTTCCAACTCTATTCGTCTGTTGTTGGACTCGTTGCTGCCCGCCGCTCCGACCATGCGCATGGCTTTGTTGCCTCAGAACAAACAGGCGGCGCGGGCCGTGCTGGACCGGCTTGACCGCTTGGATGCGACCGGATTGATTTCACCCGAGCAACACGCCGCCGAGGTTGAAGCCCTGTACGCTTTGATCAACAGCACCCGATTGCCCGATACCGACGCTCCACCACTGCCGCCACCACCACCACCGCCAAAAGCCAAACCCAAGGGGCATGGATCGGGGGCTGGTCATCGCGGTTCGAGCCCACTTTATGTGCCGGATCCGACCAATTTCGAAGCGCCGAAACTGGACCCGAAAACCACGTCTCAAGCCGGATTGTATTTGATGCAGGTGCCAGATCCGTCGCAAGCGGACAAAGCCTGGACCATGCTGAAGACGCAAAGCCCAGAATTGGCCAAGTTGGGCATGGTTCTGGTGCGTACCGATTTGGGCGATGTGGGCGTGACGTGGCGGTTGGTGGCCGGACCGGTAACGGTCGAGGAGGCCCGGTCGTTGTGCGAAGGGGTTCGCACCAAGAATCAGGATTGCACGCCCATACCGTTCCCCAAGAACGGCACGCCGCCACCCATGCCGAAAGTCGCGCCTGCCGCGGAAACAAAGACTGCTCCGATGGCGGAAATGCCTCCCAAAGCCTCACCTGCGGCAGAGACTCCGAAAGCGATGCCTGAAACGCCCATGCCCACCCAGGCGGCAGAAGCGCCCAAAACCCCCGCGCCTGAGAAATGACGCTTGATCTGACCAACCGGGTATTGTTCCGCGACGCCATGATGATCATCATCGACAAACCCAGCGGCATTGCCGTTCATGCGGGCTCCCATCGCGATGACAGCTTGATGGCGCATTTGGAGCAATTGAAATTCGGTTTGCCCGACATTCCCCATCTGGCCCATCGTCTGGACCGCGAGACGTCGGGGTGTCTGGTGCTGGGGCGGCATCGCAAGGCGTTGGCCCGACTGGGAACCTTGTTCAGCAAGGGCGTGGTGGACAAAACTTATTGGGCGGTAACGGTGGGGTGCCCCCCCGAAGACAGCGGCCTGATCGACGTGCCGCTCATGAAACTGGACAAGAATCGCGGCTGGAAGATGATCACCGACCCCAAAGGACAGCCGTCCCAGACTCAGTGGCGGGTGTTGGGGCGCGGCGACCGCATGGCGTGGATCGAGGCCAAGCCGCTGACCGGGCGCACGCACCAGATCCGCGTGCATTTGGCGTCCATCGGCTGTCCGGTGGCGGGAGACTTTTTGTATGGGCATGGCGTCGCCGACATGGATTACGACCGGCTGCATCTGCATGCCCGTTCGATCTCGGTGCCTTACGAATACAAGCAGCCGCCCATTGTCGCCACCGCGACCGTGCCCGATCACATGGAGGCGGCCTTGACCTCTTTAGGGTACAAGACGTCGCGATAGATCTTTGCCAGAAGATCGGCTTTGGCAGCGTCTAGCACCGATTGGTCGGCCCAGAAATGGGCTTCGAGTTCGGTCACTTTGTCTGTGCTGTTGAATTTTAAGATGGCGATTTTGGGCTCTGGGGTCTGGGCGATGCGCTCGTCTTGGGCCACCAGGCTCCCGAGGGCGTCACGGGTGGCATCCACATCGCTACCGAAGGGGACCGGGACGATGATGGTGGCGCGACGGACCGGATAGTGCGAGGTGTTCTTGAGCGTTACGCCCCACAGAACGGAATTGGGGGCGATAACTTGGATGTTGTCGTCGGTCACCAACTCGGTGTGAAACAGCGCCACGTTGGTGATGGTGCCGGCAATCGCGGCGGTTTCCACCCTTTGCCCCACACGGAAAGGGCGGAACAGCAGCAACATGATGCCCGCAGCCAGATTGCTGAGTGTGCCTTGCAAGGCCAAGCCTACGGCCAAACCGGCGGCGCCCAGGATGGTGACCAGGCTGGTGGTCTGGATGCCTAAGCGGTCGAGCACCGCCAAACCGGTGATCACCAATACCGCCCATCGGGCTAGATTGGAAAAGAATACCGACAGCATGGGGTCGCCGTGCTTCATGCGCGACAGCGTCGATTTGATGCCTTTTTCCAACCACTCGGCGCCAACCCATCCGGCGACGATCAAAGCGGCGGTCCAGCCCAAACGAACGCCCCATTCCACGACTTCTGTTTCCAGTTGAGGCAGGGATTGCTGCAAGGTGTTGATGTCGGTCATGCTCTGGCTCCTCCTGTGTTGACAGCGCGGGCGACCCAACGGGCGGCGGTGAATCCAATGAATTGCGTAATGAATCCTGCAGTCAGCAGGGCTGTGTCATGACCCAGCCAGCCGCCCAGCAGCATGACCGTTGGCGCGAAGGCTCCACCGACCAGTGCGACGACGGCGATGTCGCGGGGGTGGCCGGACACGCCCATGGCCCACCAAATCAATGCGCGGACGAAGGTCAAAATCCAGGTGCCGATCAAGGCGGCGGGAACCAAAACCGGGATCATCAACGGATGACCGATGCCGAAACAGGCGACTGCAAAGGTCAGCCCCATAACCAACGACGTCAGAAAACCGATTCCGGCGGCGGGCACGAAGGAAACGACAAGAAGGCCCCCAATAAGTGTCGAAGACCCGGGACCCCAGCCCGTGCTCCAGGCTAGGCCCACGCTCAGCGCCAACACGATGATCCGCCAGCCCACAACCCAGGGGCAACGTGGCTGTCTTAAGACAAAAGAGAGAATCAGCGCCAGCGTTTGCAGCACAATAGCGGCAATGCTGGCGTGAGACAAAAACCGGACGGCATCCGCGTCGGGCAGGATTAAGGGCAGCACAGCCAGGATGACGGCCAAGGCTTGTCCCGCCCCGGCCAACAACGAGACGATCACCAAACCCAGAAAGGGCCGCGTTTCGGCTATAGGCATCTGTTGGGGCGCTTAATGGGCGAAGTCGGCGAAGAAGTCGTTGCCCTTGTCGTCGACGACGATAAAGGCGGGGAAGTCTTCCACTTCGATGCGCCAAATGGCTTCCATGCCCAATTCGGCGTATTCCAGCACCTCGACTTTGCGAATGCAATCTTGAGCCAAGCGTGCGGCGGCGCCGCCGACCGAGCCCAGATAGAAGCCGCCATGGGCCTTGCACGCGTCGGTCACTGCCTTGGAGCGATTGCCCTTGGCGATCATGACCATGCTGCCGCCATTGGCTTGGAACAGATCCACATAGGAATCCATTCGCCCGGCGGTGGTGGGGCCGAACGAACCAGAGGCCAAGCCGGTGGGGGTCTTGGCCGGACCGGCGTAATAAACCGCCATTTGCTTGAAGTAGTCGGGCAGTCCTTGACCGTTGTCCAGACGCTCTTTCAGTTTGGCGTGAGCGATGTCACGGGCCACGATCATCGAGCCGGTCAGCGAGACGCGGGTCTTGACCGGGTATTGCGACAAGGTCTGGCGGATTTTGTCCATGGGCATGTTCAGATCGATCTTGACCACGTCGCTGGACAACGCCTCGGGCTTGATGTCGGGCAGATAATGGGCGGGATCGGTCTCCAGCGCTTCCAGGAAGACGCCGTCGGCGGTGATTTTGCCCAGGATCTGACGGTCGGCCGAGCATGACACGCCAATGCCCACTGGGCACGACGCGCCGTGACGGGGCAAGCGAATGACGCGAACATCATGGCAGAAATACTTGCCGCCGAATTGCGCGCCGATGCCTAAATGCTGGGTCATGGCTAGCACTTGCTCTTCTAACTCGCGGTCGCGGAAGGCGCGGCCATACTTGTCGCCGGAGGAGGGCAGGGTATCCAGATACTTGGCCGAGGCCAGCTTGACCGTCTTCAAGGTCATTTCCGCTGACAGGCCGCCGATGACGATGGCCAAGTGGTAGGGCGGGCACGCCGATGTGCCCAACGTGGGGACTTGTTCCTTGAGGAACTTAGCCAGACTGGCCGGGTTCAACAACGCCTTGGTCTGTTGGTACAGGAAGGTCTTATTGGCCGAGCCGCCACCTTTGGCCATGAACATGAATTTGTACGCATCGCCGTCGGTGGCATACAGATCGATCTGGGCGGGCAGGTTGGTGCCGGTATTGACCTCGTCATACATGGTCAAGGGGGCGGTTTGGGAATAGCGCAAATTCAGATCGGTATAGGCCTTTTGCACCCCTTCCGAGAGAGCGGATTCATCGCTGCCGCCGGTCCACACATGCTGTCCCTTCTTGCCCATGATAATGGCGGTGCCGGTGTCTTGGCACATGGGCAACACGCCGCCCGCCGCGATGCTGGCGTTTTTCAGCAGATCGAAGGCGACGAAGCGGTCGTTGGCGCTGGCTTCCGGGTCGTCCAAAATCTTGCGCAACTGAGCCAGATGGGCGGGACGCAGCAAATGCGAGGTGTCGCGCATGGCGTGGTAGGTCAGCGTCACCAACGCTTGGCGCTCGACGGTTATCATCGGTTGTCCAGCAAACACTGCGCGCTCGACGCCGTCCGTGGTCAGCAGCCGGAACGGGGTGTCGTCATGTTCCAGTTGAAACAAATCGTGATAAATGAAATCGCCCATGAAGAACCTCATGTTGGTAGGGGGGGCTGGGGTGCGACCTTAAGGAACTCGCCGGTCATCGACCCCTCGGGTGGGATAGGCTTACTTTTTGCGGAAAGCGTCCAGCGTCACCACATTGTCGCCGTTGCCGTTTTCATCCGGGGTGGTTTCGTCGGTGTCCGATTTGTCCGCCATGGGGGCGGCGGCCAGCTTCTGCGGCGCTTCGGCAGCGGGGGCGCGGAATTGAAGCTCGAATTTGGAAGCGGGATCGGAAAAGGCAGTGACGGTGTCGAGCATCACCCGCAGCCGTTCGGGCTTGCCGCCAAAGGACAGGGTTACCGAAAACGCTTCGTCATCCACCGACAAATCCCAGAATTGATGCTGGAGAATGATGCTCATCTCGGACGGATGATTGACCATCAGCCATTGCGGAATGGTGTTGCGCGGGTCAGAGGTCAGAAAGGTCATGAAAAAATGCTGGTCGCCATACAGGCCTTCGCGTCCGGCAATGTCGAGAACGTCATGAACCACCCGTCTTAGGGCCGTTTCCACCAACTGTTCGTAATTCGCGCCGCCTGACATTGATCACCCATCCGAAGTCTTCACTCTAATTAAGTGGGGGGAGTTCTGTTGCCCGGTTCCCCCCGGACCGCGCTTGCGGGCTTAAGCCGCAGCGGCAAATGCTACGTTGTCGTTGGCACTTGTTAGATTGACCCGGTAACGGTGGTATCATGCCGAGAACAAACCTAGTCTTTACTACGCGCGTCGATCCTATTTCGCCCCCATAAATGGTGGAGGCGCCGGGTACCGCCCCCGGGTCCGCAACGCTTATTCCACAAGGTGTTTAGCGCCATAGCCGGTAAACCGGCGAAGAGACTATACTCTATACGCGCGATGGATTCCACTGGCTTGGTTAACGAAGGCGGGCTCTTGTAATAATCGCAACTCGATCGGCACAGTGCGGTGAATCTCAATGACTTATTGGGCTCGACTTATGCGAAATGAACGAGTATGAAAGCCCGCGACCGCCAAAAGGATTCACGCATTGTCCCAACAGCGCACTCAAATCGAATTCGCTCAGATACGACCAAACGCCTGGGATATGGCTTTGATCCCGCTGATATTCTTTCTTCTGACGCTGCTTGCTTACGGCGGCACTCAGATGACCACGCCTTACGACGTGGGCCAGCCGATCACAATTTCGCTGGACCCGTCCTACCTGCCTTATTATCTGTTGCGAAGCGCGTTGCGGATGGCGGCGGCATTGGCGGCGTCGCTGCTGTTTACGTTGGTCTACGCGAGCTTGGCCGCCAAGATAAAGCCGCTGGAACGAATTCTGATTCCCATTCTGGACGTCTTGCAATCCATCCCCATTTTGGGCTTCCTCTCGATCACCGTAACCGGCTTCATCGCGCTGTTTCCCGGAAATCTTCTGGGGGTGGAATGCGCGGCCATGTTCGCCATTTTCACCTCGCAAGCTTGGAACATGACGTTCAGCTTGTACGGTTCTCTGACTACGGTTCCCAACGATTTGATCGAAGCAGCCAACATGTTCCACCTGACGCCGTGGCAGCGGTTCTGGCGGTTGGAACTGCCATGGTCGGTACCCGGTTTGGTGTGGAACATGATGATGTCGGTGTCGGGCGGCTGGTTTTTCGTGGTGGCGTCCGAGGCCATTACCGTATCGGGTCAAAACATCATGCTGCCGGGCGTGGGCAGCTATATCGCCCTGGCCATCACCGATAGCAATCTAGGGGCCATCGGCTGGGCTATTCTGGCGGTGCTGGCGGGCATTCTGGTTTACGATCAATTGTTCTTCCGGCCCTTGGTTGCCTGGGCCGACAAGTTCAAGGTCGAAACCATGCCCGGCGAGCAGGTTCCTGAATCGTGGGTGCTGACCATTTTGCAGCGCGCCCGCATGTTCCAAGGTTTATTGGCTTTGTCGGGACGGCTGCTGCGCTTCGTTCAACATCTGGGCCAGCGTCCGCAACGGGACGCCAAATTCTTCCGTTCGATCGGCCCCCGTTTCACCTTGCCGCTGTGGTTCGACCCGGTGTGGAACGGTATATTGATTCTGGCCTCGGCGGCGGCTTTGACTAAGGTCACGATCTTTGTATCCGACGAGGTGTCGTGGGCCGAGGTGTGGCGCGTTCTGGCTTACGGTCTGGCAACCACCACTCGGGTGTCCGTGCTGATCGTGCTGGCGTCTTTCGTCTGGGTTCCCATCGGCGTGTGGATCGGCATACGGCCCCGGTGGGCGCAGAATCTGCAAGCCGTGGCCCAGTTCCTGGCGGCGTTCCCGGCCAATTTGATGTTCCCGGTGGCAGTCATCGGCATTCATCACTTCCATCTCAACCCCGATATCTGGACCTCGCCGTTGATGATCTTGGGGACCCAATGGTATATTCTATTCAATGTCATTGCCGGAGCTTCGGCCCTGCCGCAGGACATGAAGGACGCGGCGACCAATTTGGGCTTGAAAGGCTGGTTGAAGTGGAGGAAGTTTTACTTCCCGGCCATTTTCCCCGCCTATGTCACCGGCGCGATCACGGCCTCGGGCGGCTCGTGGAACGCCAGCATCGTGTCCGAACTGGTCAGTTGGGGCGACACCAAATATCAAGCCGTCGGGCTGGGCTCTTATATTGCCGAGGCTACCGGCAATGGCGATTTCCCCAGGATCGCTTTGGGCATTGCCGTGATGTGCCTGTTCGTCATGGCGTTCAATCGGCTGCTGTGGCGCCGCTTATACGTGATCGCCTCGGAAAGGCTTCGTTTGGATTAGGAAAGGTACGCCGTTATGAACACCTCCGCTCTGGCTTCGACCACCTATCTGCTTGATTTGGCCAACGTCAAGAAAAGCTTCCGCACTCCTGACCGCAAGGAGCGGACCGTGCTGGAAGGCGTCGATTTCCGCTTGGCCGAGGGCGAGATCGTAGCCTTGCTTGGTAAATCAGGCTCGGGCAAATCCACCTTGCTGCGGATCATGGCCGGGCTTACCCGCGCCAATGGCGGACAGGTGTTGTACCGCGGCGAGGAAATGACTGGTCCGGCCCGCGGCATTTCCATGGTGTTTCAATCCTTCGCCCTGTTTCCCTGGCTGACCGTTCAGGAGAATGTGGAACTGGGGCTGGAAGCCCTGGGAGTGGACGCGATTGAGCGCGAGGAACGGGCCCAGGACGCCATCGAAATGATCGGGTTGGGCGGGTTTGAAAGCGCCTATCCCAAGGAATTGTCAGGCGGCATGCGCCAACGCGTCGGCTTTGCCCGCGCCCTGGTCATGCGTCCCGACGTGATGCTGCTGGACGAGCCGTTCTCGGCGCTGGACGTGCTGACCTCGGAAACCTTGCGCGCCGATCTGCTGGAATTGTGGGACGAGCGCCGTATCCCCACCAAGGGCATTTTACTGGTGTCGCACAATATCGAGGAAGCGGTGTCCATGGCCGACCGGGTGTTGGTGTTCTCCAGCGATCCTGGCCGAGTGCGGGCTGAAATCCCGATCAATCTGCCTCGCCCTCGCGACACCGAATCCGCTGCCTTCCGTCAGATCGTAGACGAGGTCTATGGGCTGATGACCTCCCATGGTCGTCAAGCAGCCGGAATAGATCAATTGACCATTGGCTACCGCCTTCCCGCCACCACGCCCAGTAAGTTGGTGGAAATGCTGGAAACCATAGCCGACCAGCCGTTCGATGGCCGCGCCGACTTGCCCGCCTTGGCGGAAGTGACCGAACTGCCCGACGATGCCTTGTTCCACATTTACGACGGTTTGCGGGTGCTGGGCTTCGCACGGTTGGCCGAAGGCGATATTTTCCTGACACCGGGCGGCCGCGCCTTGGTGGATGCGGAAAACGATCACCGCAAGGCCATCTTCGCCGAGCATCTGTTGCAGACCATTCCCCTGGCGACCCATATCAAGCGGGTGCTGGACGAACGCCCCAAGCATAACGCACCGGAAGAACGCTTCTTGCAGGAATTGCAGGATTACCTGACCGGCGACGAAGCCGAGCGGGTGCTGGAAGTCATGGTCGATTGGGGCCGCTATGCCGAAGTCTTCGACTACGATTACAATTCGGGCATGCTGCATCTGCCTGAAGACGACGAGGATGACGGCGACGATGACTCGATGGAACGCAGCGGCGACGATGGCCACGTCCAGGGGGCCGACTCCCCGTCGCCGTAAGACTCTTTAATCGCGAAATTCATTGAATTCCCTCCCCAAATGGGGATGCGCACAGCAGTCATTTCCGCTCATACTTTCCCATGATCCAACAGAAGGTTGGTTTGATATCCAGAAAGGCCCGACCAAGCGGCCGAAATTCTGGGGAGGTGTGTCATGCAGGAACTGTCGTTTAGCCCGCAAGAACAAGAGGCTCTGTTCGAAGTCATCGTCCGGAAAATTCCGTCGATCAAGGAGCCTTCGCGGTTGAAGGAATTGGTCAAGCAGGCGGTGAGCTTGATGCTGCGCCGCCCCGAGGACCAATCCTTGCGCTCCAAGCTGACCCAATGCGTCAACGAGATGTTCACCGGCGTGGCCTCCGCGCCGCCCTCTGCCGTCAAACAGGCCCAGGGAAAAAGAACCGCCCGTGATTGCATCGAAGTGCTGCAAGCGGCCAAGGAACACCGGCTGCCACGCGACATCGTCTATCCCTATGGCGCCAGCAGCGGCCACGAGGTCAAGAAGGGCGTCAAACACCCGGTGTCGGCGGAACCCAAGGCCACCGCCTCCATCCTGATCGCGGCCTCGGTGTTCGCGGCCATTCTGGTGGGCAGCGTGGCGTGGCAAAGCAATCGCGCCAATCACGATTCCATCTTCGTGGATGCCAAGACCTTCACCGGCCAGATGATTGCCTCCGCCAACAGTTCCGAGGTGGTGGAAAGCCCATTCGGCGGCCATATCAAGCAGCAGACCGTCGATGGCAAGCAGAAGGTGTTGGCCGACAAGGTCCCCAACCGCATCTGCGCCGCCTCGGGCTGGACGCTGGTTCATCACGGCATCCTGACCGTCAACGGCGTCACCCCCAAACGGGTGTCGTCGGCCATCATCACCGATCTGTGCTACAGCGCCAAAGGCGAAGTCTCGATTGCGTGGGAGCCGAAGGCGTATCAGTAAGGGGCTATTGCCCCGACCCCGGCAGGGGGATGGTGGTGATTAGGGTGCGGACCAGATCCGCTTGGCGGTTGGTTGCGGTTTTCTCGAACAGGCTTTTCAGATAGGTGCGGGCGGTTTGCACCGTCACCTCCATGATTTCGGCGACCTCCTTGATATCCAGCCCTTGAGCCAAGCCATGGGCCAACTTGGCCTCGGAATTGGAGAATCCGAACAATTGTTTCAGCGCGTCCAAGGATGGCGTGCGGCGTTTGGCCGGGTCCGAAATGAACAAGAATGCGGTGGCGTTGCCGCCGCCGCCCATTGCCCGTTCGATCAGGACCGAGAAGCGGGTTTCGTTGGCGCTGTCATTCAGGCCCAGCACGATGGCGTCGCCGGTTTTCAGTACGCGCTCGATGGCGTTGGACAGGGTGGTGGATTGGGCGATGGTTGCGGCGCGGCACCGCCCGGCACCGTCCACCACGATGAGGTGGCCCGAGGTGACCAAACCAGCCCCCTCCTTATTCATGGAGGTGATGCGTTGGCTGCCATCCACGCCCAGCACGGCGAAAGGCAATAGATCGGCGGCGGCTATGGAGGCCATGCGCTGATCAAGGGCGTCATTGATGCCTTCCACCAGCCGCTCTTGCGGGCACGGCTTGATATAGAAGCGGAACACGTTGAGCTCGTTGATGGCGGCCAAGGCGCTGGTCATGTCGCCGGTGCCGCTCAGCACGATGATTTCGGCGCTCATGCCTCTGGCGCGCAAAGCTTTCATCAGCTCGATGCCGGTCAGGCCGGGCATGCGCAAATCGGTGACAATGACGTCGCAATTGACGCAGGCGGCATCGGCCAAGGCTACCTTGGGGTCGGAAAAAAACTGCGCGTCCCAGGCCACGTTTTGCAGCAGCAACGACCGCCTGATGGCGTCCAGCACATCGCGCTCGTCATCGACGAAGACCACTCGGGAGCGACCGGCTTGCAGCGATTGGGACAGCGTTAGCGGCATCAGTGTCTTTCCGATCCAATGGCGACGGCTCCATTGTACCCCTGGCTCGGGGAATTGCGAGAGTGCAAATATCGACTTGTAGTCTCATAATACAGACGACGAAGTGGGGGATGCGGTGACAAAACACGCAATCGATCATGATTTATGCCAGGCGCTTTCGCTGTTGGGTCTGGGGTGCGTCACCATCGAGGATGGCGCGGGGCCGTGGCTGCTGGACTTGCGCGCCGCGTCCATTTTGGGCGTCGAGACCAATTCTGTGGATTTCGATCTGGAAGCCTTGGCTGTCATAACCCATCCCGAGGATGTGGATAAGGTTCGTCACGCCTTTGACGCTATCTCCGGTGGCGTGAACCTAAACCTTCGCGTCGGCGGCCAGGACGGCGCGTCGTGGACTCTTGTCCAGGCGGCGGGAGGCGGCAACTCGGCCATTGTTGTGTTGAAGGACATCACCGCCCAGCGTTTGTCGGAAGTAGAGCGGTCGCGGATGATCGAGCTGTTTACCGAGACCAGCCAAATGGAAGCCTTGGGGACCTTGGCTGGCGGCATCGCTCACGAAATCAACAATCCCACCCAGTTTATCGGCGACAATCTTAAATTCATCGCCGACGCTATCGGCGGCTTGTTCGCCGTGGCGCTGGAAGCGGAACGGGCGGCCAAGGATGGGACCGATTGGGACAAGGTGGCCCAGTTGGTGACCAAGATTCCTGTGTCGTTGCTGGCCAAGGAAATCCCGGCGGCGGCCAGGCAAGCCATGGATGGGGTCGAGCGTATCGGCAACATCGTTCAAGCCATCCGTGAATTTTGCTATCCCGGAGTCAAGACGCCCACACCGCTCAGCTTGAACCATCTGATCGAAATCGCGGTGACCGTAACCCGCAATAAGTGGAAATACGGGGCGACGCTGGATTTGGATCTGGATCAAGACATTCCCATGATCGTGGCGGTGGAAGGCGAGATCTATCAAATCCTGGTCAATCTGATCGTCAACGCCGTTCAATCCATCGCCCAGGCGGCAAAGCCCGAGCTGGGGCGGATCACCATCGCCACCCGCCGAGCCGACAAGATGGTGGCCTTGAACGTCGTGGACACCGGGGTGGGCATCGCGCCAGAAAACAAGAAACGCATCTTTGACATGTTCTTCACCACCAAGGCGCCGGGACAGGGCACAGGGCAGGGTTTGGCTATTACTCAGGCCATCGTCTATCGTCACGGCGGCAAGATTTGGGTCGAGTCTAATCCAGGTGAGGGGGCCGCGTTCCACATTTTGCTCCCGGCGTTGGAAGAGCCGTAATGGAAGCGCACAAGCCCACCATCTTGTTCGTGGACGAAGATGTCAGCGTGCTGGATGGCCTGGGCCGGGGCTTTTATTCCTTGTCGGGAAGCTTCGACATCGTGACCGCCAACTCCGCCCTCGACGCAGTGACAATAGTCACGGCGCGTCCGGTGGATGTGATCATTACCGACTTGAAGGTCGCGGGAATGGACGGCGTCGATTTGTTGGCGCAGGTGCAGCGCCTGTCGCCCGAGACCACCCGTATCATCCTGTCCGGCGGGTCGGACCGGGATATGCCGTTTCGTACCGTGGGCGCGGCCCATCAGCTGTTCACCAAGCCATGCAGCACGGTGAAATTGGCCGAGGCGATTGTCCGCGCCTTGGCGGTGCGCAAACGGTTGAGAACGCCGGAACTGGTCGAACTGGTTTCGGGGGTGAAATCCATCCCCTCAATTCCCAAAGCGTTGACGGACTTGTTGGTCGAGATTCAATCACCCGCCGGTTCGGTCGCTGGATTGGCGCGGATCATCGGCTCGGATGTGGGCTTGACCGCCCAAGTGTTGAAGGTGGCCAATTCCGGCTTCTTCCGTACCGCCACCCCCATCAACGACGTGGTTCATGCGGTGCGCTTGCTGGGATTCGAGGCCATACGGACGTTGGTGGTGTTGGGTGGGGTGTTCGAAAGTTTCAAGAATTCCGGCGTCGATCTGGCCACCGCGTCCCGTCTTCAAGGCCGCAGCCTGTCCATCGGCATGGTAGCACGGCGCATCGCCGTCAGCGAAAGCATGAGCCAATCCGCAGTCGAGCAATCGCAAAGCGCGGGCATGTTGGCCCATATCGGTTCGTTGATTCTGGCATGGACTTTTGCGGCAGAAATCCCGTTGATTCATGCCGAAATCGAAACCAACGGTAAAAGCGTGGTGGTTGCCGAGCGCGCCCATCTTGGCGTATCGCACGCGGATTTGGGCGCGGCGCTGCTGGATTTGTGGGGCTTTCCCGGCGATGTGGTCGAGGCAGTTTTGTTCCATCACGAACCGGGGATGTCGGGTGCCACCAAAGGCATGTCGCCGATGACGGCGGTGCATGCGGCGCAAGTTCTGGTCAAGACCCCCACCAATGAATCTGCCGGTTTGGATGTGGACTATCTGAATCGTGTCGGTTGTGTCTCGCATGTGGAAACATGGCGTGAAATCGCGCATTCAACCCTTGAAGAATTTGGCGCGGCAATTAACATTCTGTCGTAATCGCTATCATGGGGGTGAACGATGAGTCCGTTTCCGAAAGACATTTATACCGAACCGTCCGATTTGGATGTGAACACCATGGCCAAGCTGGGGCCATTAACCGCCATGGCAGGAATTTGGCAGGGCGCGCGCGGCCTGGACGTCAAACCCAAGGAGGAAGGCCCCAGGAAGCAAGCCTATGTGGAACGCATGGAACTGCACCCCATCGATCCGGTGACCAACGGTCCGCAATTGCTGTACGGGCTGCGTTATTTCGTCCACGTCACCAAGCCCGACCAAGTCAAGACTTATCACGAGCAGGTGGGCTATTGGCTGTGGGAACCGGCGACGGAAACCGTGATCCATACCCTGACCATTCCGCGTGGGCAGACGGTGATGGCGGTGGGTCAAGCCAAAGCGGACGCCAAGGAATTCGAACTGACAGCGACGCACGGGTCGGAATCGTTCGGCATCTGTGCCACGCCGTTTCTGACCTACGCCTTCAAGACAGTGGAGTTTCG
>CAIYCT010000458.1 GCA_903924765.1 uncultured Rhodospirillaceae bacterium | reverse complement strand
TCGGGTAGTTCCAGCGGGTCATCTTCCGGCAGCACCTATGTTCCGCCGCCGCCCCCACCGCCCAGTACGCCTGTCCCGCCGCCATCGGATCCGTTGGGCAATGCATCCTCTTCAGGTGGGGGGCTTTCATTCCCCGGCGGATCATCATCCAGCGGTGGCAACACTTCGTCATCGGGTGCGGGATCGTCCGGTTCCACCAATCCCTTTGGTTCGTCTTCTTCATCAAGTGGGGGCACCAACACCAACGGATCGTCCAGCAGCGGTGGTCAATCATCTGGCGGCACCAATTCCGGTGGGTCTTCCGGCAATGCTTCCAGCAGCGGCGGACAATCGTCGGGCGGAGAGCAAGGTTCAGACAATGGCGGCGGTCAATCATCTGGGGTGGAACAAAGCTCCTCTAGCGGCTCGTCTTCTTCCGGTAGTTCCTCCTCGTTGGGCAGTTCGTCCAGCACGGCTAAATCCGAGACCCAGAATGCCGTCACCAGCGGTCAGAATGGCAGCACGGCCAATGGCGGCAATGCCGGTTCGACCATTGTCACCAGCACCGGCATTTCCATTACCTTGGTGCAAACGCCCTCGGTGCAGCAATCCGGCGCCATCGCCGTGACTGTTCCCAAGGGCATGGCCGCATCCGGCTCCGGGTTCTCGTTCGCCTTGCCCACCCAAGTGGTGCAGGTGGAAGGCGGAGCGGCCCCGGTTCAGGTGACCACCACCAGCGGCACGCCATTACCGGCATGGCTGCAATACTCACCGGAAAGCCACACCATTGTGGCCACGGCGGTTCCCGATGGCGGTTTGCCCATTCAGGTGGTGGTGACCGTCAACGGGGCCAGTTCGACCATTGTGATTTCGGAAGGCAGATCATAAGTGACCGCGTTAAAGCCCGTTTCCGCCACCCACGGCGTTGTTGCCTCCGTGGGATTGGCGGCCTTCAGTCTGGCCTTGCTGATCCTGCGGCTGGACCGACCTTTTGGCGACGACATGGGCCATGCCGCCCTGTTTGCCATCGGCGTTACGGCGGCGGCGATCTTTCTGGTGGATTTGATCTGGGGCAAAGCCTATGCCCGCCCGTCCACCGGGTTGGACTTTGGCCGCAGCGATCCGTCGTGGCCGCGCACTTGGGTCAAGTTCGCCGGATTACTGGGCACCCTGGCATTGCTAGCGGGGCTGTATTGGCTGTTCCCGGAATATCGCGCCAAGCTGTATGACCGCTATTACGCCCTGCTGCTGGCCTTGCTGCCGTTTTGGTTGGTGCTGGCTTTGCCGTATTTGCATTTCATCGACCGCCATATGGTGCAGCCCCGTGATGGCTATTGGCAGATGGGGCAATTGGTGCTGGGGCGATGGGATGATCTGGACCGGCCCATGCTGGGTCAATACCTGCTGGGCTGGGGCATCAAGGGCTTTTTCCTGCCGCTGATGTTCGGCTATATGTGCAACGATATGGGCCGCTTCCTGGTGGTGGATTTTGCCCAACTGACCAGCTTCCATGCGTGGTTCGATTTTCTGTACGATCTGGCATTTTTTGTGGATGTGGGGCTGGTCTCCATGGGCTATCTGCTGTCCCTGCGTCTGACCGATACCCATTTGCGCTCCGCCGAACCGACCATGCTGGGTTGGGTGGTGGCCTTGGTCTGTTACGAACCATTTTGGTCGCTGATCGGGCGGCAGTATCTGGCCTATGACGGCGATTACAAATGGGGCGCGTGGCTATGGAATACCCCTACTTTGTACAGCATTTGGGGCAGCGCCATCCTGCTGTTGGTGGGCATTTATGTGTGGGCCACCATCAGCTTTGGGGCGCGGTTCTCCAATCTGACCCATCGCGGCATCATCACCAACGGCCCCTATGCCTGGACCAAGCACCCGGCCTATGTGGCCAAGAATCTGTCGTGGTGGCTGATCTCCATTCCGTTTGTGGTGCATGGCACCGCCGATGAAACCCTGCGCCATTGCCTATTGCTGCTGGGGCTAAACGGCATTTATCTGCTGCGGGCCAAGACCGAGGAACGACACCTGTCCCGTGACCCCGATTACGTTGCCTATTCACAGTGGGTAAATGATCACGGCATGTTTCGCTGGATTCGGCATGTGCCGGTCCTTAATCGGTTGTCATGAAAGGTGGGATGTTATGATCAAACAATTCATTGGTGTGGCCGGTCTGCCGCGTTCAGGCTCCACCCTGCTGTGCCAGATGTTGGCCGAGCATCCTGATATTCATTGCGAAGGCCACAGCTCGCCATTGTGCAATGTGCTGTTGGCCACCCGCCGGGGCATCAGCGACGATCAGTTCATGCTGTCGCAGTTGGATGTGCAGTTCGAGCAAAGCTATGGCAATCTTAAATCCGCCATGCAGGGCTTTTTACACGGCTGGAACGCCCAAACGGACAAGCTCGCCGTGGTGGATAAAAACCGCGCATGGCTACATTGCATCGAGTTCCTGCTGGAACTGGACCCCAACGCCAAATTGTTGGTGCCGATCCGCGAATTGGGACAGGTTTATGGGTCCATTGAAGCCCAGCATCAAAGGACCATCCTGTTGGATTTTATCGACCATCTGGCTGATTACGACCGCTTTGGGCGCGCCGACCAATTGTTTGCCAAGGACAAAGCCGTCGGGGCACCCTTATCCTCGATCCAGGCCATTCAGGATTTGCCGCAAGGGGTCAAGGATCATCTGTTCTTTGTGAAGTTCGAAGATCTGATGGCGAAGCCGGTGGAAACTATGGCGCACATATTTAAATGGCTGGGATTACCGCCGCACAAGGTCAATCCCAAAAAGTTGACGCCCAGGCAGCATGAAAGCGACAGTCATTACCGACACAAATATCTGCACCGTCAGCACAGCAAGCTGGCTCCGCCCGCATTGCACGCCGTTCCACCCCGTATCCAGGGCTACATCGAGCGAGCTTGTGCTTGGTACTATGAATGGTTCTATCCGAATCTGATTCGCAAGAACCCCACCCCCTAATTCAGAACAGACGGAGACGATAATGAAAGCGTTGTTGATGACGTGCGCCGTACTCGCCGCAATGATCGCAGGCCCGCCCATGGTCCTGGCGGACCCCCCCGCCAATCAAGCCGGGGCCGCTGCCCAGAGTGCCGAACCTGCGGTAATCGACGGCTATCGCTCGGCCCATTTCGGCATGACCGAAGCCGAGGTACGCAAAGCGATCAAGACGGATTTGGGCAACAGCGACCCCACGCAAACCACCAATCCCACGGAACGCACCACCATTTTGATGGTGGCGGGCAAGACGCTTATTCCCGATACGCCCCCGGCGACGATCTCGTACATTCTGGGAGCCTCCAGTGCCAAACTGTTCCAAGTAAATGTGGTGTGGGGCGAGAATGGCGGGGTTGATGTGGGGCAAATCGCGTCGACAGCCTCGGCCCTGACGTCTTATTTTATGGGCAAAGGCACCTATGCCAAGGGGACACAGGCCGTGAACCAGCAATTGCCCGATGGCAGCGTTCTAGCCTTCCGGGGAGCCGATGCCAAAGGCCATGCCGTGGCACTGCGGTTTATCCCGATCCAGGAACAGAAAGACGGCAAAGCTGACGCCAAGGACAAACAGGCCGAGGTCAAAAAAGCGGTGCTGGTCCTGTCCTATGTTGCCGATCCCGGCAAACCGGATGTATTTCATATCGAGAAAGGCCAGTTCTAGCGGGGTGACGTCACGTACCCAATCCCCATTGAGGTCACAGCAGAGAGGGTTCACCTCAGGCCCCCTCCCCTCCGCCATTTATATATATACAATTCAATAACTTGTGAAATTGAAAACCACTCGAATGGATTGGTAAAAAATTCTGCGCAAACGGTTTATAGGGTGATTTAGTGGCTGGAATACTGGCGGAAGTACAACCAAGCCCCTCGCGCAAGACCTGACGAAGGTCAGGTTGCCGCTCACCTCACCTGACCAATGGGGCGCATTCCATACCAAAGATAGCTCGTGTGCGCAGCATCAAGCTGATAGCGTGACCCCGCAGTTTAGAATAGATCAAGTTTAACGAGCGCCACGCGGGTCAGACGCCCTATCACTTTCATCATCGGCACATTCATGATCATCGCCCTTTTTTTGGAAGAATGTACATTGAGATTGGCGTTATATTTTTTGCAGTGTCTAAAGCCGCAGGGATCTCCACACAATAGGATTGGTTTTATCACCCTGGTTCTGGCGTCCCTGTTGTTCCTGGTTCTGACGACAGTCGCCGATGCAACGCAGGAGGCTTCCCCGCCCAAAAGGTTCATCACCGTCGCCATCGCTTCCGACCTTTCTCCCCACTCCTTTGTCGATACGGATGGAGAGCTTAAAGGGGCGCGCCCCGAATTTTGGAGACTTTGGTCGCTTGCGACCCATATTGACGTCCGTTTCCTTCCGATTTCATGGGGAGAAGCGATTGATATCGTCGTCAACGGAAAGGCGGACGTTATCGACCCAGTGTTCTTCAGTCCAAGACTCCTCCCCTATTTGGACCTATCCGAACCCACATATCATTCCGTCGTCCATGCCTTCTTCAACAAGGATATCTTGGGCATAAACGATGCGCAAAGTCTGCATGGATTTGCCGTCGGGGTTTACAGTCATGGGGTCTGCAAAGACTGGATGGCAGAACAGGGCATTAAAAATGTTCACCTTTATTCCACCCTGGAAGCAATGATCCAAGGCGCACTTCACCACGAAACCGAAGTTTTCTGCGCAGGCAGAGTCACTGGTTTTACCTACTTGACCAAGCTGGGAATAGCGGACCAGTTCCGCATCAGCCCCCCGCTTTACAGTTCTACGTTTCACTGGGGCGTTCGCAAAGGCAAAGACGCATTATTCACCGAAATTCAGCAGGGTTTCGACAAGATCCCCAAAGAGGACGTCGATGCTATTAATCAAAAATGGTTTGGCGCTTCGGTAAGCTCTGACTGGTCGGACGATCACATCCGCCAAGCCATCATTGTCGCCCTGATTGGCTTGGCGGTGGTGTTGGTCTTAGTGATCTGGAATCAGATGCTGCGGCGACGGGTCGCCGTCGCCGTGGGCGAATACAAGGCTATTCACACCCAACTGCGCACCATTTCCGACCGCGACCACCTGTTTGCGGCGCTGGCCCTTCAATCCGTCAACGCCATTGTCCTGATCGATTGCGAGACGCTACGCTTTGTCGAATTCAATGACGCCGCCTGCGACCGACTGGGCTATCGACTGCGATATGGCGCTTTTTGCCTTTGACCTTTTTGCCCGCATCATAGCCCGATGGGTCAAT
>CAIYCT010000457.1 GCA_903924765.1 uncultured Rhodospirillaceae bacterium | reverse complement strand
TGGGCGACGCCGCCGGCCAATTGCACCATGGCCTGCATCTTCTGCGACTGGTCGAATTGAACTTCCAGATTGCGTTGCTCGGTGGCGTCGATGAAATGGATGATCAGACCAGAAATGTCGCCCTCTTCGTGCGTGGGGCTCACGAACAATTGAGCGATAACGTCGCGGCGGCCGCGCAATTTGACTTCCAAATGGGTGCCGGTGACCGATCCGCCCAGAACCTTGGACAATTCCTCGGCGGCGACCAGCCGATGTTCGGGCACCACGAAATCGGTGGCGGGTTTGCCCGATAGAGAATCGTGGTCGATGCCCAGCATGGATTGCAAAGCCAGATTGCAGGTGCCGATGGTGCCGTCCAATTCGACCACGGCGATGCCGACCGGGGCGTCGTCGAACAGCCAGCGGAAGCGGCGCTCGGCGGATTTCAGCGCCCGTTCCCATTGATGCTCAGACACCAGATCGCGCATCACCACCGAGCGAGTCAGCGTCTCGCCGCCATCGTCGAACACCGTATGGGCGATCATGGCCTGGAAGACTTCGCCGCCTCGGCCCGACAGCCGCAATTCGGTCCGTCCGCCTTCGGGGTCGGGAGTCTGTCCGATCACCTCGTCCAGGGTCAGGCCGGTCAGATCTTGCGGTTTGCGTCCTAGCCATTCGGCCAGACGCTGGTTGATCCAGCGGATGGTCCCGGACGCGTCGGCGGAGTAGCAGCCCACCGGCAGAAGGTCGATGAAGTCGGACATGGATTCCCAGTCGCGACGAAGCGTCTCTTCGATCACATAGCGGGCGGAAATGTCTTCGACGGTCCATACTTGGCCTTGCAGGGGGCGCTTCAAAGGATAGGTGGTGATAGCGTAGCGGCTGCGGGTGCCGTCGGGTGTGGAAAGGGAGACTTCCGCCCGCCGTTCGGCCCCCACCAGGGCGGCGGCTTGCAGACGCAGGATTTCGTCCTGCAAGCGGTCGTCCGCATAGGCCATGGCCGATAGCTGCGCCAAGGGGTCGTGGGCCAGTCCCAGCAAAACCGACGCGCGCGGGTCGCGGAACAGATCGGCGCCGTTATGGACGATCAAAGCCGCCTGCGGATAGCTTTGCAGGACCGTGGACAGCAACTGGCGTTCACGCTCCAACGCGCGATACCGCTTCATATGATCAAAGGTGATCGCCATTAGCAGCAGCAAAACCGATCCTGTCGCCAGCCCTTGCACCAGGGTTGGCGGGGCGTCCGATTGATAGGCCCAGACTGCCGCCATGGCCAGCAGCAGACCGAACGTCCAGGACAAAGTCTGTTTAAGCGGGGCGGCTAGCAGAGGACAGTTTTCCTTTCAAACGCATGACGTAGCCGATCACTTCGGCCACCGCCTTGTAATGTTCGGGCGGGATTTCCTGATCCAACTCTACACTGGCGTACAGGGCGCGGGCCAGAGGCGGATTTTCGACGATGGGCACTTCGTTCTGGTCGGCGATTTCGCGGATGCGCTTGGCCACTAAGTCGGCGCCCTTGGCCACCAAGCGCGGTGCGGTCATGGTTGACATGTCGTATTTCAAGGCGACGGCGAAGTGGGTGGGGTTGGTCACCACCACATCCGCCTCGGGCACCGCTTGCATCATGCGTTGACGGGCGCGCTTCATGCGCAACGACCGCAGCTTGCCCTTGACCATGGGGTCGCCTTCGGACTGTTTGTGTTCGTCGCGGACTTCCTGCTTGCTCATCTTCATCTGGTCCATGAAGCGTTTGTGCTGATACCAGTAGTCGAACGCGGTCAAGGCGGTCTGCATGATCACCGCCGCCAAAAACAAGGTCAGGACTCGGTCGCTGACAAAATTCAGCATGCCGATCAAATCCAAGCGTCCCAGATTGGCGAATTGGTTCAAATGCGGCTTGATCACCAACACCAGCACCGTTCCCATCACCGCCAGCTTCAGAAGATTCTTGAGCAGGTCCACAATTTGCTGGGTGGAGAACATTTTGGCGATATAGTCGATGGGGTTGAGGCGCGAAAAGTCGGGCATCAGCTTGGACGGCGTCCACATAAACCCCTTGGTCTGTCCCACCAACACTACCATGGTCAGGACGATGACGACGATGAACGGCCACGCCAAGGCGCCCAGCACATCCAAGCTCAGACGAAACAGCAAGGCGTCTAGGCTTTCGACGGTCAAATGGATTTCGTGCAGGTGATCGAAAAGGGGGGCCAGCGATAGTCTCAGGCTGTCGGCGGTGTGCCTGACCAGCATGGACAGAATAATCAGCCCGGCCATCAGCGAGGCCCACAGGCGCATCTCCTGGGACTGGGTTACTTGGCCTTTGCCGCGGGCTTCGTCAAGCCTTCGGCCAGTTGGGTCTTCGGTTTTGCCATCGTCTTCAGCGGCCATCTCACGTCCTTATTTTAGGCCCCTTATTTAAGGAACGGTCCCAGACCTTCTGCGAAATCTTGTAAGAACAATAACATCATAAACGGCAATGCCACCATCAACATCCAAAGTCCCAACAATAACTGAATGGGCAAAGCCACAAAGTAAATCTGCATCTGCGGCACCAAGCGGCTGAGCAGCCCCATGCCCGATTGAAACACCAAGCCGAACACCAGCACCGGCGCGGCCATGCGCATGCCCATTTCAAACGAATGGGTGGCCAGATGGGCCAGAGTGGTGGAAAAATCGTCCAGCATCAGCGGTTGGCCGGGGTGGAACAGATCATAGGAATCCACCACCGCCTTCAGGATCTGATGATGCATGTCGCTGGCGAACAGCACGGTCAGGGCAACGGTATTCAAAAAGCCGGTCAGCAGCTGGCTTTGTTGCTGCGAAATGGCGTCGAACGAAAAGGCGTTGGTCAGGCCGGTCTGAAAACCGACGAAGGTGCCCGCCATGTCCACCGACGCCATCAAGGCCTGGGTGATGGCGCCCATGAACATGCCGATGATGACCTCGCCCAAGATCAGCAAAAACAGTTCGGCCGGTTGATGGGGCAGGGGAGGGATGAACGGCGACACCACCGGCAACACCACGAAGGCCAGCGACATTCCCAACCACAACCGGGCGCGGGCTTGAACCAATACGCCTCCCAAGCCGGGCATGGTCATCAAGGCCGCCGACAGGCGAATGAACACCAGCATGAACTGGTAGATATTGGTCGAGAGGTAGTCCGAGAGCACCGATTTACCCGGTGCCGGCAATCATCAGATCCAGCAACCGCTTCCAGAAATCGTCCATGGTGTGGATCATGTAAGGCAGCACCAGAACCAGGACGCCAAACACCACCAAAGCTTTGGGGACGAAGGTCAGTGTCGCTTCCTGCAATTGAGTCACCGATTGCAGCAAGGCCACGGCAATACCGACCACCAGTC
>CAIYCT010000456.1 GCA_903924765.1 uncultured Rhodospirillaceae bacterium | reverse complement strand
GTGAAAGATGCGCTGCAGATTGTTGCCGTTGACCACCGTCGCCCGCTCGGACGCGGCATTGACCGGAGCGATCATGCCTTGTTGGCCGGATAGCTTCTCCACCTCGGTAAGCAGGACGAAGAAGTCGCGGCCGTGGGTGGTCAGGATGATCTGAGCGGCCATCGGTTGCTCGGCCGGATCCAAGTTGCCCAGCCGCGCCAGTTCCTCAGCCCATTTGCGTTTATTGCGCGGGTCGAAGGTGGTTTGCGGGTCGTCGAAGAGCATCAGCGGGAAGGGATTGGCGCCCAACGATTCGATGGTGGCTTCGCGCAAAGCCAGAATGAAGGCCCAGAGGATAGCCCGCAGCCATGACGTGTTTGCCACCAAGGTGGCATCGATCTTCATGTCCTCGGCGAAGCCGCCGTAAACTTGGACCACCTTCTTGCCCACGGCAGCATGGCGAAAATTTAGCCGCTCGTTAAGATGGATGCGGGCCAGTACAGCGTCGATCCGTTCCGACAGGGCGGCCAGCGAGCCCGCCGTTTCGGCGGCGACCATGACCTGCAGGTCCTTCAGGGGCAGCAGGGCATCGCGGATATGTTCCCGCAGCAGCTGTTCAGCCTGAATGCGCTGCCAGGCCTCTGCAGCCTCCGCGGCCTCAATCAAATAGCGGGCCGCCTCGTCGAACGGCTCAGCCTTTGCCAGCGCCAGGTCGATCGCGTCAATGTGCCCATGCAGGCTATCGATCGGATACGTACCGTCCACACCTCCCTTGCCGATGATCTGGGACCAGAAATCGACGAAAGCTTGCCGATGCAGCCCCCACCAGGCTGCCAAGGCCAGCACCCGTCGCAAATCACCGAGCGTGGCCCATAGACTGGCGGTTTCCTCTTGGTCCGGAGGCGCTGCGGGAACTGGCGCGATGAACGGAGGCAGCGCCTGGGCTCCGGCGGCGACGGCATCCCGCACCAGCTTCGCAGCACCGACCAGGATCGTGCTGAACGGGGGCTGGTCGGCAAAGCGCGCCAGGATGGCTGAGGTCAGTCCCTGGCGCGGATCGAGTTCCGCGAGAAGTGGCAGGTGGGGCAGCAGTTCCTTCGGCAGCGATCGACGTAGTTCTGTTTCAAGCCGAGCGCAGACGTCTGCCAGCTTCCGCTCGGCCGCACCCGCTTCGGCCCTAAGTTCCGCCAGCTCCCTCGCCAGCGCCTGCTGGTCCGGAGTGGCCAGCACGCCTTCGCACAATGGACAGGCTGCCTCCGTCTCGACATTGAACCACGGTGCGGCCACCGCCTTGAGGCGCAGTTTGCGATCGGCTTCCTGAGCCTTGTGCCAGTGCAGGGCCCGCTCTAACTCGTGCTCGGCGCCAGCCAACGCCGCGGGAAGCGATGCGAAACCGGCATCCGTCGCTGCGGTCGTAAGAGCTTTCAGGGCGGCGAGGGTCGGGATTTCGGTTGTTCCCTGCCCCATAATCACCCGCGCCCGCTCCAGCGCCTGTCGGACGGTGGCGCGGCCCTGGGGTGTCGTGATGTCGATGTCAGACGACAGGCTGTCCTTCAGCGTGCCAAGGTGGCTGCCGGCATCGGTCGTAAGCCGGGCCGCCACGTCCCTGAGGCGGCGGACGACATCCTGGCCGGCGAAGTCATCACATCCACTGATGTCGAGCCCAAGATGGCTGGCCGCTTTGAGAGCTGCCTCGATGGCCCGTCTGAACGCGACTTCCTTAAGGCCGATACCTTGGTCCTTGGCGAATTTCAGAAACTTGCGGCCAGCGTGAGTTAGCTGATTGGCCACGCCTTCGCCGATATCGGCAAGCTGGTCAAGCCCGGTCAGCGCCTTTACCGCGCTGTACAGGGAGTGGCTACGTTCGCCGAAGCCCATATGCGCTAACCGGCAGGGCATCAGCAGACCGGTATCGATCAGGGGCGATGCCACCAGCAGGCGGGGGTCCACTTCAGCCTCGATAACTGGGGCGCCGCTGGCTGGGGCTGAAAGCCGCCGGTAGGCGGTTGCGGTCTCGCCAGTGCGGCTGACGAAGGTCAGGCGCACCCATGCCTCGGAGTCGGCCGCCAGTCCAGTG
>CAIYCT010000455.1 GCA_903924765.1 uncultured Rhodospirillaceae bacterium | reverse complement strand
GCTGCTAATTCTAAGATGTACAGACAGACCATACCAAGGCCGCCCACACATCCCTTCCTTTATCTACTTCTAAAACAGCATTCCCGACTACCGGAACCGGTAAACTTGACGCTCACCACCGCGTCGGGAGACCGGTTTCTATATAAACGCCCCCCCCACGTCAACATGAAAGTTTTGCTTCGTTGAAGATTCTTTTTTGTGACAGTGAAAAACGGCGGAAAACAAGGGTTTAGTCAGTCACGGTTTTTTGCAAATCATGACGGTTGCCGCCATTGCGGCGACGGCAACCACTAAAGCAAACCAAGAATCCGCCACCACAGGAAGTCCAACGGCCACAACACCAGCATTGTGAGCAGCGCAATCCACAGGCACAGCTTTTGGGCCGAGCCCATACCGATTCCGCCCAACGCCACCGCCACCACCAACGGCGGCGATTCATAGGGCAAAAGCGGGTTGGAGAAGCCCAACACCTGCGAATTGAGTACCGTTTCCAAAGACAGCCCCGACGCCTGGACAATATGACCAGCCAACGGAGTCAGAATGGCGGGAGCAGCTGTCAGCGTCGCCAACATGCACATAACGGTGCCGATGACGCTCAGTCCCATGAAATTGCCAAACGGCTGGTCGGGCTGCAGATGGACGATGGCCAAGATATAATCGGCCAACCGTTCGCCCAATCCCGACTGGTTGACGATGGCGCCCAGACTGATCACCCCGCCCACATAGAACATCGAGCCGAAATTGATTTGGCTGTTGAAGGCTTTGGTATCTACCAACCCCACCCGAGGCAGCAGCAACAAAATCCCCGCAGCCATACTGATCCAAGCGGGACTGATGTGATGGATCGCGTCGGTGGCCCATAAGCCTAAGGCGATGATCAGCAATGCCGACAGACCTTTTTCCTGAGGCGTGATCGGTTTGTAGGTTTGTTGCTGAAAGGCTTTGGGCGTATCCGGCCAACCCAAAACGATCAACGGAATGACGATCAGGATCTTCAGCAGACCCAATACCGGGAAATGCACCAGCAAATACCGGGCATAGGTGAAGGTGAAGTGATACAGCGACTCCGCCGCCCCCGCCAAAACCACGTTGGGAACGTTGGCGGGCAGGATCGAGAAAGTGGACACATGACTGCCGAACGCCGCGGCCAGCACTACCCCGGTGCGGCCCTTCGATCCCGGTTGAAAGCCATATCCGTCGGCCAGTGATAGGGCGATGGGCATCAGCAACACCACCCGCCCCATGGAAGATGGCATGCAAAAGCCCAACAAAGTGCCGACGCCGCACACCCCGGCGATCACCCCCCAATAGCTGGCTCCGAACCATCGGGTCATGTTTTGGGCCACCCGCTCTCCCAACCCGGTGGAGCGCACAGCCACGCCCATGACCAGCCCGCCCAGGATCAACCACAAAGCCGGCGATTGGAACCCGGAGAACACAATGGCGCCGGGCGCCACATTGCCGATCATCGCCAAGGTCAACAAAATCAAAGCGGTCAGATATTCGGGCAGCGCCCCGGTGGCCCACAATCCGACGCACATCACCGCCAAGGCCAAGGCGGGCGCTTGTGCCGTCGGCTCGGGCCTGATCAGCGCGATGACCATAGCCGCCGCTAAAGCCAAAATTGCGATGCCTTGGCTGATGGACACTCTCATTGTGATCACCGTGACGTTACAGCCGTTGAATCAACCCACTGAATGGCGGGATCGTCGGCGATGCTTTCCTTGAACGAGCCGACCTCGGCGGCGGACGCCACCCCCACCAGATAGGCCACCCCATGCACCACGCGCAAAGCCAAACCGAGCGGTACCTTCCCGCTCAAATCCCGTTCTTTGCCCAGATCGGGACGATAGCCATCCAACCCGACGCTATCGACCACCAAAATATGATCGGAGACGCCAGTCACGCCAGGCACCGCCGCAACTTTTTGTTCCAATTGTCGCCGTTGATCGGGGCGCACCACCGCGCCCACCAACAACACCAAGCCCCCGGACTCAGCCATGCTAACCGCCTGGAACGTCCGCGAGTCCAGTCCATTGAGCGCCGCCGCCACTGTATCGACCAGTTTAGGATCGGTTGTCACCGCCGAAGACGGAGCGGCAGATCGAAACACCGGCACGGCGATGGGCGGACGGGTCTGGGACGCGCACCCCGCCAAGGCGGCGCTAAAACTCAAGCCGAATAAAACCCGCTTATACCGTCCCATCGCTTGCTACCCGTTTCTTGGTCTTGCGCCACATATGCAGTCCCAAAGCGCTGGAGGCGCCGATCAACACCACTACCATCACCCAATTAACCACCGGATCGATAGTCGCGCCCTGGCCCAACAAGGCGAAGGCCACAGTTTGAGGAAGGTAACCCAGCACTGACGCCGCCAGGAACGGAAAAAAGCGTGCGCCCGAAACCCCCACCGCCAGATTGGTGGCCAAGTTGCTGGAAAACGGCACCAATCTTAACGCCAAAACCATGGCGAAGGTATTCTGCGACAAAAACTGATCCAGCCAAACGAAGGCTTTGGGAAAACGCCGGGTCAGCCAATCGCGGCCCATGTAATGCGCATAGTAAAAAATGCCGGTGGCCGACAGCAACGCCGCCACCAGGGCCAAGCCGCTTCCCAGGGGCAGGCCGAAGGCGTAGCCGGCCATGAAGGCGGCGATTTGCCGCGGCACCCCCACGGACATGGACAGCGCCGAAACAACCAGGAACAATCCGATGCCCTGCCAGCCATGGCCTTTGATTTCCGCATCCATCCATTGGGTGGCCAGCAATTGGCGCAAACCTAGATGATCCATCATCCAACCGACCGCCACCAAGGTCGCCGCCAACACCGCCATGCGAACTAGGGCAGGACGGCTGAGCATTGTCGGCGGGGCGGCTTCGGTCATGTCTATCCTTCGGCCCCAGGCGTGTCGATTTGTGGATTTTTGGCCCGGCGCATCAGCCACATCACTCCCAGCAAATCCGGCAACCCCACTAAGGCGCGGGCCAGATTGCTGTAATTGGAGTGACCCTCGCGGCGCGGACGGTGATTGACCGGAACCGAAAGCACCGTCCCCCCAGCCCGCAACACCAAAGCGGGCAAGAAACGGTGCATGTGATCGAAACGCGGCAGCTCCAGGAACAACTCGCGCGGGAACAACTTTGTGCCGCAGCCGGTGTCGGGGGTATGGTCGCCCAAGGCCTTGGCGCGGATGCCATTGGCCAGCCGCGACGCCAACCTCTTCGAACACGTGTCTTTACGCTTGGCCCGCCAGCCTGCGATCATCAGCTTGGATCTTTGAGCAGGATCGGATTTCACCCATTGATCGTACAAAGCCGGAATATCGGCGGGATCGTTTTGCCCGTCACCATCCAAGGTAGCGATTAACGGTGCGGTAGCGTGCTTAATCCCGGTGGCGATGGCATGGCTTTGGCCACAGCTGACCCGGTGACGATAGGTCCGCAAGGCCGGAAAGCTGGCTTTGGCCTGGGCCAGGGTCTGGGGCGTCTGGTCGTCGGAGCCGTCATCCACATAGATAATCTCAAAGGCAAAACGCGGCGACAGTGCCGCCACGATTTCCTCGATCAACGGCACGATATTGGGGGCTTCGTTCTTGACCGGAACGATGACCGCGATAAAGGAGTCCGGCTCGCTCATTCCAGACCGACGCGACCCATGTCCAGGAACTTTTCCCGGCGCTTGGCCCTGAGCACGCCCCCTTCGTTGGGCGTCAATTCGCCCAATGCCGCATCCAACGCCATGGACAATGTGCGGATGGTTTGCTCGCGATTGCGGTGCGCCCCGCCCAAAGGCTCGGGCACGATTTGATCGATGACCTTTAGAGCCAGCAGATCCTGAGCTGTCAGCTTCAAGGCCGTGGCCGCGTCCTTGGCCGCGTCGGACGAGCGCCACAGAATCGAGGCGCAGCCTTCGGGGCTGATCACCGAATAAATGGCATGTTCCAGCATCAGAACCGTGTTGCCCGCCGCCAACGCGATGGCTCCGCCCGAGCCGCCTTCGCCAATAATGGCGGTGACCATAGGCACCCTTAAGTTTAGGGCTGCTTCAATGGAACGAGCAATGGCTTCGGCCTGTCCTCTGGCTTCGGCATCCACGCCGGGATACGCGCCCTTGGTATCGACCAAGGTAATGACGGGGATGCCGAAATGATTGGCCATCTCCATCAAGCGTTTGGCTTTTCGATAGCCTTCGGGCTTCGCCATGCCAAAATTGCGGGCAAGGCGACTTTGCGTATCGTTGCCCTGTTCATTGCCGAGGATGACGACCGAAGAACCCCGGAAACGGCCCAGTCCGCCGACGATGGCTTGATCCTCGCCGAAACAGCGGTCACCGGCCAACGGCGTGAAATCCTCGATCAGCGCATTGATATAGTCCAACGCGTGCGGGCGGTCAGGATGGCGAGCCACCTGAGTCTTTTGCCAGGGCGTCAACTTGGCGTATGTCGAGCGGAGAAGACGGTCGACCTTGACCTGCAAGCGGCCAACCTCGTCGGCGACATTGACATCGCCCGTATCGGTCAAACGGCGCAGCTCTTCGATTTTGCCTTCGATCTCGGCGATGGGTTTTTCAAAATCCAATACATGCATGCCGCCACTCATAGCCGCCTCGGCGGCCAAGGGCAAGGGGACAATTTCAACCGAGCGGATCGGGACTCATTTTGTCCCGATCCATCCGATCAACCAACCCTTACAGCCCATAGGCCTGAGCGAGGACCGGGTCCTTGCTGGCTACCAGCTTGGCCAAATCGACGATGACCTTGGCTTGTTTCCAGGTGGCGTCGTCCTGCATCTTGCCGTCGATCATCACCGCGCCGGTGCCGTCGGGCATGGCGTCCAGGATTTTCTTGGCGAAAATCACCTCACCCGCGTCGGGGCTGAACACCCGCTTGGCGATTTCGATCTGGCTGGGATGCAGACTCCACGCGCCGAGGCAGCCCAACAGGAAGGCATTGCGGAACTGAGCCTCGCACGCCGGACTATCGGCGAAATCGCCGAACGGGCCGTAGAATGCCTTAATGCCTTGGGATTGACAGGCATCGACCATCTTGGCGACGGTGTAGTGCCACAGATCTTGCTGAAACAAGGTGCGCGCGCCGCCATCGGCCTTGGGGTCTTCCAACACGCCATACGAGGGATGACCGCCGCCGACTCGCGTGGTCTTCATGCCACGGCTGGCGGCCAGATCGGCGGGGCCCAGGCTCATGCCATGCATGCGGGGCGAGGCTGCTGCGATGGCTTCCACATTGGCCACGCCCAAGGCGGTTTCCAAAATGGCGTGAATCAGGATCTGGCGCTTGACCCCATTGCGGGCCTCCAACTGCGCCAGCAACTGATCCAGATAATGAATGTCCCACGGCCCTTCGACCTTGGGCAGCATGATCACGTCCACCTTGTTGCCAGCGGCGGCGACAATCTCGGTCAAGTCGTCCAGGAACCACGGCGAGTTCAAGCAGTTGACCCGCGTCCACAGACCGGTTTGGCCAAAATCGTTTTCCATCGCGGCTTTAATGAAGCCCTTGCGCGCCGCCTCTTTCTGGTCGGCGGGAATGGCGTCTTCCAAATTGCCCAGCAGCACATCCACTTGGGAGATCATTTCCGGAATCTTGGCCCGCATCTTTTCCACATGCGGCGGAAAGAAGTGGATCATCCGCTCCAACCGCACCGGCAATTCCCGATAGGGCGACGGCGCACCGATGGCCAAGGGCTGATAGAATTTGGAAGGGGGCTTGGTGGTCATGAACGTTTCCTGGAAAATAAGGGGGATTGGAGAATTTGCCCTAACCCATCCGCTCCTGCAACAGAGCAGAAAGTCCGACGCGAAAATTAGGGTAGAGCAGCGTCACGCCCAACTCTTGTTTGAGGCGCGTATTGTCCACCTTTTTGTTGTCCGCGTAAAATGACAAGGCCATGGGCGATAGCGCCGTTTGGGCTTGCTCCCACGTCAATTCGGGCGGAGGAGCGACGCCCAGCAATTGGGCCGCATACGCTACCACATCGCTGGGAAGGGCCGGTTCGTCGTCGGCGACATTAAAGATTGCGCCGGGATTGGGGCGCGCCATGGAGGCGGCCACGGCATTGGCCACATCGGCCACATGGATGCGACCGAACAACTGGCCAGGCCTGATCACCCGATGGGCGGCACCGCTTTCGACCTGCTCCAGGGCCGAGCGTCCTGGGCCATAGATGCCCGGCAGCCGAAACACATGGATGGGCAAACCGGACTCCAACCATCTGCGTTCCGCCAGAATTCGCCGCGCAGACCGTCCCGCTTGAGCCCGCAGTTCCGACTCCTCGGTGACCCACGCGCCGCCGTGATCGCCATAGACTCCGGTGGTGGACAAATAACCAATCCAGCGCAAAGCGGGCCAAGGGCCGAACCGCATCATCCACTCCAACGCCGGATCGCCCTGCTCGTCCGGCGGAATCGAGGCCACCACATGGGTGATGTCCGCCAATGCCGATTTGGGCAACGGATGGTCGCGGTCAAAGACCCAATCATCGTCCTTTTCAGTGCTCGCCCGATGAGTTCCGATCACGGTCCATCCCAAAGCGCGCTGACGCTTGGCCAATTCCTGGCCGCAAAATCCCTGCCCAAAGATAAATAGTTTCGACACGTGATTTCCTTTGTCTTATATCCGGGTCATGCGCATCGCCGTTTTCATCGTCAGCTTGCTGATCCCGGTCTTCGCTTGGGCTCAAGACGAGCAAGCCCAAGAGTATCGCCACTGCTTGTCTTTGGTCAAAATCAATCCCGACGACGCCCTTGAGGAAGCCATGGCTTGGGGCACCATGGGCGGCGGCGAGCCCGCCCGCCATTGCGGCGCCTTGGCTCGCATCGCTCAGAAACAATATGAGGACGGCGCCAACCGATTGGAAGAGCTGGCCAAGGCCAGCCACCAAGACAATTTCGTTCGTGCTGGCATGCTGGCCCAGGCGGCACAAGCCTGGACTCTGGCGCGGGATTGGGATCGGGCCGACGCCGATCAGGTGGCGGCATTGAAGCTGACCCCGGACAATCCCGATATCCTGCTCGATCACGCCGTCACCTTGGGCGAGGTCCATCATTATCCGGAAGCCGTCGAAACCTTGAATCGCGTGCTGATCTTGCAGCCCAACCGCATCGAGGCACTGGTGCTGCGGGCCAGTGCGCGGCGCTTCTTGGATGACCGCAAATCCGCCCTGGCCGACGTGGAACTGGCACTGGCACTTGACCCCAACGATGCCGATGGATTGCTGGAGCGCGGCATTCTGCGACGCCTGAACGGCGACACGAAAGGCGCTCGGGAAGATTGGGTGAAGATCGTCACCGACAAGCCCGCATCCGCCGCCGCCGCCACCGCCCAGCGCAATCTGGAACTGCTGGATCTGGGATCGCGTTAAGAAATTTGACACACTACATGCAGTATGAATCTTATATGTAATACACAAGAGGCCTGGTGACTTTTTCTCCATAAAGGATTATCTTGACTCTTGTTGAAACCTGCTCAAGCGGAGGGTTACCTCTTTGTGCATTAAGCTCGGTCGAGCATCTCGCGTTTATGGTCTTTCTTACATCGCCAAGGCAGCGGTCCTTGGCGACGCGTCGGCAGCAGCCTCCCCATTGGGAGGCTTTTTTATTTGTGCGCACTCATCAATACGAATCGGAGTCCAAGCATGGCAAAACGTGTTCAACGCGGCGTAGTCCAAACCCGTTCCGACAGTGTCGTCCCCCTTTATCCGGAAACCAGATGGTCGCCGGTAGAAGAAGAACAGCGCGACCAGAGTTATGTCCGCAAAGTCCGCCCGCAAAGTGAAAACCAAAAAGCCCTGCTAGATGCCCTGCGCGAATTCAACCTGACCCTGGCGGTCGGCCCGGCCGGCACCGGCAAGACCTATCTGGCCATCTCGGCGGCTGTCGAGGCCCTTGAAGAAGGCCGCGCTGCCCGCATTATCCTGTCCCGTCCCGCCGTCGAAGCGGGAGAATCCCTAGGCTATCTGCCCGGCGACATGCAAGAAAAACTGGCTCCGTACCTGCGTCCGCTCTATGACGCATTGTCCGACCGTCTGGGCGGCAAACGCCTGCGCGCCGCCATCGCCGATGGCACAATCGAAGTCGCCCCCATCGCTTTTATGCGTGGCCGCACCTTGAACAACGCCTTCGTGGTCATCGACGAAGCCCAAAACTGTACCTATGGCCAAATCAAGATGCTGCTGACCCGGTTGGGCTGGCACTCCACCATGGTGCTGACCGGCGATCCCGATCAGACCGATTTGCTGCCCGGCATCTCCGGCCTGGCCGACATCGCCCAGCGCCTGTCCACCTTGCCCGAAGTCGCGGTGATCAAAATGATCGAACGCGATATCGTTCGTCATCCGCTGGTGGCAAGCATGCTGACTGTGCTTTAAGACTTTTTTTCAGGCGGAAGACGGCCTGCCCGTCTTCCGCTTATGACTCAAACGCCAAAAAAAATTCACCCGAACTTCCTTGACAGAAACCGGAACCACCCCTAGATGGTTGGCACTCATGCGACCTGAGTGCTAACAGCCCAATAACGGGCGGCACGGGGGTCGTTTTCGTTTCTAACTATTTATTGGAGGTTTCCATGGGTTTTCGTCCGCTCCACGACCGTGTGTTGGTGAAGCGCCTTGAGTCCGAGGACAAGACCGCAGGCGGCATCATCATTCCCGATACCGCCAAGGAAAAGCCCTCTCAAGGCAAAGTTATCGCTGTGGGCCCAGGCGCTCGCGGTGAAGACGGCAAAATCGTCGCTCTCGACGTTAAGAAGGGCGACACCATTCTGTTCGGCAAGTGGTCCGGCACCGAAGTCAAGATCGACGGCGATGACCTGTTGATCATGAAGGAATCGGACATCATGGGCATCCTGTCCTAACTGTTCCTGCCAATCACGCTACTCAAGGAATATAAAATATGGCTGCTAAGGATATTAAATTCTCCGCCGATGCTCGTACGCGCCTGCTGCGCGGCGTCGACATTCTGGCCGACGCGGTTAAGGTCACGTTGGGTCCCAAGGGCCGCAACGTTCTGATCGAAAAGTCGTTCGGCGCTCCCCGCATCACCAAGGACGGCGTTTCCGTCGCCAAGGAAATCGAACTGTCCGATCGGTTCGAAAATCTGGGCGCGCAATTGGTTAAGGAAGTTGCCAACAAGACCGCCGATTTGGTCGGCGACGGCACCACCACCGCCACCGTTCTGGCTCAATCCATCGTCCGCGAAGGCTGCAAGGCCGTTGCCGCCGGCATGAACCCCTTGGATCTGAAGCGCGGCATTGATCTGGCCGTCGAAGCCGTCGTTGCCGACATCGCCAAGCGCGCCAAGAAGGTCTCGCACAACACCGCCGAAATCGCTCAAGTGGCGACCATCTCGGCCAATGGCGACACCGAAATCGGCAACAAGATCGCCGAAGCTTTCGCCAAGGTCACCACCGAAGGCGTGGTCACCGTTGAAGAAGCCAAGGGTCTGGACACCGAGCTGGACGTGGTCGAAGGCATGCAGTTCGATCGTGGCTACCTGTCACCCTACTTCATCAACAACGCCGAGAAGCAGATGGCCGTGTTGGAAGAGCCGTTTGTCCTGCTGTACG
>CAIYCT010000454.1 GCA_903924765.1 uncultured Rhodospirillaceae bacterium | reverse complement strand
TTAGTGGTGGGCGGGCGGCGCTGCCTCACTTTGGACGTGCGCATCACCGCCGCTATGACCGGCTTCATGGCCAGACTTTGTCAGAGTCGAAATCATCGCAAATAGAAATATCGCGAAGGCGACGATAACGAAACCATTCTCCATCAACGACTCTATCTTTTTGCAGTTTGACTGTGTCGAAACGGTGGGTGGCGTCATATCTAGGGCGCTCCTGACGGGACGGTAAATGTCGGTCACTTCAATTGTGGCACGGCTCGCCAGCGGTCTGCAAGATCGAACTGCCGCGGCGCGGCACCTCGTCCGCGCCTAATATTCGGGCGACCAAGCCCACATCGGCGACCAGACAAAACCCCCGGCGCAATGGCGCCACCTGCCCCCTGACTAGCGAATGCAAACCATCAGTGGTCCGGAAGCCAATGATTCATTTCATCCTGCCAAGCCGGAGTATCCAGAGTCGACAATAGAGCTTCATTAACCGGCTTGCGTAATTTACTACCCGATGGAAGCGCGATTGCGTAATTTTGCCTGGAGAAAATCGAATCCAGGACTTTAATATCCTGTTTTGGCCGCTGCGAACATAGGTAGCTCAGCAGGGGAGCATCGTAGACGATCGCATCGGTGTCACCTTTGGCCAACCCCTCGATCGCCGCCGAAAGGTTATTATAGGCGACATAGCGTATTTGCTTGCCCTCAAGGTAACGAACCGCCGATGTATTGCCAACGGTGGCAACCCGCACGTTATGCAGATCACGCGGCCCAAGAACATCGCCTTCCAACCGATTTACCGTCAAGACTGCAGAGACGGCAGCGGTGAAACTGGAAATAATAATGATAGAGGCAAACATCCAAAATACGCCAAAAATCCGCCCCGCCAATGAATGAGGTGTCTTATCACCATAACCAACGGTAGACATTGTTACTGCTGACCACCAGAATCCGCTACCAATTCCTTTTATCACTGTACCACCAAATTGCGCTTGGTTCT
The DNA here is from genome assembly GCA_903924765.1 of uncultured Rhodospirillaceae bacterium. Lineage (GTDB taxonomy): Bacteria > Pseudomonadota > Alphaproteobacteria > Rhodospirillales > Magnetospirillaceae > CAIYCT01. The sequence continues at coordinate 1,174 of CAIYCT010000454.1, read as the reverse complement.
TCTTTCTTTCAAGAACCCAGATGACCAGCCCTACCCCTGCCATTAGGAGAGCCAACGACCCGACGGCATCAAGAAAACTTCTCGACAGCAGACCATCGATCATCGTCAGGACGCTACTTCTTTGACTGCTTCTCACGGCAATTCCCAGCCCAGTCGTGACATAAGGATGGGAGAAATCCATAACAAGTTCCCGCTCGGCCGTCACGCTGATAGCGGCCGCCGCAAAATCAACCTCCCCCATCTTGACGGCTTCGATGACGTGCCCGAAGTCCATCACCTTCCAGATAATCGGGCGCCCCAGTATTTTACCAAGGCTTTCCACCAAGGATACGGTCAAGCCAACGACTTTGCCGTCCTCGACATTGGGAATCACGAAAGGCGGAACTCTGTTCGTCGCAACGACCAGGGGTTCAGCGGCAAAAGCCGATCCGGCCAACAGCAGGAAGAGCGTGAAGGCCGCCAACAGCGACGACGTAAACCCTCTGACCACGGACCTAGTGCACATGGATACCCCTCAACAACAAACGCTACGACATCAACTTCTTATAGAAATCGCCGATTGACATCGCGGCAGCCTCGCAATTCCCTTAAAGTTGGCTCGAAGGCGTGCCCGATCATCGGCGATGCGAGCCGACAACATTACGGGCTGGCGGCTCTCGCCTGGAAACGGGGCGGCACCATCGCCTTCTTCTTCTCGGCATAATCGAAGAACAATATCCCGGTTTTACCGCGCGCCACCTCTCGACCCGAGATTTTTTCGGATATTTTCCAGACAATATCGCAGCCATACTTGTTGAAGTCATGGGCGGCCAGCTCAAATAAGAGCACTTCCCCATGAAATGCCTCTGAACGGTATTGAACTGCGACATCGGCAACGATGATTCCGACGCCATCGACATTCAACTCAGTATAATCCATCGAGCGAAAGAAACGAACTCGCGCTTCAGACACCAGAGCCAGCAGGGCTGAGTTATCCAGATGGTGGCCGTAATTGATGTGGTTGATGTAAACGGCCAGTTCGGTGGTGTAGACGAAGCGGTCGGGCAAATCGACGGTGATGCGCGGCACGGGGCATACCCCTCATGGTCAAAGACTCGTTCCGGTGGCCCATCCTACACAGCGCCGGCCAACGGTGGAAGCGGCTCCCCCCACCCCGCCACCACCCTCTGCCCCG
>CAIYCT010000453.1 GCA_903924765.1 uncultured Rhodospirillaceae bacterium | reverse complement strand
TCCAAATCCTCGTCCATCTGCTGCGTGGTGGGCAGGAAATCGGGGGCGCGCTCGGGAAATTTGCGGGCCAGGGTGGGGTCATTGTCGGCTCGGCTGGGGCTGAACGACACACTGTTGATGGTGCCCGCCCAAGGCAAGCCTGTTTTGGGTCGGTTCATCGAGGCCCAGAACCCCAGATTTCCCAAAACGATTAAGATCAGGACGACAAAACCGGAAAGACGCATGAAGGGAGACGTTCCAAATGACTTAAGGATGGATTGGAGCCCAAAACTATGGTCTTTTTTGGGCGATGTGAATGGAGGCGGACATTAGCTAAATCCAGGCTGTCTGTCTATGGATTGGCGGATGGAAATATCGAATGGAAGGACTTTTAAGGGTGCAGCTCAACCGTCGGAATTTTTTAGCGCAGGCCTTTGCAACCGGATCCATTGCCGCTGGAGTGTTGGGGGGCGGCCCGGTCCGCGCCGGACAGACCGGTTTTACAATCGTCGCTTTGGGCAGCTTCAGCGGGGCCAAGGCCGCCATGGGGTTGGACGCGTTGGACGGGGTCAATCTGGCGCTGAAGGATGCGGGCTTTCGTCTGGCCAATTTGGAAGTGCGCTTGGTGGTCGATGACGACAAGGGTGAACCCGGCGCGGCTATGGCCTTGGCCAAGCACAAGATCGGCGTCGAGCCCATTGACGTGGTGCTGACGGCGTTGACGCCGTCGGCGTTGTCGCAGGTGGTTCCCCTCTATGCCAGCGCTGGGATTTTTGTGCTGAACTTGGGCCAAGCTCCGCAAGCGCTGGCCGAGCAAGGGTGCTCGCCATGGTTCTTCGATCTGGCTGGCGATGATGACGGCCTGCACGAGGCCGCGGGCCTGTTGATGAACGCGGAGGGGATCAAGCGGGTCGTGGTGGTGGGCCCCGACCGTCTAGGCGTCGACCACGCCGTCGAGGTGTTGGGGCGAACGTTCCAGGGGCAAATTCTGGCCACGGTCAAGACCGGCGAGGGCGTCGCTACCTTTAGCAAGGAGCTGGGCACGATCCGGCATTTGGCGCCCGACGGCGTTTATTCGCTGCTAAGCGGGGGCATGAGCGTGGCGTTCGTCCATGGCTGGGGCGAATCGGAACCCTTGGGCCGTCCCCGCTTGTTTGCCCCTTGGTACGGGTTCGAGCGGATCAATCTGTCGGCCATGGGCGAGTCCGCTTTGGGGATCAGCATTGTCGGGACCTGGGCCTCGGACATGGACTCTCCTGTCGGACATCGGCTGATCTCGGGCTACGAAAGCGAATTTGGCCGGTCCCCCTCGACCTGGAGCTGTCACGGCTTCGACGCGGTCAATGTGCTGGACGCGGTGCTCAAATTGGGCCAGGGCAAGATGTTGGACAAGGATGCGTTCCGCACCGGGTTGCGCCATGCGGAATTGGCCTCGCCGCGCGGGACGGTGCGATTCAATTCCAATCATTTTCCCATCTTGACCTATTGGCAGCGGGTGATCGTCAAGGACGCCAAAGGGCGATTGAATCTTGAAACCAAAGGGGCCATCGTACGGGATTGGAGGGGCCATGCGGCCGCCTGTCCCATGCGGTGGGAGGAACTGCCTCAAGCAGGGGCCGCTACCAAGAAAAATGGCGCATAAGATGAAGCACTGCACGGTATTGTCACATCTGGCGTTCGAGGATTTGGGGCTGCTGGAGCCAATCTTGTACGATCGTGGCTTCAAAGTGCGGGTGATCGATGTGCCGTCTCAGGGAGCGCCAACGGAATCCTTGTGGTTTGACGCCGATTTGTGGGTAGTGCTGGGCGGTCCCATCGGCGTGTGCGACACCGATGATTATCCATTCTTGACCAATGAGCTGGCGGGCGTCGGCGCGCGATTGACCCGAGACCGCCCGGTTCTGGGCATCTGTCTGGGCGCTCAAATTATGGCGGCCTCCTTGGGGGGCAAGGTTGGCCCCAATCCCAAAGGCAAGGAAATCGGCTGGTCCTCCTTGACCTTGAACGACGCGGGCTTGAAAGGTCCGTTGCGTCATCTGAAAAATCATCATGTGTTGCACTGGCATGGGGACAAGATCGATCCTCCCGGAGGCGCGCAAGTTCTGGCCTCGACCGAGATCACCCCCTGTCAGGCCTTCGCCTGGGGCGAGCGGGCGTTGGGCTTGCAATTCCATCCCGAACCCACCGCCGCCGGACTGGAACGCTGGCTGGTCGGCAATACCGCCGAATTGAACGCCGCCAAAATCGACATTGGCCGCTTGCGGGCCGACAACCAAGCCTATGCGCCGCTCTTGCCCCAGGCCTTGCAGAATACGGCCCTGGAATGGCTGCGTCAGGCGGGATTGTAGATGGTCCCCTCCAGCTCACTTATCCTGTGGATCGGCATTGGCTTGGTGCTGGTGATCTTGGTCAATCGCTGGCGACTGGGGGCGTGGGACGTGGATGTGCCGCCGCCATCGCCGTCGCCCTTCAGTCTGGTGGTGCTGGTGGCTGGATTGGTCCTGGTGGGGGTGGGCTCCTATATGGTGCTGATGGATCAATAAGCCATGGATTGGCGAGACCAAGCCATCGTCCTGAGCGTAAAATCCCACGGTGAAAACGGCGCCATCGTTGCGCTGTTGACCCAAGAGCACGGACGTCAGGCGGGCATGGTTCGGGGCGCGCATTCCATCAAGCAGCGTGGCGTTTTGCTACCCGGCAATCGGGTGTGGGCGTCGTGGCGGGCGCGTCTGGCCGAGCATTTGGGCGCGCTGCGCTGCGAATTGGTCAGCGCCCACGCCGCCCAAGCCCTGGATGATCCCGCCCGCTTGGCGGCACTGTCTTCCGCCTGTGCTCTGACCTTGATCGCGTTGCCCGAGCATCAACCGCTGCCCGCCTTGTTCGGTGCGCTTACCGCGTTGCTGGACGCGCTGCCTCATCCGTCCTGGCCCAGCGTCTATGTCCATTGGGAATTGGCGCTGCTGCGCGGCCTGGGCTACGGCCTGGATTTGACGACTTGCGCCGCCACCGGGGTCAATGACGGCTTGGCTTATGTCAGCCCCAAATCGGGCCGCGCCGTGTCGCTGTCGGCAGGGGAACCATACGCCGACAAACTGCTGCCCTTGCCCCGCTTTCTGGCGGAAGGCGGCGAGGGCGCGCCCGCCGACATCACCAATGGCCTAACCTTGACCGGCTATTTCCTCGACCGCCACGTCCTGTCCGCCCATGGCTTGTCATTTCCCCCAGCGCGGGAGCGGTTGGTGGAGCGGGTGCGGGGACTCTCTCCCACAATCCCTTGACGCCGCTTGCGCCTTGTCTACTATAGGCGGATCAATCAGAGGGGTTTTGTTTCATCATGACCACGCCCGCCTCCACGGGAACCATCCGCGAGACGCTGCTGTCCGACGCCTTGGGCGAGCGCTATCTGGCCTATGCCATGTCCACCATCGTGTCGCGGTCGCTGCCCGACGTGCGCGACGGGCTGAAGCCTGTGCATCGGCGGTTGTTGTTCGCCATGCGGCAATTAAAGCTGGACCCCGAGGGCGGGTTCAAGAAATGCGCCCGCGTGGTTGGCGACGTCATCGGTAAATATCACCCGCACGGCGACGTGGCGGTATACGACGCCATGGTGCGTCTGGCTCAGGATTTCGCCGTGCGCTATCCGTTGGTGGAAGGCCAGGGCAATTTCGGCAATATCGACGGCGATAACGCCGCCGCCATGCGATACACCGAGGCCAAATTGACGGCAGTGGCCCAGGCCCTGATGGAGGGGCTGGACGAAAACGCGGTGGATTTCCGTCCCAATTATGACGGCTCGGAAGAGGAACCGGCGGTGATGCCCGCCGCCTTCCCCAACCTGTTGGCCAACGGCTCGGCTGGCATCGCGGTGGGCATGGCCACCAATATTCCGCCCCATAATGCGGGTGAAATTTGCGACGCGCTGCTGCATCTGATCCAATTCCCCGACGCCAGTGTCGATGATCTGCTGCCGCTGCTGCCCGCCCCGGACTTTCCCACCGGCGGTGTGCTGGTGGAATCCAAGGAGTCCATTGCCGAGGCTTACCGCACAGGGCGCGGCGGTTTCCGATTGCGCGCCAAGTGGGAAGTGGAAAAGCTGTCTCACGGCTTGTATCACATCATCATTCGCGAAATTCCCTATCAGATCCAAAAGTCCAAGCTGATCGAAAAGATCGCCGAACTGATGGAGGAAAAGAAGCTGCCGCTGCTGGCCGACATCCGCGACGAATCAGCCGAGGATGTGCGGGTGGTGCTGGAGCCGCGCAACCGCACCATCGAGCCGGAACACGTGATGGAGCAATTGTTCCGCCAGACCGAGCTGGAAGTGCGGGTGTCGCTGAACATGAACGTGCTGGACCGGGATTCGGTGCCCAAGGTGATGAACCTGAAAGAGGTGCTGGCGGCGTTTCTGGCTCACCGCATGGAAGTGTTGGAGCGGCGCTCGCAATTCCGTTTGGACAAGATCGCCGCTCGGCTGGAAGTGCTGGAAGGCTATTTGAAGGTCTTCCTGAATCTGGACGAGGTCATCCGCATCATCCGCACCGAGGACGAGCCCAAGCCCGCCTTGATCAAGTTCTTCGACCTGACCGAAGTCCAGGCCGAGGCCATTTTGAACATGCGCCTGCGCAGTTTGCGTCGCTTGGAAGAAATGGAAATCAAGAACGAGCACAAGAAGCTGTCCAAGGAACAAAGCGAGTTGCAGGCACTGTTGTCCAGCGAGGGCAAGCGCTGGACCGCCATCGCCGGGGAAATCGGCAAGATCAAGACCGAGTTCGGCCAGGACACCGACTTGGGCCGCCGCCGCACGCTGTTGGCCGACGCGCCCAGCGCCATTGTGGTGCCCATCGAAGCCTTTATCGACCGCGAGCCCATCACCGTGGTGCTGTCGGAAAAAGGCTGGATTCGAGCCATGAAGGGCCACGGCGAAACGGCCGAGGATTTGAAGTTCAAGGAAGGCGATTCCCTACACATGATCTTGAAGGCAGAGACCACCGACAAGATCCTGATCTTCGCCAGCGATGGCCGCTTCTACACCCTGGGCGGCGACAAACTGCCCAAGGGCAGGGGGCATGGCGAGCCCTTGCGTATTCTGATCGACATGGCAAACGATGTCGGCGTGGTCGCCATGATGGTCCATCGTCCCGACCGCAAATTGCTGGTGGCAAGCCAATCGGGCCGTGGATTCCTGGCCGAGGAATCAGAGTTGATCGCCCAGACCCGCGCCGGCCGCATGGTGCTGAATGTGGAAGACGGCGACAAAGCGGCCTTCTGTATTTCCGCCCTTGGCGATTCGGTCGCCATCATCGGTGAGAACCGCAAGCTGCTGGTGTTCAAGCTGGACGAAATCCCGGTGATGAGCCGGGGACGCGGCGTCATGCTGCAAAAGTACCGCGACGGCGGCGCCGCCGACATTCAGGTGTTCCGTTTGGAAGACGGTTTGACGTGGCGTCTGGGCGAACGCGAACGGGTGGAAAAAGACCTGCTGCCCTGGGTCGGCAAGCGCGCCTCCATCGGCAGATTGCCGCCGACGGGGTTTCCTCGGACCAATAAGTTTCGCTAGGCTTGACTTCAATGACGTGACGGACTTCAACTCGACGGTTGGTTCGTCTGTATGAAAAGCCGTTCAAACTCTTCCGCCGGAATGGGTTTAGAGAAGAGGTAGCCCTGACCGTAGTCGCACCAGGCTGTGGCCAGCAGGGTGCGTTGTTCTTCGGTTTCGATGCCTTCGGCTATGACTTTCATGTCCAGCTTGTGGGCCATGACGATAATGGCGTCGCACAGGGCCATGTCACTGGAATTGGGCGCAAGGCCGCGAACAAAGGACTGATCGATTTTCAGATAGTCGATATCGAATCTTTTCAAATAGGCCAGGGATGAATAGCCGGTGCCGAAATCGTCCAGGGATACCTGCATGCCGAAATCCCGGAATTCCAGAAGTTTTTCCGTGATGATCTCGTTCGTATCCAACAACAAGCCTTCGGTGATTTCGACGGTAATGCTGTTGCCGTTTAACCCTAAGAGCCCGTCCGGAAGGTTCTTGAATCGGATGAATCACTTATGATTCTATCGTCCCCACGGCAACAAATGGGGGCGATATGTGGACGGCAGAGAATAGACAGGTCTATGAACGG
>CAIYCT010000452.1 GCA_903924765.1 uncultured Rhodospirillaceae bacterium | reverse complement strand
TGCGAGCGGGCTTGCGCGGCGGCGCGGCGCTCTTCCTTGCGCGAGGCCGAGGATTCCTTGTTGTCGCGCCGTGCAGTCTGGGCTTTATCCAGCAGCAGACGGCGGTAATCGGCCAAATCGCCGTCAAACGGGGTGACCACGCCGCCATCCACCAACAGCAAGCGGTCGGCCACCAACTCGACCATGCGCGGGTCGTGGCTGATCAGGATGATCGCGCCTTCATAGGCGTTGAGCGCGGCGACCAGGGCTTCGCGGCTGTCGATGTCCAAGTGGTTGGTGGGTTCGTCCAACACCATGATGTGGGGAGCATCGCGGCTCATCAGGGCGAACAGCAGCCGGGCCTTCTCGCCGCCCGACAGGGACGAGATCGGCTGGTCGGCGCGGGTTTGCTCGAAACCGAACCGGCCCAAATGGCTGCGCACCTTGGATTCCTTCAAGTCGGGCAGGATACGGGCCATGTGTTTGTAGGGCGTATCGGCGGGGTTGAGTTCCTCGGTCTGGTTCTGCGAGAAATAGCCGATGCGCAATTTGGGCGGCTTGGTCAGGCGGCCCTGCATCAATGCCATGCGGCCGGACAGGATTTTGGCCAAGGTGGATTTGCCGTTGCCGTTGGCGCCCAGCAGGGCGATGCGGTCATCCATGTCGATGCGCATGTTCAGATCGGACAGCACCGCCTTGCCGTCATAGCCCGCTTGGCCGTCGTCGATGGACAAGATGGGCGGCGATAACGGATCGGGCGAGGGGAAGTCGAACACCACCGGATGGTCTTCGACCACCGACGTCACAGGCCCCATGCGCTCCAGCATTTTGATTCGGCTTTGCGCCTGCGCCGCCTTGGTGGCCTTGGCGCGGAAGCGGTCGATGAAGGATTGGATCTTGCGGCGTTGTTCCAATTGCTTGGCTTGGGTCTTGGCCGACAGGGCCAGCCGCTCGCTGCGGGTCCGCTCGAAGCGGTCGTAATTGCCCGCATAGGACACCAGCTTGCCGCCCACGTCCAAATGGATGATCCGCTCGCACACTTCGTTAAGCAACTCGCGGTCGTGGCTGATGACGATCAAGGTGCCCTGCCATTGCGACAGATAGGTTTGCAGCCACAGGGTCGCTTCCAAATCCAGGTGATTGGTCGGTTCGTCCAGCAGCAACAATTCGGGACGGCTGAACAAGACGGCGGCCAAGGCCACCCGCATCCGCCACCCGCCCGAGAACGACGACATGGGTTGGGCCTGTTGGTCCTGATCGAAGCCTAGGCCGGACAGGATCGAGGAGGCTCTGGCCGGGGCGGTATGGGCGTCGATGGTGATCAGCCGTTCGTGGATCTCGCCGATCTTATAAGGGTCCTCGCAGGTTTCGGCCTGTTCCAGCAGATGCGTGCGCTCGTGATCGGCGGCCAAGACGAAATCCACAGGCGACTGGTCGCCATCGGGCATCTCCTGGGCGACCGTGCCCATGCTGGCGCGCGGGCGCAGCGAGATTTCGCCGCCGTCCAGGTGGGCCTCGCCCAGGATTAGGCGGAACAAGGTGGTCTTGCCCGCGCCGTTGCGACCAATCAATCCCACGCGCTGCCCTAAAGGAATGTGCGCGGTGGCTTGATCAAAGAGAATCCGGCCCCCTTGCCGGAACGTGATGTCGTTCAAATGTAGCATGACGCGCTCAATATCATGGTCTGGGGCTTAAGCAAACGATCACGAATCGGTTAAATCTTTTTCGTCCGACGCACAATTGGTTGCTCTTATCCCCGGTTGGGGCTATATAACCGCCCCGTTTACCACTCTTTTGTGGTTGTAGCCTCGCTCTGTAGGCAACTCCGAAAGGAAAAATTCATGCCGATTGAACGTACTCTGTCGATCATTAAACCCGATGCCACGCGTCGCAATCTGACTGGCAAGATCATTGCGCGCTTTGAAGAAGGCGGGCTTAGGGTCGTCGCTCAAAAGCGCCTGCAACTGAGCAAGGCGCAAGCCGAGCAGTTTTACGGCGTTCACAAGGAACGTTCGTTTTTCCCCGATCTGGTCGCCTTCATGATCTCGGGTCCCGTGGTCGTTCAGGTGTTGGAAGGCGAAAACGCCGTTGTTCGCAACCGCGACATCATGGGCGCAACCAACCCGGCCAATGCCGCTCCCGGTACGGTCCGCGCTGATTTCGCCGAATCCATCGAAGCCAATTCGGTGCATGGTTCCGACTCGGCGGAAAACGCCGCCAATGAAATCGCCTTCTTTTTCGCTCAAACCGAAATCGTCGGCTGATTGATGTCTTGACCCCCGCTATTTTTTAGCGGGGGCCTTGCATCTTGGAGAAATCCCCATATATTTTATCCTACGGTTGTGCGGCTAAAGTTTACGTCACCTATCCGGTGATATATCCTTAAGTATGTAGTACACAGCGCGTAAGGTTGTTATGCTGTGTTCGACAGGGATGCCTACCTTTGTCGGATATTTATCGTTAACGTCTTGAATAGAAGGAGGATGTTATATGGAAGTCCTCGAGAAAAAGAAGGGCGGAATAGGGTCTCGGCGCGCTAGCCGTGGCCGTACCCCCTCGGGTAAACCGAACCCCATTGATGTGCACGTGGGAACACGGGTCCGTCTGCGTAGAACCCTGATGGGAATGAGTCAGGAGAAATTGGGCGACGCTTTGGGTCTGACCTTTCAACAGGTTCAGAAATACGAGCGCGGCGCCAATCGCATCGGCGCGTCGCGCTTGTTCGACCTGTCGCGCGTCCTGGAAGTTCCGATTTCCTATTTCTTCGAAGAAATGGAAGCCGACGTTCAATCCGCCAGCCCCCGTCATATGGTCGGCGCCGTGGATGAACCGCCGGAAGCCGTGAAGAACGCCATGGCTAAGCGCGAAACCTTGGAATTGGTGCGGGCTTATTACCGCATTGCCGATCCCTCGGTACGCAAGCATGTTTACGATCTAGCCAAAGCACTTGGTCCGAAAGAGTAAAAACCCCTGAGTCTGAAGGACTACGGGAATAATACCGATGCCTCCCAACCGGCATCGGTTTTGGCAAAAGAGCGACGTTCGTGCAAACGAAACGGTTTGTCTTGCCAAAACTCAATCCGTGTTGGGGCAAGACGGAACCCGGACCAGTGCGTGGGTCTGGGAACCGCACCAAGCCCGAATTTCGCGGTGAATTCGGCGATGCGGCGCTCTAACTCGAAGCGGCCTTCCATGGGGCGCGACTGTTTCGACGCCCAGGCGCCGATTTGACTGCTGCGGGCACGGCTGGCGAAATAGGCATCGGCTTCTTCTGGACTGACCGGAGCAATCGATCCTTCGACGCGCACCTGTCGCTTCAGACTTTTCCAATGCAAACAGAGGGCGGCGAAGGGATTGTCCGCCAGTTGGCGGCCTTTGGCGCTTTCAAGATTGGTAAAGAACGTAAAGCCCCGATCGTCCCACCCTTTCAGCAGCACCATGCGCACATCCGGGCGGCCTTGCGCATCGGCGGTAGCCAGCGCCATGGCGTTGGGGTCGTTGGGTTCGGATCGCTCTGCCTCGGCCATCCATTGGTCGAAGATCATAAAAGGATTGTCTGAGCTCTTGGTCATGACAGCGCTTCAGTTTAGAGTGAAAGGGCTTCTTTATTGCCATATAAACGCCTAATTCGTTGGTTAAAATTACAAAATAATCGAACAAAAGGCTCCATTATGACCGCTAAGTCGCGAAGATTTCTGATGGCCGGTGCGAGCGCTCTGGCCTTGCTGGTTTCTGGGGGTGTCACGCAGCCCAGTTTCGCTGGGGAACGCGATCATCATGAACACCATGGTCCGTATGAATTTCATGGGCGGCATGTTCATTTGTTTTCGCCCTATGAACTAGGATTGTGGACCGGTGGATTGTGGCTGGAGGGCTGGTATGCCG
>CAIYCT010000451.1 GCA_903924765.1 uncultured Rhodospirillaceae bacterium | reverse complement strand
GTTGGCCCAGACTGAGATCTGCGGTCGGGAAAAAGACTTCTTCGGTCCGCTCTTTCGCGGCGAGCCTCCTTCCTGCGGCGAGATGATTGTCGCCGATGCTCTGGTAGAGGCGGTACTGACTGGCGGCTATCCAGAGGCTGTCGCTCGCACGAGTTGGTCCCGCCGACAGACTTGGCACTTGGATTATCTGGACGCCATCTTAAGCCGCGACGTGCGCGACATCGCCCATGTCGAGGACATGGCGCGGATGCCGCAATTGATGGCTCTGCTGGCCGCACATGCGGGCGGACTGGTGAATTACTCGACTCTCGGGGCGGGCATCGGCGTCAGCCATGTGACGACACGCAAGTATCTCGGCGTGTTTGAAAGTCTGTTCCTGATCCGTACCCTGCAACCCTGGCATACGAACCGTATCAGTCGTCTCATCAAAACCCCGAAGGTGCATTTTCTCGACTCCGGTTTGCTGGCGTCCTTGCGGGAGGTCACGCCGGAACGCCTCAAGCGGGATCGCAGCCCGTTTGGCGCGATTCTGGAGAGTTTCGTTTTTGCCGAATTGCTGAAGCTGGCCAGTTGGTCGGATGCGCGGCTTACCTTTTCGCACTTCCGCGACAAGGAAAAGAACGAGGTGGATATCGTCATTGAAGATATGCGTGGGCGGGTGATCGGTGTGGAGATCAAGGCGTCGGCCACCGTGACGGCCTCAGATTTTAAGGGATTAAAACATCTCAAGGAGGCGTGCGGCGACAAATTCGTCTGCGGCTTGGTCCTTTATGATCACGATAAGGTGGTTCCCTTCGGAGAGCGCCTTTTCGCGGCGCCGCTTTCGGCTCTCTGGTAGGGCGCATAAACGTCGCGTGAGCGTATATAAAGACTATCAGTATTTCTCTGTTTTTGGACGATCCTATTCCAATTGTTTTCCACACTGGAAGAGGTGCGTCCATGAAACAGGAGGATGAAGACGGTATTATTGTTCCTCCAGCGGCGAACAGCAATGGTTCGCCAAATGGGGGTTCGCCAATCGGAGGTCTGGACCCGCGCCTCCGGATTATCGCCCGTGCCATCGGACATCAGATTGCCCGCGAGCAGTGGGCGGCCTGGGAGGGGAAAAACCGGCGGCTGGCGGCCAACGACAACCGGCCAGAGGAAGAGGGACAGCCGGATGGGTGAGATTGGATTTTAGAGAAGGAGTGCCCCATGACCCGCATCGCCCTGTACGCCCGTTATTCCTCCGACATGCAGAGTGCGTCGTCGATCGAGGACCAGTTCCGCATTTGCCGGGAGCAAGCCGCGCGGGAAAAATGGAAGATCGTCAGCTCCTATAAAGACGCCGCTATTTCCGGTGCCAGCATCATCCAGCGCCCCGGCGTTCAGGCCCTGCTTCAGGACGCCCAGGCGGGAAAATTCGAGATCGTGTTGGCCGAGGCGCTGGATCGCATCAGCCGCGATCAGGCCGATGTCGCCACCATCTTCAAGCACCTCAAATTCGCCGGAGCCAAGATCGTCACCTTGTCTGAGGGGGAGATTTCTGAACTGCATGTCGGCCTCAAGGGCACGATGAATGCGTTGTTCCTGAAAGACCTCGCAGCCAAGACCCATCGCGGGATGCGGGGGCGGGTGGAGAAGGGCAAGTCGGGCGGCGGTCTCTGCTATGGCTATGACGTGGTCAAACGATTGGACGGTAACGGCGAGCCGGTGCGAGGCGAACGGAAGATCAACGAGGCGGAAGCCGCCATCGTCCGCCGCATTTTCCGCGAGTTCGCGGCAGGCAAGAGCCCCAAGGCCATTGTTACCGATCTCAATCGCGAAGGCATTCTCGGCCCGTTCGGCCATGCCTGGGGTCATACGACGATCCGGGGGCATGTCAACCGGGGCACCGGCTTCGTCAACAATGAGCTGTACGCCGGGATGCTGGTGTGGAACCGCCTCAAATACATGAAGAACCCGACGACCGGCACCCGCGTGCCCCGGATCAATCCCGAATCCGAATGGATCAGGACCGAGGTGCCAGAGTTGCGCTTGATCGATGAGGATCTCTGGCAGGCGGTTCGCCGACGTCAGGAACAGATCGCCAAGGAGTTCGAGAACGTCACCAGGGGCGTGCGGGCCGCTATGGCGCAGAAACTGAATGGCCTGCGCCGTCCAGCTTTTCTGTTTTCCGGTCTGCTCGCCTGCGGGTGCTGCGGCGGGCAGTACGGCATCGTCACCACAGATCGGTATGGCTGCCTCAACCGCTATCGGCAGGGCACCTGCGACAACGGCCATCGTGCGCAGCACGCTTTCCGTTTCAGGGGACAGCGACCAGCGCAACGCTCCGTCCGGCTCGGCAAGCCCCATGCGTTCAAGCCGCCGTGCCCGCGCGATCAGCAATTGGTGATGGGCTCGATCAAAATCGGTTGCCGACACGTTCCCGTGCAAATCGATCCTGCCGTCCTCGGCGCGCTCGATCAGCGTCCGGTCGAGGCGGGTCAGCCGTTCCGCCTCGACTTCGTTTTCAAGCTGGTGTTCGACCTCCCGTTCGGTCTGGGGGCCGAGGTCGCGGGTCCAGGGGCTCTATTTGGGGGGCAAGGCTGGTGTTTCGTTCGAAGGCGTCGATATGCGATCACCAACCCCAGCGGTCAGGACATTACGCTTTTGGGGATGAACGGTAGCAGCTACACCATCGCCGGCATGACCAGTCTGACGGGGGTGACCAGCCTGGGGGGCACGCTGTCCATTCCGACCGCGCTCGGCACCTTGACCATCGACCGCGCGACGGGGTTCGCGACCTTGCAGCCCTCGGGCGGCGGCGAACCGTTCGACTTGACCACCACCCAAAAGATCACCATCGGCACGACTGCAATCCAGGTCGGCGATGCGACGACGGGCTATACGATCAGCAAGGACGCGTCCGGCGATCCGATGATCACCATGAACGGTGCCGATGCTCCGGTTGTGGATCAATCGGGCGGTGTTGGATATTCGGTGGTATCGGATGGCGCGTCGCTGGACGCCATGATTTCCAATCTTGGGAAGGTCTTGGCCAATTCGCAGGATGCTTTTGGTGACACGACAACCCAGTCGGTGCAGGCGGTGGGCACGGCGCAATTACCTCAGACAGTGTTGAACCCACAGGATGCGACATCGGTTGCCAGTTATCTGGCAGGTCAATCAACCGAAGCGAGTGTTGATGGAGGTAAAGGCGGAACGATCACGGGGCAGCAGGAGCAAACGATATTGGCTTTGACGGCCGATACAAGCAGCGCCGACGCTCCAACACTGTTGGACAAGTTGGCTGCTATCGGCGAGGCGTATAATGCGCAGGCGATCGACAACGCGGCGGTCAGCAGGGATTTCGTTAATACGGTGGCTGCGGTACTGGGCATACCTCCCTCCAATGCTGGCGGGCTTTTGGCCGATGGGGCCGCAGCCATTCAAACCCTGCTGGCGATTGAGTATGACGTCGACCATCCCAGCGTCCAGAATGTGGCGAATGCCGTGTTCCAAGCGGCGCAGGCGGGACTGACGGTCGATGCGAGTATGCAACTCGGTATAGCAAATGCTTTGCGCGTCAATGTGCCTGAGGTTCAAGGCTTACTCACGGATGTCGGGCTGGCATTCTCCGTCTTGAACACCATCGAGAACCCGACACCTGCCAACGTGGTTCAGACGGGCTTCCAAGTCTACAATTTGGTGGCCCTTTTGGCAGACGAGCCAGCTATTCCGATGCCAACCATCAGCGCTATCACCAGCGCCATCAGCTTTGTCGAGCAGCCCAGCGTGGAAAGCGGAGTCAATACGGCATTGTGGACGGCGGCGGCGTACACCATGAATCCGATCGTGATTGGGGTTGCCGTGTTCGCCGAAGTCGTGGAAACCATCGTCAGTCTCTTCGAAGGCGGCGGCTCGCCCAAGAATGCCTATACTGAGCAATTTTATACCTTCAACGGCAATCAGTTGACGGACGGCAGCAGCAACTCGGGCGGCGGCGGCTCGGGCGGAACGGCAAAGTCCATGGGCGACGTTTTTGCCGTGTCGTACAACCAGTTCGCCAGTACGTACAATGTGCAAGTATCCAGCGCGTGGATCAACGATGCGCGGGCGGAAGAAGCGGATTATTCCAGCAAGTACGGCGATTATTACGGCGGGTTCATCGGCGAGTCGACGGGCTATCAAAAAAGCGAGCAAGCGTTTTTGGACGCGATGCAGGCCGAAGCGGTGGATGCGGTTCGCCAGGGACGGCTGTCTTTCGCCGATCCGATTCTGACGGCGGTGGCCATCGGCAGCACGGCCCAAAATCTAGCAACTCTCTCCATCCAGTTAACTCCGGCGGAGGCTCTATCGACTAGGCTGGCCGCGATCAGTCAATTGCCAGGGCAAGCGGGGGCAGCCTATTCATCCGCGTCTTCGACCCAATCGGCGGGCAATCACAGCTACTGGTATCCGTTGGTTCTGAATCTGGTGGGTGGTCAAGTCCATACCTCGCCGCTGGCGGGATCGAACGTTTCCTTCGATTTGACCGGCAATGGGACGAAAACCTCGACCGGATGGATCACCCCCGACGAAGGGTTCCTGGTGCTGGATAATAACGGCAACGGCAAGATCGACAACGGAACGGAAATCATCTCCAGTTTTGACCAACTGGCCCAATACGATACCCTCAGCAAGGGCGTCATCGACGCAAGCTATCCAATTTATTCCCAATTGAAGGTGTGGGTGGATAAAAACGGCGACGGGATCAGCCAAAGCGGCGAACTGTACAGCTTGGCCCAACTGGGTATCAAGTCTATCAATGTGTCCTCGACCACAGCCAATAACTATGATAATGGCAATGTTATTCATGCAACAGGGTCTTTTACCTTCAATGACGGATCGACGGGTCAGATCGCCGACGCATGGCTGGAGTCCGGAACGGCGTCCAGCGGCGCGTCCATCACCGTCACGGACGGCGCCACCATCGCCAAACTGGCATCGGGTCAGACCGCCGCGTTCATGAACAATGCCAAGGGAAAAACTTTTGACGCAAGCATGAGCGGCGTCAATGTGGTGGTCGGGGGCACTCATGCCAATCGGTTGGTGGCGGGCAATAATGACGGCGTTGTTTTAATCAGCGGTCTGGGCGGCGATACGCTGGTCGGTGGGGGCGGCACCGATACGCTGGTGGCCAACGGCAGCGGCAATACCGTCATCGGCGGCAGCGGACTGAGCGTGATCGACGTCAAGGCCAGCGGCAACACGGTGAGCGTGGCGGGCTCCGAGAACGTGGTGACCTTGGCGGACGGCAACGTCATGACGATGCAAATCGGGGCGGGGGGCGAGGCAACCGGTTCTAATGAAGTTATTACGCTACTGGACAGCGACGCCCTCAGTCTGATCGGCACATCCGATACCTTGAAAGTGGGAAATGGCGACATCGTCAGCATAAACGGCAGCGCTAATCTGGTCTCCCTGACTGGCACAAGCGATATACTCGAAATGACCGGCGGCACTCTGGCCATGGCGAACAGCACCAATATTTCGGTCACCCAGAGCACCTTGAACGATTCGAAACTGGGCCTCGCGCTCTTGGGAAGCAGCAACACCCTATTGACCAACAACAGCACCATCACGGTCAAGGGCGGAGCAAGCGCCGTCGTCGTTGGAAACTCGGATACGGTGATTGCCAGCGGAAATGGGAATGACGTTTCTTATTCGGGCAGCACGGACACCATCCGCCTGAGCAACGGCACGATCGGGTTTGAGGCGGGAGTGACGATCACCCCGACTTCGGGCGGATTCTCCGCCTCCAACGGGGTGAGCGTGATCGGGTCGCATGACGTGCTGGCAACCGACGATGATATGATTGTTCTGGGTCAAGTGGCGAATTTCTCGATCACCAACGATAGTTTTGTGACGTCGAAGGGCCTTTCCGTCATCGGCACCGCCGACGACTTGCTGGTAAGCAATATCACGGTGTCGCTGGATTCCGGTGAAAACGTTTCCGTATCTGGGACATCCGATGTGGTGTCGGCGCTTGGCGTCTCGGACACATTGGGGCTGTCCGGAACCAATGTGAAAGGCTACATAAGCAATGGGGTCATCAGTTACAATGATGGCGATAGTGTAACTGTTTTAAACGGAACTTTCTCCGATCTTTCTCTTCAAGTTGTTGCCTATGGAACATCGAATGCCTTGCAGATGGATGCCGGAACCATAACGGTCGGAGCCAGCAATACCGGTGTGATTCTTGGGAACGGCGACGTCGTTACTGCGGGCAATAGCGCCACGGTGAATTTGACCGGAACCTCCGATATCGTGAAGGTGACGGGCACGCACGATGTGGTGGTTCTATCCAGTACCGCCGATATCGTCAGTCTGTCCGGTTTAAGTGATGTGGTCACTCTGACCGGCGTTTCCGATACGGTGATCGTGACCGGCGCCAATGATATTCTCTCGCTGATCAGCAACACCGATACCGTGACCGTGACGGGATCGAACGACGTGGTCGCTCTGTTCAGTTCCTTCGCGACCGATACGCTTACCGTGACCGACCCCCTCGCCCAGGGGAGCGTCCAGCTCAGCAGCAGCAATGTTCTGCGCATGAGCAACGGGACGATTCTGTTGACCGGCAGCGAGGACATCGCCGTCGTTACCACCGTTCCCTTGTCAGGCACGGGGAATTTACTGGTGGGCCTCAACGATCAAATCGTTGCGAACGGCGACACCGTGTCGCTTGATGCCGGGGAAATCGTCAGTGTCGTTGGGACCAGCGATCTGGTCACGGCCAGCGGCGCGTCGGATATGCCGGAACCAATGTCCAAGTGAACCGGCTCAATCAGGACATTCGAGGAATCCGAGTCCGGCGCGGCGAAGTGAGCAACGAGCTTGAGGTCGAAACCGTGCGCGGCAAACTGATGATCGGTACGGGCGACCGCATCCAGTTCCATGGCAACGACCGCAAGGCGGGCATCTATAACGGGTCGCTTGCCACCATCGAAAAGATCGAACGCGGTTGGGTCAAGGCGCAAACCGATACGGGGCGCACCGTGGCATTCAATACCCAGACCTTCAAGGAATTCGGCCTTGGCTATGCGGGCACCGTCTATCGCGGCCAGGGCAAAACGCAGCCCGAAGTTTACGCGCTCTATGACAACGTATTTGCTTGGAATGCCCGCACGGCCTATGTCGGCTTGACCCGTCACCAGAACCGCGTTGAGCTTTATGTGTCGCGGGATCTGGCCCCCAATGAAATCGCCCTTGGGGAACAGATGGCGCGGAAATTCCGAGAAGAAGCCAGCCTCACTTACGCGACCCGCGACGAAATCAGGGAACGGTCGAAAGGCCGCGAAGACGATGGCCGCACCAAGGCCAAAGATGATGACGTGG
Organism: uncultured Rhodospirillaceae bacterium; assembly: GCA_903924765.1. GTDB lineage: Bacteria > Pseudomonadota > Alphaproteobacteria > Rhodospirillales > Magnetospirillaceae > CAIYCT01. The sequence goes on along the minus strand of CAIYCT010000451.1, from coordinate 1,571 downwards.
AGCGCAAGGCTGAAAAGCCCGAACCCTTCCCGCGTGAGCAGGTTGACGCGCTGCGCCGCCTGAACATGACAGAGTACGCCCGTGACGTTCACGGCTACAGCGTTGAAGGCAATCTCTTCGGCGCAGCCAATCGCTATCGGTTGGCAAGGGCGGACGGCAAGGGCGGAACCGAAGAACTGGAAGTGCGGCAGGCTTCGGACGGTCATTGGACATTCCGCGACCCCGCCGACCGCAATAAACGCGGCGACATCTTCGACCTAGCCCGCCGCGAGGGTGCGCCCAATCTTGAAGTGGCGCGTCATGACGTTGCCGCCTATTGGGATGCACGGGCAAAGGGCCAAGATTTGAGCGTGTTCAAAGGCACCCGCAGCCGCTACGACATTCTCCGCGCCGAGCATGAGAAGGCTTTGAGGGACAATGGCAAGGACAAGGCCGACGATCAGAAAGTGCATATCAGAGGTCGCAGTCCCGACAAGGATAGAGATCGGGATCGGTAGAAATTTTTTCATCTCAGGATTGCAGCATAACCCCACTTCGCGCACGATAGAAAAAGGTCGGTGATGATATGGGGGTAGGCCATGTTGGGGATCGAGCTTTTCTTTTGGGATTTGATTGCGAAATTAGGTCAATATTGGCGAGCTGGAAAAAACCATCTGCGTGCTGCCCTTGAACGACTTAAAGAACGTGATGGGCCGAATGTTTCCCCGAAGACGCTTAATCTGCTGATTGGCGCAGGCGCGGCCATCCTCATCATGTCGCTCTTTTACAGCCCGTTGGGGCTGTTTCGAGGCAACCCGTTCCAGCCAAATAACTACGACTTCTATTTCACCCGCATCGGGACGCTATTGCTTGCAGCACTTGGTGGCCTTGCCGTCGGAACATTCTTTAGCCCGCTTTTGAAACGGTTCCGCGTCATCATCTGGACTGCTTTTGGCGCGGGGGTGGTCTATTACGGAATCGTCGGGCCTTACCCAATGGCCGACACGCTGGATTATGGTCTGGGCGGTTTGGCCTTTCTGATTGCTTTGGGCATTGGGTTGCAATTCGGCAAAAGTCCCTTTGCTTCTTTGCCAACCGTAAGGCGACGCCCGACCAGTTTCGGTTCGGCCCAATGGGCGACCTATACCTATCTCGCAGACAAGGGAATGTTTGGGGATGAAGGCTTCATTCTCGGTGAATTTGACGTTGGCGAAAAATACGCGTCCCCACCTATCCGCTATAACGGGGCACGGCACCTTCTGACCGTTTCCCCGACCCGCAGCGGCAAGGGCGTTTCCTCCATCATCCCCAATCTCCTGACCTATAAAGGGTCGGCTTTGATTATTGACCCGAAGGGTGAGAACGCCCTCATCACCGCATTTCGTCGAGGCAAGGGCGAGCGATCCAAGGGGATTGCTGGCCTCGGCCAAAATGTGATCCTGCTCGACCCGTGGGATATAGCAGCTTCCAAACTTGGTTTGGCTCAAGCTTGTTTCAATCCGCTCGATTGGATTCGGGAGGGCGACCAGGATGCCGCCGAGAACGCCTTCATTCTTGCCGATGCGCTGGTGATTTCCGAGAGCGAGAGATCT
>CAIYCT010000450.1 GCA_903924765.1 uncultured Rhodospirillaceae bacterium | reverse complement strand
GTCCTGGTAGTTCAGGGCGATGGGAAAACGACCGCATTGACGTTCAAGATCGGCGAAGACGCGGTAGCGCCCTTCTTTCTTAAGATCCGCGATGCGCTTGCTGAAATAATGCTGGTAGTCCACAGACCTCAAGCCTCCAAATTCAATGCGACATCTTAGGGGATAGCCATGCGACTCGTAAAGTGCGTTCCCTGCCCGTGGAGATGAAAAACCCTATTCTGAGTCCTAGATATACTCGCCTTTACGGAAAACACCCGAGGGTCCATTATGCAGCGCTAAATTTTCCGGATACACAATCAAGACATTCATTCGAAAGCGTGAACCGATGCCTCCCTCCCTCCACGCCGCGATCAACAAAGTGCCCGAGGTAACTCTGCTGTTCTGGGTCATAAAGATTGCCGCCACGACCCTGGGCGAGACTGCGGGGGATGCCGTCTCCATGTCCATGAATCTGGGGTACTTGGTCGGAACCACCATATTCGCTGTAATTTTTATCGTCGCCGTAACCGCCCAAATCAAAACGTCGGGATTTCATCCCTTTCTGTACTGGTCGACGATTATAGCAACGACGACCGTTGGCACGACACTGGCCGATTTCGCTGATCGCTCGCTGGGCATTGGGTACACCGGCGGCGCGTCTTGCTTACTGGTATTGACCTTGGCGTCTCTCGCTTTATGGAAAAAAGTGCTCGGAACCGTTTCTATTAACTCGGTGAGCACGCACAAGGCGGAAACGTTCTACTGGGTGACGATCATGTTTTCTCAGACCCTGGGCACCGCCTTGGGGGATTGGACCTCGGACACCATTGACCTTGGCTATGCGGGCGGAGCCATCGTGTTCGGAACATTGTTGGCGGCTGTGGCTGCGGTCTATCGTTGGACCAACCTGTCAAAGACACTGCTGTTCTGGGCGGCATTCATCTTGACCCGTCCACTTGGAGCGGTGGTCGGCGACTTTCTCGACAAACCTCTTGACCATGGCGGCCTTGCTCTGGACCGTTATGTGGCGTCGGCGATCCTGCTTGGAGTGATCGTCGCATACATAATCCTGTTTCCACAGCGCGCGGCATTGCAAAAGGTCTAGGAGCCAACCATCCCATCCAAAGCGGTACGAACGCGATCAAACATTTGATCGATGTCGGTTTTATCGATCACCAAGGGCGGCGAAAACGCCATGACGTCGCCCATGGCGCGGATGATTACCCCCTGATCCTGCGCCGCCTTGGCCGCCTTGGCGCCCATGGTCAAAGCGGGATCGAAGGGGATTTTGTCGTCCTTGTCGGCCACCAGCTCTAAAGCCCCAATCAGCCCGACACCCCTGGTTTCGCCCACCAACGGATGGTCAGCCAGGGATTTTAGCGCCGCCTGGAAATGCGGAGCCATGGATTGCACATGGCCGATGATGTCCCGTTCTTTGTAAATGGCCAGGGTTTCCAGCGCCACCGCCGCCGCCACCGGATGTCCACCATAGGTGAAACCGTGACCGAAAGTGCCTATTTTTCCGGCCTCGCCGCTAACGATTTTGTACAGATCGCCTTTGACCATCAACGCCGACATGGGCAGATAACCCGAGGTCAAGGCCTTGGCCACGATCATCATATCGGGCTCGATACCGTAGGTTTGGGACCCGAACCATTGGCCGGTGCGCCCAAAGCCGGTAATGACCTCATCGGCCACCAGCAGCACATCATGCTTCTTCAACACCGGCTGAATATGCCGGAAGTAGTTTTCAGGCGGCACGATCACCCCGCCCGCCCCCTGCACCGGCTCGGCGAAGAAGGCGGCGACGGTGTCAGGTCCTTCGGCGATAATGGTCTCATCCAGTTCCTTGGCCAATCGGGTGCAGAATTGATCTTCGCTCTCGTTGGGCTTGGCGTTGCGCCAATAATGCGGACAACTCACCCGCACCACACCGGCCATGGGCAGATCGAACGAGCGATGATTGTTGGCCAAACCGGTCAGCGACGCGCTGGCGATGGTGACGCCGTGATAGGCTTTGTCACGGGCGATGATCTTCTTTTTGACCGGACGGCCCAGCGCATTGTTGATGTACCAGATCAGCTTGATAGCGGTGTCGTTGGCTTCGGACCCCGACCCGGCGAAAAAGATTTTAGCGTCCTTGACCGGAACCATCTCGGCCAGAACCTCGGCCAACCGCACCCCCGGCTCGTGCGCCTTGGAGCCGAACAAATGATAGAATGGCAGCTTGCGCATTTGGTCCGCCGCCGCCTGAACCAAGCGTTCCTCGCCCCAGCCCAGCGCCGTACACCAAAGACCGGCCAACCCTTCGATATAATCCTTTCCGGTTTCGTCGAAGACACGCACTCCCTGCCCTCGGACAATCACCAAAGGGCCACTTGCCGCATGCGCTTCCAGATTGGTGTAGGGATGAAAAAGATGTGCGACGTCGGAGTTTTGAAGCGGAGAGAACGGCATTGTGCGCCCCTTGGATTCGAGCTCATTCAAGAGCGATTGTGCAATTGCGGTATATCTCTTATACTCCCGGCGCCGTCTCTAGTAAATTTTTCCCAAAGGGGGAGTCATGTTTCCGCAATTCGATCAGAAGCTTTTTGAACAATTGTCGACCAATCCGGTGTCTTTTCTGAACACCTTGCATGAGTTCCAGTTGGCGAATTTCGCTGCGGCGCGTCAAATCGCCGACAACAACATTCACGCCTTCCAAGAATTGGCCAAGGCCAGCGACCCTCAATCTTTCGCCAAGGTCCAGCCCGCCGTGCTGAAATCCACGGTCGAACAGAACATGGAAGTGCTGACCAAGTTGTGGCAATCCTTCGGGGTTAACCTGCAAAAATAAGCGTTTTGGCAGATCCCATGCCGTTGAAGCGGGTGCGTAAAGCACCCGCGTAAGCGCCGGTTCCTTCAAACACGATCCAGTCACCCTCGGCGATGTCCTCGGGCAGATCGTAGGGAAGCGGCAAGCAATCCCAAGAATCGCAGGTAGGACCGAACAATCGGAACGGATAAGTCCGAGCGGTTTCGCCCGCGCCATCGGCTTTGATCGTTCGGGCCAAATAGCGATGCCCGGTCAACGGGTCTGGCGACAAGCCGCCATAGATTCCGTCGTTCAAAAACAGGCTGTCGTTCTTGCGCCCAACCACCTGCGTCACCAAAGCCTCGCCCCCCGCCACCAAGGCCCGTCCCGGTTCGCACCACACATCCTTGCCCGTCGCGCGGGCGCGAATGGCAGCAACAAAGTCCGCGAAATCCGGCGGCTGATATCCGAGATAAGCGGCGGGAAATCCTCCCCCCACATCCACCACATCCACCCCAACACCCGACAGCAGTTCGGCCTGGGCGGCCAATTCCATGGCGTGGGCATAAGCAGCTGGATCGGCGCATTGGCTGCCCACATGAAAGGTAAGTCCAAGGCGCCGCACATGTGGCCGCGCCCGGCGCAGCACGTCAGCGGCTTGTTCGACCGGTACGCCAAACTTGCCCGATTGGTCCCGACCGGCAGCCCCCTTGGGCAAAGCCAATCGGACGATTACTGTCTCGGGCGACACCGTTAGCACCTTGTCCAATTCAGCTTGGGAATCCACCGCGAAAATGGTCACGCCCAATTCCCAGGCCGCACCAATATGGGCGCGCGGCTTGACCGGATTCATGAAGGCGATCACGGCGTCGGGCAACAGCCCCCGGACCAAGGCGATTTCTTCAATCGAGGCGGCATCGAAATGACGGATGCCGCCTTGCCACAAAGCCGTCAACATCTGGGGTTTGGGATTGCATTTGACGGCATACAACATGGAGCCGGGAAACAGCCCAACCATCCGCCGCGCTTGGTTGCTGATCCGGTCGGGAAAAACAATTTCAAGCGGGTCAGCGGGACGCAGGTCTCGGATCATGGAATCGAACGTGGCAGTCATGGGGATAGAGTACGGAGGTTGTAAACCAATCGCAATCCCCTGATGGTCACACGTCCAGCGCATCCCGCAGCAGCACCGCCACATGAACCGGTTTGCGTCCGCTGCCATTGGCGATTTGGTGGCGGCACGAGAACCCGTTGGCGACGATAACGGTGTCTGGGTCAGACTGACGAATGGCGGGCAGCAGGCTGAGTTCGGCCATGGCTTGCGAAACTTGGTAATGTTCGGCTTCTAGCCCAAAGCTTCCCGCCATGCCGCAGCAGGTGGCCTCGATCAGTTCGAATGAGAAGCCCGGCAGCCAGCCCAACACTTTGCGTAACGACTTGGTCGCGCCGAAAGCCTTTTGATGGCAATGGCCGTGCAACAGCGACTTGCGCTCTTGGTGACGAAACGTCAAGGCCAGCCTGCCTTGCGTCTGCTCGCGCACCAGGAACTCCTCCAGCAGGAACAGTTGTTTACCCAGCTCGCCCACCTCGGCGCCCAGACCCAGGCAGTATAATTCATCGCGCAACGACAACAGGCAGGACGGCTCCAACCCGATCACCGGGATTTTATTATCCACCGCCGGTTTCAACGCCGCCAAGGTGCGCTTACCCTCGCGTCGGGCTTCCTCGACCATGCCGTGAGTAAGGTAGGTACGGCCGCAGCACAATCCGCGATTGGGTTCGGCATCATTCGCAGCAGGGCGGACAGGCAACACCCGATAGCCACCTTTGACCAGGATATCCAATGCGGCCTGGGCCACATGGGGCTCGAAATGGGTCGAGAAAGTATCGGTAAACAAATAGACCGATCCGTTGGTTCCCGCGCCCACGCCTTCGTCAGGCAGATGGAAACGATGCGGGCTGACCTGCGGCAAGGGTTTGGCTGCGGCGATGCCCAACAGTTTTTCGGCAGCTTTGGCCACCCAGGCAAAACGGTTTCGCACGGCAATGGCGGCGCGCAATGCTTTGCGTCGGTAAAATGTCCATAACGGAACGTTGGCGAACAATTTTGTCCGCAACGGAGCGCCCTTGCGGGCATGGCGTTGGGCCAAGAATTCGGTCTTGATCAGGGTCATGTCCACGGCGCTGGGGCATTCCTTCTTGCAACCCTTGCACGACACGCACAAATCCATGGCCTGGGCCAAACGCGGATCGGTGAAAGGATCGTCTCCGAACTCGCCATTCAGCGCTGCCTTGAACGCCGCCACCCTGGCCTCGGTGGTGTGGGCGGGATCAAGGGTAACGCGATAGCTGGGACACATCACGCCCTTGCCGGTGGAGCGGCAATCGCGGGAATGCATGCACACCGCCACCGCCTTGGCATAGTTGCCGCCAGTTGCCGGAATGCCCGAATAAGCGTCGCCAATGCCGTAAGTGTCGTAAGCCGACCAATCGAGATAGGTTTTCATGCCAATCTTCAAGCAAAGAGCTTGCCAGCGAAGGGAGCGGAATTTGTCGCAACACCGACATTTCCACGCGGCATAATTTTTGAATAGTTCAAAACTGAAAGCACAATAACTGGAGAGTCTTATGCCGCTCGATATCCCCCAAGTTTTTAAGGTTCACGTCTTTGCTTGTTTCCAGCAGCGTCCGCCGGGGCATCCGCGTGGCTCGTGCCAGACGGCTGGCGGCGGCCCGCTGTGGGATCGCCTCAGCGCCAAAATCGAAGGCCTGGGCAATCCGGAAATCTCCATGACCGCCACGGGCTGCCTGGGCTTTTGCCGCGCCGGTCCGTTGATGGTGGTGTATCCCGCTGGCATCTGGTATCGCCCCCAGACCACGGACGATATCGATGAGATCGTCAAATCGCACTTCGTCGAGGGCAATCCGGTCGAACGCCTGATTATCGTCCCTCAATTGTAAGAGCGGCCAATTCCCGAGCCAGTTTCTCAATCGCCTCGTCCATGTTCACCCGTGGACGGGGCAGCGAGACAGCCACTTCCCGACACAAACGCGCTGGACGGGCCGAGAAGAACAAAATCCGATCGGCCAGTTCGACCGCGTCGCGCATGTCGTGGGTGACGAACAAAGTGGTGGTTGGGCGTGATGTCCACAAATCGCTCAAAAGCGTCCGCAAGCGGGCTGCATTTTCGGCGTCCAGCGACACGAACGGTTCATCCAGCAACAAAATATCGGGCTTGACCACGAAAGCCCGGGCGATGGCCACCCGCCGCGCCATGCCCAACGACAGCCGTTCGGGATAGGCATTGGCGAAATCACTCAGTCCCACCACCCGAATGTCCGGCGCGCAGTTCGGATCGTGGGTGATGCCGCTGTCGGCAATGTAGAGCAGCTTTTCATCGGGCGAGAACGCCAGCCCGTTCGGCTTGACCATGTCGGTCACCACCGCCGTCACCGCGCCGGTCGCCGGGTCGATGCGATAGACATACGAGCCGCCGATTTCGGACTCGGTCACGTAGCCTTCGTATTCCGAGTCGATGCCGTAGGTCGGGTCGGTAAACCAGATCGAGCCGTCGGACTTCACCACCACGTCGTTGGGCGAGTTGAAACGCTTGCCCTGGTAGTGCGAGGCCAGCACAGTCTTGCTGCCATCGTGCTCGTAACGCGACACGATGCGCCCGCTGTGTTCGCAGGCGATCAGGCGGCCCTGCTGGTCCACCGTGTGGCCGTTCTGGTGGCCGCCCTGGGTGAGGAACACCGAGACGGTGCTGTCGTCCTCGTTGAAGCGCAGCAGGCGGTCGTTGGGGATGTCGGAGAAGATCAGGTGGCGGGCGGCCGGGAAATAGGCCGGGCCTTCGGCCCAGCGCGCGCCGGTCCACAGCTTCTCAAGCTTGGTGTGCCCAAAGATCAGCGCATTGAAGCGCGCATCGAGCACGACATGCGGATTGTCGCTCATTCGGTGTCCTCCCATCGGTCTTAGGGGCGCGCGTGTTCGCCCCGGCGGACGGCAGCATAACCGAATGGGCGGGGATGGAAACGCCGCCAGCGGTGACGACGGCGCAATCCGGCGAGGCTTGTGAGTAGATTCCGGCGCTGTGCCGCCGTCGCCGCCTCCCGCTATCAGCGTTCACCGAATGCCGCCCTTCAGCCGGACGCGCCCGCAAGCCCGCACATCCGCTCGCTGCGCTGCGGTTGGCGGGCGTCGCGTTTTCATTGGCAAGAAGCACATTCCACATGGTTGATTCCACAACACGCCGGTCTTGCCTGGGCGCCACCGCGGCCTTGACGCTGCTTTGCGCCTGGACGAATCCGGCGGCGGCGCAAACCGAACCGCCGCGCACCGGCCTCGGTGGCATCTGGACCATGCGCGCAGAGAACGACAAAATCAGCACGCTGGCTGGCGGCTCCGACCAGAACTACACCAGCGGCGTGCAACTGGTCTGGACCTCCGGCGAGGACGCAGCGCCAGACTTCGCGGCCGGTGTTGCGCATTGGCTATGGGGCGACGGCAAGGTGCGGATTGGCTTCGGCATCAGCCAGCAATTCTTCACCCCGGTGAACACCACCCTGCAAACCCCCGACCCGCGCGACCGCCCCTACGCCGGTTACCTTGCGGGCACGGCTTCGCTGATCGAGGATTCGGGGAACAAGCGGGACTTGGTGGCGCTCAGCCTCGGCGTGGTCGGGCCGTCGGCGCTCGGGCGGCAAACGCAGAACGGCTTTCACACGCTGATCGGGGTCGCCACCGCCAATGGCTGGTCGCATCAGTTGGCGGACGAGCCGGCTGTCGAACTGCTAGCGCAACGGACGTGGCGCATCGGCAGCGGCGGCAGCGGTTTCGGGGTGGACATGCTGCCATCCGTGGCGGCGGGCGTGGGCACCGTGCGCGACTACCTGCAAACCGATATCGTGTTCCGGGTCGGCCAGGGCCTGAACAGCGATTTCGGCACCGCCCGCATCCGGCCGGGCATCAGCACCGGCGACGCCTTCGTGGCGCAACCGGGCCTCGTCTGGTACGTGTTCGGCGGGGCCAATGGCCAAGTGGTGGCGCGCGACGCCTTCCTCGACGGCGATCTGTTCAGCCGCTCGCCGCATGTCGCGCGCTCTCCGCTGCTCGGCGAGTTGGAAGCGGGCTTCGCGGTGATCTGGCACGGCGTGCGCGTCAGCTACACCCAGACCTGGGAGACGCAATTGTTCCGCGCCGAGAAATCCGGCTTGTTCAGCTTCGGCTCGCTGGCCGTGTCCGCGATGTTCTAAAGCAGCGACCGGCGGGACGGCTTGGCCGTCCCGCCGGCGGCAACGGCTACGCGGTAATCGTCTTCCAATCCACCGACGCCTCGAACGCGGCGGCGGCTTGGTAGATGGTGGCTTCGTCGTACATCTTGCCGATCAACTGCATGCCCACCGGCAAGCCGTCGGCGAACCCGCACGGCACGCTCATCGCCGGGTGATGGGTGCAGTCGAACGGCGAGGTGTTCGGCAGCATTTCGAACGCGCGGGCCAGAATTTCCGGGATCGGCGCGTTCTCGTCCGGCAGCTTGGAGGCGACCAGCGGCACCGTCGGCATCAGCAGCAGATCGTAGTTGGCCAGCACGCTGTCGTAGGACGCGCGCAAGCGGCGGACCAGATTTTGCGCCTTGGCGTAATAATGGCCGCGATAATGTTTCACCATGTACTGGCCGAGCAGGATCGTGCTCTTCAGCGTGTCGGAAAGTTCGTCCGCCCGCGTCCGCCACGCGCTGTGATGATCGAGCATCGACGTGACATACAGGCCCTGCCAGTTGAAGCCGAAGCCGTTGCCCAGCATCATTTGCATGGTCGCGCCCTCGGCCGCCACCGGCAGCCAAATGGCCTGCCCGACCGCGTGCATCGGGATCGACACCACATCGACGATGGCGCCCATCGCCTTGTAGCGGTCCGCCGCCGCGCGGACCATTGCGTCCACCTTGGCTTCGGACTGCGGATGGCCGAAGCCTTCCGTGATCACCGCGATGCGCATGCCCTTCACGCCCCTTCCGAGGCTGGCGCGATAATCCTGCGATTGGCCGCCGTATTGGCGCGGATCGAGCCCATCCGGGCCGGCCAGCACTTCCAGCAGCAGCGCGTTGTCTTCCACGTTGCTGGTCATCGGGCCGGTGTGGTCGATGGTCAGTTCGATCGGCATGATGCCGGTGTACGGCACCAGCCCGTGCGTCGGCTTCATGCCATAGACGCCGGAATACGCCGCCGGCATGCGGATGGAGC
>CAIYCT010000449.1 GCA_903924765.1 uncultured Rhodospirillaceae bacterium | reverse complement strand
TGGACCTGACCTGACCTGCAACCCTGCCCTACAGGCCGGTGGACCTGACCTGACCTGCAACCCTGCCCTACAGGCCGGTGGACCTGACCTGACCTGCAACCCTGACCTACAGGCCGGTGGAAGAACATGGATGTGGCCGTCAAGATCATGCTGTTCCAAAACACGACCCTGGCAGCTTCGGCCACCAACAATGCTGCGGAGGTGAAGCTTCAGCTGGCACGCAAGCTGGTGCTGCAGGAGGCCGCGCTATGTTGCAGCATGGCACACCCCAACGTGGTGGCCACGTACAACTACGACGCGCTGGTCGCGTCAGCCATGCATGACACCCCCTCTGGCCTCTGCATCACCGACAAGTCTGGCAAGGGCGTCTTCAAGCTCTACCTCATCCAGGTGTGACCACGCTCCGCCCTGCTGCCCGTGAACCTACATCCAAATCTGGGGTAAACTACATCCAAACCTGGGGTACATCAAACCTGATCCGAAGTCTAAATCCAAATCTACATATAATCCTGGGGTACAGTATGTGACCTTGCCCCCCATGATAAGGAAGGGGGCACGTCGGTACGTAGTACGTGTGGTACTCATGGTACTCATGGTACATGTGGTACGTGTGGTACGTGTGGTACATGTGGTGCATGTGGTGCGTGTGGTGCGTGTGGTACGTGTGGTACATGTGTGGTACATGTGGTACGTGTGGTACGTGTGGTACATTTTAACATGTAGTACATGTGGTGCTCGTGGTACGTGTGGTACGTATGGTGTGTGTGGCACGTGTGGTACAGGTGGTATGTGTACTGTCAGAACCCATGCCTGCTGCTACTGGCTGAACCCATGCCTGCTGCTACTGCCGGAACCCATGCCTGCTGCTACTGCCTGCTACTGCAGGAGCTGTGTGAGGGGGACCTCATGGACTTCACGCGCAAGGTCCGGGACATGCTGTATGGCCCAGCCTCCAAGATGGCCGATGACCACGTGCTCGCCCCAATTCTCCTCGTGCGTGCGTGTCTGTATTCAGTGTCGGTTGTGGGTGGGCTCAGCGCTGAGTGGTCGTGGGTGTGCTCAGTGTTGAGTGGTTGTGGGTTGGCTCAGTGTTGGTTGTGGGTGGGCTCAGCGTTGGTTGTGGGTGGGCTCAGCGTTGGTTGTGGGTGGGCTCAGCGCTGAGTGGTTGTGGGTGGGCTCAGCGCTAAGTGGTTGTGAGCGGGCTCAGTGTTGGTTGTGGGTGGGCTCAGCGTTGGTTCTGGGTGGGCTCAGCGTTGGTTGTGGGTGGGCTCAGCGTAGGTTGTAGGTGTAGCTACAGCAGGTCTACTCTGACCCTGGCCAACAACCACCTGCAGGATATATGCAAGGGCATGCTGTACCTCCACTCCCGCAACATCGTGCATGGAAGTAGGTGGAAAGGGGGGGGGGGGGTCCATTCGCGCGACACATGCATGTGGATAGGTGGATGGTGTGTGTGTGTGCGTGTGTGTGTGTGTGTGTGTGTGCGTGCGTGTGTGTGTGTGTGTGTGTGTGTGTGCAGGG
>CAIYCT010000448.1 GCA_903924765.1 uncultured Rhodospirillaceae bacterium | reverse complement strand
GAAAAAACCGTCCAGATGCTGACCCGTCGGCTGGAGGAGATGCACCGGACCGCCAGCCGTCCCATCGACATCCAATATGTCGAGGAGATGCTCAACCGCACCGAGGCCAAACTGGCGGCGTTGAAGGCGGAATCGGGACAGGTTAGCGCCGCCCAAACCCGGCAACGGGATGATGCGGCCAAAGACCAAGTCGCAGAACAGCGCAAGGCCGACCTCAATGATCCGGCCCTGCTGACCCAACAGCAGAAGGTGCGCGAAATCGAGGAGGTGATCACCCGCCTGAAGAACGAACAGGTCGGGGCGACCGACAAGGAAAAGGCCCAGCTTCAAGACATCATCGCCATGAAGGAGAAGGAAAAGTCTGACCTTCTCAAAAGGGATAAAGCTTCGGGTCCCTCAAAAATGGAGCAATGGCGCACGGAACTGTCGCAGCGCCAGGAGGCTCTGGCCCAACATCATGCGTCGGAACAGACCTACGCCGCTCAGTCGTTGAAGCTCGAGGTGGATTTCTGGGGCCAGAAGGTGGGATTGGCCAAGGCGGGTAGTAAAGAGCAAGTCGAGGCGGAAAAAGCCCGCAGCGAAGCCGTGAAGCGGCTTTATCAGGAAGAAGCCAAGGCGGCGGAACAGGCTGCCCGGGACAAACGGGCCATCAGCAAACAAGATTCCGACACGGATCTCGCCATCGCCAAGATCAATCTGGCCGAGAAGAAGCAGATCCTTGATGAGGAAGCTGCGGCGGCCAAGATCACGGATCGGGAGAAAATCGCCAGCCTGAAGCAGTTCACCGATGAAGCCTATCAGCTTGATCTGCAACGGCTGCAAGATGAACTGGCCAGCTTGAATGACCAGCCTAAGGAATATGACCGGGTCTATAATGAGATTCGCAAGCTGACCACCCAGCACAATGCCGACATGGCGGCGCTATCGCGGCAGGCGGCTCAGGCCCAAACGAAGGAAGCCCATCAAACGTCGCAAGCCTGGCAGGAGGCGTTTGCTCCCATTAGCCGGGCGTTCGATGGCATGATGTCGGGGATCTTCCAAGGCACGCAGACCATCGGTCAGGCCGCCCAGCGCATGGCCGGTAACATGGTGCTGTCCTTTGCCGAAGCCATTACGAAGATGCTCCTGCAGTTCGGCCTGTTCAAACTGGCCAATGCCTTGGGTTGGACTCAAATCGCCACGGCGGCCGCTTCAGAGCAAACCGCACTTTCAGCAGCGGTATTGGGTAAAGAAGCCACGATGACCAGCGCCACGCAGGCGGGGGCCGCTGCCCGCAATGCGGCGGGTGCGACTGAACAGGCCGGGTTCTTTACCCGGATTGGCAGCCAATTGGCAGAATGGCTGGGATTAGAAACCGGCAAGACCACGGCGACCGTGATGGGTTCTGCCGCACGTGACACCGCCGATGGCACATCGGCAGCCGCCGCTGTGGTCGCCGCCAAGGCGGAAGCGGCAGGGACCATTCCGGCCTATGCCGCTGAAGCTGGGGCTGCTGCCATGCAATCGGTGGCGGCGATCCCCGTTGTCGGTTGGGCAATGGCACCGGCCGTCGGTGCAGAGACGTTCGCCGCCGCCATGGCATTCCTGCCCATGGCCTCGGCGGCGGGGGGCTGGGATCGGGTGCCCCATGACGGGGCCCTGACCGAACTACACAAGGATGAGATGGTTCTGCCCGCCGCAATCGCCAATCCGCTGCGCGCCATGACCCTGGCCATGCCGGCCTATGCCAAAACCGCCATGCAAGCACCGTCAGCATCGTCATCGACAAGCACGTCCAACAGTAGCTCAAGCGGCGGTGGGGCGCAAAACGTCCAGATCACCATCAACGCCAATGACGCATCGAGCTTTGCCACCATGCTCAAAAACCCGGCCTCGGCCCGCGCCCTAGTGCAGGCCATCAATGCCCAGGCCGCGTTGGGCACCAAACTGTCGAGCGCACGCACATGACGATTCCGGTATTCCCAACCATTCCGCAATACGCCTATCCCCTCAAGCGAACCCCGATGTGGAAAACCGATGTCCAGACGGCAGTCTCGGGCAAAGAGACCCGCATTCAGCGCTGGACCTATCCTAAGTGGCTATGGACCGCAACGTTCGAGACCCTTCGCATGCTCGCGTCCAGTCCGGCCGAACTGCAGGCACTGATTAGCCTTTATAATCAGGTGTCGGGGCAGGCCCAGCCTTTCCTGTTCACGGACCCTGATGACAATCAAGTCACAGGTCAGAGGGTGGGAACGGGGACGGGCAGCCAGACCACCTTCCAACTGGTTCGTGCTTTTGGCGGCGTCGGTGG
>CAIYCT010000447.1 GCA_903924765.1 uncultured Rhodospirillaceae bacterium | reverse complement strand
TGCCGCCCAACGGCTGTTGGGTGACCAGCGAGTACGGGCCGATCGAGCGAGCGTGGATCTTGTCATCGACCAAGTGGTGCAACTTCAGCATATAGATGTAGCCGACGGTGACCTTACGGTCGAAGGCTTCACCCGTGCGTCCGTCATACAACGTGACCTGACCGGACGTCTGCTTGCCCGCCTTTTGCAGCATGTCACAGATGTCGCCTTCGCGCGCGCCATCGAACACCGGCGAGGCAATGGGAACACCCGGACGCAGGTTCTTGGCCAATTCCAGAATTCCTTCATCGTCCAAAGACTTGATGGAATCTTGGAAAATGACGTCACCATAGACATCTTGCAGCTTGTCGCGCAGATCGCCCATTTGCGCGGTCTTCTGCCGAACCTGATCCAGCACGGCGCCAATTTGTTGGCCCAAGCCATTGCAGGCCCAACCCAAATGGGTTTCCAGAATCTGCCCCACATTCATACGTGACGGCACGCCCAACGGGTTCAGAACCACGTCGACCTGTTGGCCGTCTTCCAGATAGGGCATGTCTTCCAACGGCACGATGCGGGAAATAACACCCTTGTTGCCGTGACGACCGGCCATCTTGTCGCCCGGTTGCAGCTTGCGCTTCACCGCCACGAACACTTTGACCATCTTCATCACGCCCGGAGGCAATTCGTCGCCGCGTTGCAGCTTCTCGACCTTGTTTTCAAACCGCTGTTGCAAACGATCAACCGCTTGGTCGAATGCCCGCTTCAGGCTTTCCACGTCGGACATGGCTTGATCATTGTCCACGGCGATGGAGCGCCACGCCGACGGATGCTGTTCAGCCAGCAATTCCTCGGTGATAGCGACCCCGGCCCTCATGCCCTTGGGGCCTGTGACCACGGTGCGGTTCAGGAGAACCTGCTTGAGACGGGCATAGAACGAGCGTTCCAAAATACCGCGTTCATCGTCGCGATCCTTGGCCAGCTTTTCAATTTCGGCCCGTTCGATGGCCAGAGCGCGTTCGTCCTTCTCGACGCCACGGCGCGAGAACACCCGAACCTCGACCACCGTGCCGGACACGCCGGGCGGCAGACGCAGCGAGGTGTCGCGAACGTCCGAAGCCTTTTCACCGAAGATGGCCCGCAGCAACTTTTCTTCCGGCGTCACGGGCGATTCGCCCTTGGGCGTCACCTTACCCACCAGAATGTCGCCCGGCTTGACGTCGGCGCCGATATAGACGATGCCCGCCTCGTCCAAGTTCTTCAGAGCTTCTTCGCCCACGTTGGGAATGTCGCGGGTGATTTCTTCCTGACCCAACTTGGTGTCGCGCGCCATGACTTCGAATTCCTCGATATGGATCGAGGTGAACACGTCGTCACGGACGATGCGTTCCGAGATCAAAATTGAATCTTCGAAGTTGTAGCCGTTCCACGGCATGAAGGCCACCAACACGTTGCGGCCCAACGCCAATTCGCCCAACTGCGTGCTGGGACCGTCAGCAATGATGTCGCCCTTATCGATAAGGTCGCCCACCTTGACCAGCGGCTTTTGCGTGATGCAGGTGTTTTGGTTGGAGCGTTGGAACTTCAACAGATTGTATATGTCCACGCCGGATTCATGGGCAGCCACGTCAGCGGTGGCGCGAATGACGATACGGGTGGCGTCAACCTGATCGACGATGCCGGTGCGGCGCGCGGTAATGGCCGCGCCCGAATCGCGGGCGACCGCTTGTTCCATACCGGTGCCCACCAACGGGGCCTCGGCGCGGATCAAGGGAACCGCCTGACGCTGCATGTTCGATCCCATCAATGCGCGGTTGGCGTCATCGTTTTCCAAGAACGGAATCAACGCAGCGGCGACCGACACCAATTGCTTGGGCGACACGTCCATCATGGTGATTTCGGACGGCGGCAACAGCATGAACTCGCCCGAACGACGACACGACACCAATTCGTCGGCAAAGCTGTTGTCGGGATTGAGCGCCGAGTTGGCCTGAGCGATGGTGTAACGTCCTTCCTCGTTGGCCGACATGTACAGCACTTCCGACGTCACCTTGCCGTCGACGACGCGACGATAGGGCGCTTCGATAAAGCCGTACTGGTTGACCCGAGCATAGGTAGCCAGCGAGTTGATCAGACCGATGTTGGGGCCTTCCGGCGTTTCAATCGGGCAGATGCGGCCATAGTGAGTGGGATGCACGTCTCGGACTTCGAAGCCCGCGCGCTCACGGGTCAAACCGCCCGGCCCAAGGGCCGATAGACGGCGCTTGTGGGTGATTTCCGACAGCGGATTGGTCTGATCCATGAACTGCGACAGCTGCGACGATCCGAAGAATTCACGGACCGCGGCGGCTGCGGGTTTGGCATTGATCAAATCGTGCGGCATCACGGTGTCGATATCCACCGAGCTCATGCGCTCGCGGATGGCGCGCTCCATGCGCAGCAGACCAACGCGGTATTGATTCTCCATCAGTTCGCCCACCGAGCGAACGCGGCGATTGCCCAGATGGTCGATATCGTCCACTTCGCCCTTGCCGTCCTTCAACTCGACCAGGATCTTGATCACGGCAAGAATATCGTCGCGGCGCAGAACGCGAACCCCATCGGGAACGTCCTTGTCCGAGAAGTTCAAGCGCGAGTTCATCTTCACCCGGCCCACGGCCGACAGGTCATAGCGCTCGGAATCGAAGAACAAATCGTGGAACAGGGCTTCGGCCGTTTCCAACGTCGGCGGTTCGCCCGGACGCATGACCCGATAGATGTCAATCAGGGCTTCGTCACGAACGGTGTTCTTGTCCACCGCCAAGGTATTGCGGATGTACGGCCCCACATTGATGTGATCAATGAACAAGGTGGTCAGTTCGGTGACGCCAGCTTTTTCCAACACAGCCAGATTGGCGACGGTCAGTTCGTCACCGGCTTCCAACAGGATTTCACCGCTGAGTTCATCGATAATGTCCAAGGCGGCAAATTGGCCGACCAAATCTTCCTGCTGAACCAGAATTTCAACCAAACCGCCTTCGCGCAGCTTCTTGCCCAGACGCGGAGTCATTTTGGCTCCGGCATCGGCCACCTTCTCGCCGCTGGCGGCATCGATCAGATCGCTAACCAGCTTGGCGCCCTTCATGCGTTCCGGTTGGAAGTCGGTCTTCCAGCCCTTGGGACCGCGCGTGAAACGAACTTTCTCGTAGAAATAATTCAGAATGTCTTCGGCGGTCAAACCGCGAATTTCGATCGGGTCGACGGTGCGGCCTTCGGCGGCGCGTTCTTCGCGCAAGGCCAAAGTGGCATCGGAATCAAGGGCGTACAGCAGCGTCGTCACCGGCAGCTTGCGGCGGCGATCGATACGCACATAGACCATGTCCTTAGCGTCGAATTCGAAATCCAACCACGAACCGCGATAGGGAATGACGCGGGCGGCAAACAGATACTTGCCCGAAGAATGGGTCTTGCCCTTATCGTGATCGAAGAACACGCCGGGAGAGCGATGCATCTGGCTGACGATCACGCGTTCAGTGCCATTGATGACAAAGGTTCCGTTGGCAGTCATCAAGGGCATGTCGCCCATATAGACGTCTTGTTCCTTGATGTCGCGCACCGAGCGGGCGCCCGTGTCTTCATCCACGTCCCACACCACCAGGCGCAGCGTCACTTTAAGCGGCGCGGCAAACGTCATGCCCCGTTGTTGGCATTCTTCCACATCGTACTTGGGCGCTTCCAACTCGTACTTGACGAATTCCAGCGTACCTCTTTCCGAGAAATCTTTAATGGGGAAAACAGATCGAAAAACTTCCTGCAAACCGACATTGGAACGCTTTTCCGGCGGAACGTTCATCTGCAAAAAGTAATCGTAAGAGCTTTTTTGCACTTCGATCAAATTTGGCATCGGCGCCACCGTCGGAATACGCCCGAAACTCTTGCGCACTCTTTTACGGCCCGTGTAGGAATTTGCCATTGCCTGTCCTCTTCGTCTCGGTTTCAATTCACGGAAATCAGGTCCTAAAACGTATAGGACAAGATCCGCTCCACCCCAATTCCCCAACTCTGAAAACCGGCCAGCGACAGAGCCTTTCGCCCTTCCGCCAACCGGTTTCCAAAATCAGTTTTGCAAGCGCAAAGGCAGGATTACTTGACCTGCACCTTGGCGCCAGCTTCTTCCAACACTTTCGCGATCTTCGCAGCTTCGTCCTTCGACACGCCTTCCTTGACGGTCTTGGGCGCGGCTTCGACCAGATCCTTGGCTTCCTTCAAGCCCAGGCCGGTGATCGCGCGAACTTCCTTAATCACGTTGATCTTCTTTTCGCCAGCTTCGGTCAGCACGACTTCGAATTCGGTCTGCTCTTCAGCAACGGCGGCAGCGGCGGCGGGACCGGCAGCGGCGGCAACAGCCACCGGAGCAGCGGCGGAAACGCCCCACTTCTCTTCCAACAACTTCGACAATTCCGCCGCTTCCAAAACGGTCAGGGCGGACAATTCTTCTACGATCTTACCAAGATCAGCCATTTTTAACTCCTTAAGATAGCTTGATGTCTGAGATACTTACGATTGAACAACCTTACGCAGCTTCACCCTGTTTCGCCTTGGCGCTGAGCACACGGGCCAATTGGCCCGCCGGTGCTTGCAGCACGCCAGCGATGCGTGTAGCCGGGGTAGAGATCATGCCGAGCAGGCGACCGCGCAGTTCGTCCAACGACGGCAGCGTGGCCAAAGCCTTGACACCATTGACGTCCAGCACATTGGTGCCCAATGCGCCACCCACCAGAACCAACTTTTCGTTGGTCTTGGCGTAGTCAACGGCGACCTTCGCGGCGGCGACGGGGTCCTTCGAAAAGGCGATGGCCGTCGGGCCTTTGAACAGGTCGGCAATTTTCTCGTATTCGGTCCCCGACAGGGCAAGACGGGTCAGGCGGTTCTTAACCACTTTGAAGCTTGCGCCTGCAGCCCGCATTTTTCCGCGCAGATCGGTCATTTCAGCCACCGTCAAACCGCTATAGCGGGCGACGACGACCAAGCCAACTTCCCCTAACGTTCCGTGCAGAGAGCCGACCCACTCTTTTTTTGTAGTACGGTCCACTTTTCCGTCTCCGTTAAACAAGATTCGGTTTCCATTAACCGGTCGCCGAATCCATTGCCCTTAAGCGCCACAGGCGTTCAATCCATCGGCATAAAGCCGAAGGACAAGACCGCCAGCAACGCCGGTGGCCTGTCCCAGAAGCATCAAGCCTCACTCGTAAGGTCGAGCGACCTTACGAGAGAAACGGTTCTCTTCTGTCTGCGCAGGCGGGAAATCCCATCAAGCAAATGCACCTACGGTCTCGGACAGGGTGGCGGCCTTCTTTTAACGGAAGACCGCCGATCCCCCCGAAGGGGGAAACTTTAAACAACCAGATCGCACTCCCGGCCCTTAAGCCGAGGTGGTGCTGACATCCAGTTTCAGGCCAGGGCCCATGGTCGAGGACAACGACACCTTCTTAAGATAGGTGCCCTTGGCCCCGGTGGGCTTGGCTTTATTGATCGCGTCCAAAAACGCGCGGACGTTATCGACCAGCTTGTCCTCGGCGAACGAAGCCTTGCCGATGCCAGCATGAACGATACCGGCTTTTTCCACGCGGAACTGAACCTGACCGGCCTTAGCGGCGCGGATCGCTTCGGTCACGTTGGCGGTGACGGTGCCCAGCTTGGGGTTGGGCATCAGGCCGCGCGGACCCAAAACCTTACCCAACTTGCCCACCACGCCCATCATGTCCGGGGTCGCGATCACACGGTCGAATTCCTGGAAACCGCCTTGGATCTGTTCGGCCAATTCCTCGGCGCCGACGATGTCGGCTCCGGCCTTGCGGGCTTCCTCGGCCTTGTCGCCCTTGGC
>CAIYCT010000446.1 GCA_903924765.1 uncultured Rhodospirillaceae bacterium | reverse complement strand
GTGGTTGGTGTGGTAGATTTCTTCATGGCGTTGCTTTCCTTTCATGGATTCGATACCCAGAGCCTACAGGCTCAAGGTCAGCAACGCCTACCGCACATTTTCAACATTCAACGGGACATCCCCGGTTATGGAATTGAGGTAGTGCAAGAGAATCAATCTTGACCATGCAAACAACAGCCCATGCCCGTGCCACGGATGCGCCGACCATGAAGCCCATTGATTTGTAACCACATACAGGCGGTTCGTGGTGGTGCGCTCTACTTTACCTCGCTGACGCATCAAGAATCGCCGCGAAAATCTGCCGTGCATCCACATTTAGCGTTTTGGCAATGCGGATCAATTCGAGAATGTCCAGCCGACGTTGGCCGGTTTCATAAGAACTCACGAACGACTGAGGTTTGCCCAATTGAGCGCTTAAGTCCTTTTGGGTGACGCCTTTACTTTTTCTGAAATCGGCAAGGACTGTCCCGACGATTTTATGTTCCTCAGGGTTAATCCACACCATGGTTCTCCTGGCCTGTCAAGGTCAGGAATTGATCTATATCGGAAATTCAAATATCGAAATTTCCGATATTATTGATTAAGATTAACGGCGTGAAATGGGGGCCTGGATTCAAAAATACCACAATCAATTCTGGTAAATTCTTACAAGATAAGGACCGTCCGATATGAGAGGTATGAGACGAACATCGGGGGCAAATGACGATCCATCTTATGTTCGGCACCGGATCAACGGCATACAACCTGAGGTCGTAACGGAAGGGATTAGGTTGACTTCTGAACTGCAGGACGCCTTGCTTCCGATGATACGATTGCTTCCCCCTCAGGATTTTGAACGCCTCGTTTATTTGGTGTTTACCGGCAGCGGTTGGAGGCGCCACGGCGTGGTGGGGAGAACCCAGAATACAGTGGGTATGGAACTGCGCTTGCCGATGTCCAATGAAAGTGCTGTCGTCCAGGTTAGGCCGAATGCTGACCAAGCAAGTTTTGACGAGGTATACCTCAATACTTTCAATGATATGGGCGCGATAAATCGCATGTTCTTCGTCTGCCATACAGGCTCGGTCGAATGCTCGGATGAGCGCGTCACACTGATCGGGCCCGATAAATTACCCCGGATGGTCTTGGATGCGGGGTTGGTGTCGTGGCTGATCGAGGAGGTGCGATAGCGATGCGGATCATCTCGCTCTGTCAAACAATGTGAATGATATCTGCCCTGCAATCACCGACAAGGCGGGGCAATGCGATACGGAATCAAACTATTAACGTGGAGTCGATGACAATGAAGAAAGACCAATCACAGAATGTTTCCGATGTGCGCACACCGCCGATAGATTGCCTCGATACCGCTGTTGCGTCGGCAACACTGCCACAAACGCTTAGATACGTGCGCTGTGGTCGCGGCGAATCTTGGCTGGAGGCCAATCTCTCCCGGAATGAAATCCATTTTGGCTGGAACGAAATCCCCCACGATGTTTTGGAACGAAAAAATCGCCAGGAGCTGGAGACGGAAATTGCCAAGAAAGTGTCGGATAAGGAATATAAGAGCGAGTCGGCCCGGAAAACGGTGATATCGAATTCCCTGCGAGAAGTGATGGATGCTCTGAATCCCGAGCGTTTTACGTGGGTGACGGTTGCCAACAATAAGCTTTATTGGTGTACGGCAAAACCGGAGATCGTTTTTAACAGTGCGTCGAAATCGGAAGGGCACTTCTTTGCCTATTGTGACCGGCCGTGGTCAGACCTGTCTCTCAAAGGCGACGTGCTTGAGATGAAGACGCTGCCCAAGTCAGTGACGGTGATGAGCCGCTATCAAGGGACGATATGCGAACCGAAAAACGCCGTGTCGATTTGGCGGGCCATAAACGGTGAAATTGATCCCATGATTGCTCAGTTCGAAGAGGCAAGGGCCAATTATAAACAAGTTTTACGCTACATGATTGAGCGGCTTCACCCAAGTGATCTTGAAGATTTGGTTGACCTTCTCTTCGCCAGAGGCGGTTGGTCGCGGCTTGCAAAAGTTGGAGGCACAGAAAAGGATTGGGACCTCCAAACTGAATTTCCCGAACGCGACGAGTCCGCTGTCGTTCAGGTGAAAGTCGAGGCGGGTCAGGGTGAGCTCAATAATTATGAGCAGCGTTTCATTGCCGATGGGCGCTTCGACACATTGTATTTCATCGTGGCTCGTCCGCATTCTGAACTTATAGTTCGAAACGAGACAACTCGAGTTTGGACCAGTCAATTTCTTGCCGACTTGGTCGAGAAGCGCGGGCTGTCAGATTGGTTGGCTGGTCGGGGATAAGCCAAATTTGGCGGTGTGGAGGTTTCTGAAACGTCGCAGCCAAAGATAATCCCCATCTGAATGATGACCTGCCGGGGGAGCCTAGCCGGACCCAGTCAACCAGCAGTTCGGCATGGATCCAGTTTGGAGCCAGCGATCGGCTCTTCATTTAAAAAGTGTGTCTAGTACAATATCGGTTGTATCGTGCAAACGTCACTTCAAAAGGCATAGGGGCTCTGTTTGGCGCGGTCAATCACATTTAACCGAACCAGTGTCGAAGCAGACATTGAACGTGCCTGTAGAAACTTGCCGTTGGCCGACGGGGTTGAAGATTTGATCCCCCTGATTGTAAAACGGTTTGCCGATTGGGCCGAAAATTCTGTCGGCAAGTCCGGCCATGTGCCGGTTGCCTTTCAGGTTACAGGAAAAAAGGCAACACACGCTGAGATTGGTTTGATGGTGAGTCTCAGCGTCAAGCTGAAGCAATCCATTAATTTGCTGCCCTTGGAAGTCAGAGAGCCATTGATAAAAATGGAGGGTGTCAGTTCCATTAGGCACGATTTCCCGATGAAACTTGAAGTGCTGGCGCAGCGTGCGGAACAAGCAGGATTAGCCAAGCGCCATCAAGGTTTGGCTAAATGGGCGAGAAAGTTGGCTGGCACAATTGAAAACCTTCATAAACCGGCCGTAGTCGCGTTGGCGGATTATCATCTCCATGCAAATATGGCAGGGAAGCAATCTCCATCTTTGGTGGAAGTAATTGATCGAATCGCCAAAATTCCGATGGATTACCTCCCACCAAGTGTTCCCGAAATTATGAACGAAGAGATCGTTGGATTGGGGCGTAAGAGCAACGCCAGGGCAGCCGCGCAAGGTCTACTGTTAGGACATGTTTACTTTATGCTGACTGGCAGGAAGCCGACAATTTCAACATATCCCGATACATCTAAGCGCTATGGACCCTGGCATACGTTTCTTACGGAAATGTTTGATGCAATGGGGATAACTGGAGCTGGCGATCAGGTCTACCGAAAGATTGTGCGCAAGATCAAGGGACAGAACATCCCATTGGTTTTTTATTAGGCACCTAGAAATTTAATTACAACATTACATTTGACGTTTTGAAATTCGTCGATTCGCGGTTTCCCCCCATTTCTCTCACTTAGACATAAGCCACTGATGAATGGGACCCTCAGGAACGGCCGTAATGGTGCGGCTGGTTCATGAGGAATGAGAATGAACGATTGCGAATTGCCTCTGGGTATTACGAAGCGCCCGCTGAGTTCCCTTAAAACCAATCCGCGTAACGCTCGCCTCCATTCGAGGCGTCAAATCCGCCAAATTGCCGACAGCATCCAGGCCTTTGGGTTTCTCAACCCGATATTGCTCGATGACGGCGACATGGTGCTGGCCGGCCATGGGCGGTTGGAAGCTGCCAAATTGTTGGGCATGGTCGATGTTCCCGTCTTCCGTATTAGCGGCCTGACCGAAGCACAAAAACGCGCCTATGTCCTGGCCGACAACAAGCTGGCCGAGAAAGCAGGCTGGGACCGTGCAATGCTGGCGACGGAGCTGGGCGATCTGGCGAGCTTGTTGCCGGAAATCAATTGCGACCTGACCGTGACCGGATTCGATCCGGGGGAGATCGATCTGATCCTCGACGATCACGCCTCCCCCAAGTCCGATCCCAGCGACACGATACCGGAGCCTGCTGTGGATCCGGTATCGCGCAGCGGCGATTTGTGGGTTCTTGGACCCCATCGGCTGCTGTGCGGGGATGCTCGGTCCCGCGACGATGTCGAGCGACTGATGGCGGGTAACGCCGCCAGAATGGTGTTCACCGACCCTCCGTACAATGTTCCCATCTCCGGCCACGTTCAGGGGCGGGGGCGCATCCATCATCGCGAGTTCGCCTTCGCCGCTGGGGAGATGTCGCCGGATGAGTTCAAGGCCTTTCTCTGCACCTCATTGGGCAATGTGGCGACTGTCTGCCGGGACGGGGCCATCGTTTACGTCTGCATGGATTGGCGTCATATGGTCGAATTGAACCAGGCCGGGGCGTCGGTGTTCACCGCGCTCAAGAATGTGGTGGTGTGGAATAAAACGTCACCCGGACAGGGGAGTTTCTACCGCAGTCAGCATGAATTGATCTTCGTCTTCAAGGCCGGCCAAGCCGAACACATCAACAGTTTCGGCATGGGCAGCCACGGGCGGACCCGCTCCAATGTTTGGATCTATCCGGGGACCAACAGCTTTCACGCCGGAAGACAGCAAGAGTTGGAACTGCATCCGACCGTCAAGCCGGTGGCCTTGGTCGCCGACGCCATGCGCGATTGCTCGCTCAAGCACGACATCGTCCTGGATGTGTTTCTCGGATCGGGCACCACATTGATGGCGGCCGAGAAGCTGGGAAGGCGCTGCTGCGGCCTGGAATTCGATCCGGCCTATGTGGATGTGGCCATCCGTCGTTGGGAAACGGTCACCAAATTGGAAGCCGTCCTGGAAGGCGACGGGCGGACTTGGTCCGAGATTCGCGAAGAGCGGCGTGCCGATCCCCCGGAAGATCCAACGGATGATCAAGTCCCTGACAAGGAGGCCTCAGAATGAGCAAGAAGTCGGATGATGATAAACCCGATGATTACAAAGTCGGGTATGCCCGCCCTCCCGCCAACAGCCGGTTTAAACCGGGGCAGAGCGGCAATCCCAAAGGACGGCCCAAGGGGGCCCGGAATTTCAGCACGGAGATCGAGGCTGAATTGAACGCCCGCGTGGACGTCACCGAGAATGGGCGGTCCAAGAAAATCACCAAGCGGGCGCTTGTCGCCAAGAAACTGGTTAACAAGGGCGCACAGGGCGACGCGAAAGCCATTGGGTTGCTGCTGCAGCAAGAACGTCTGGATGAGAAGTCCAATGGGGGTGGAACCCTGCTCCCGACTGTTCCCAACGCCAATGATGAAAAAGTTATGGCCAATATAATTAGCCGGTTCAGACGGACGGTGGCTGGCGACGACGCCTTAGTCGATGATGTTTCCAATCCTGATGTTTCCGAGCAAGGAGAAAACCATGATGATGTCCCCTGAGGAATATCAGGCCGCCCTGCGGCTGGATTTCATGAGCTTTATGGTCGGGTCGTTTTACGAACTCAATCCCCAAACGGAGTTGAAGGTCGCTTCCTATCTCGAGGTTATGGCCACCAAGCTGGAGGCCTGCCGACTGGGCGAAATCAAGCGTTTGATCGTTAATCTTCCGCCCAGGCATTTGAAGTCCCATTGCGTGACCATCGCCTTCACAAGTTGGTTGTTGGCACATGATCCCAGTTTGCAGATCATCAGCGCCAGCTACGGCCAAGAGTTGTCGGAAAAGTTCGCTCGGGATTGCCGTACCTTGATGACCAGCGCCTTCTATAAGGGGCTGTTCCCCACCCGGCTTGCGGACCGGCAGGCGGTCCACGACTTCGCCACTACTGGCGGCGGCACCAGGATGGCGACATCGGTTGGCGGGGTGCTGACCGGGCGGGGGGGCGGATTTCATCATCATCGACGACCCGATGAAGCCCGACGAGGCCATGTCCGACACCAGTCGCAAGGCGGTTAACGACTGGTACGACAACACGCTGCTCAGCCGTCTGAACGACAAGTCCAAGGGCTGCATCATCATCGTC
>CAIYCT010000445.1 GCA_903924765.1 uncultured Rhodospirillaceae bacterium | reverse complement strand
GATCAATAAATTGTGTTGATGGTCTAGGGTATCCGATCAGGTCGGATCGGCATAGCCACCAATGCCGGAATAGCAGGAACGAGGATGAATATAATATTTTAGACATATTCCTTTAGAGCGGTTATTCCATAAATTATTCATTGGCTTTGCAAGCATTTATGCCGGACAACATTATGATAAGTAAGGAGTATCCATCCGAGGTGAGCTATGGAAGACGCATTTGCTAAAAAATTAAGAACTCACCAACCGATCATAAATCTGAACTCGGTCGAAGACGATAGCGTCGGTTTCGACGATGACCATAAAGAGTTTATTCGGCTGTCCCGGCTTGTGGTCGACGCCAAGGTGTCGGATCAATATGAAGTCTTGATGGCCGATGTCTTGATCCACGTCAGGGACTATATCGAAGGCCATTTTTCAAAAGAAGAAAACAGGATGAGAGACGTCCGTTACCCGGACCTCAAACGGCATGCGAAGAAACACGCTAAATTCAAAAAGCAAATTCTGGCACTGATCGCTCGGCACGATGACGGCGACTTGTCCGTTTTGGATGAGGCGCCGGGTGTGGTGCTGACATGGTTTCGGTTTCATATCATGCTTGATGATCTGCCCTTCCAAAAGTGGCTGTTGGAACGTCCCGTTGAGTGGATTGCCACCTGTTGAGTGTAGCTCGTTCAAGTTTTGAATTTTAGCAGCCAAGCGCCGAATTGCGCCATGTTCCAGCATTTTAATTGTAAGTTCACATGTGCACATAAGTCTTCATGTTAGACCGATGGTTCGGAAACTTTAATAGCCGCATAACATATGAATTTGAATCTCTCCGATACCGTTCGCCAGCCAAGCAACGATTTGGCGGCGCAGACAGGTCCAAGTCGACTTGGAATCATGCGGCTATTGGAAAGCTGCCCGACCGGGTCCGTCGTCATATCCTTGACCGGACAGATCGTGTACGTGAATTTGCAGGCGGCCCATCTGTTTGGCGTGAAACGCAGCATTCTTAACGGAACCAGTCTGCGGATGATGTTTTCCCAGCCCGAGCGCTTTGACCAACTGCTGTCGGTGTTCAAAAGCCGGGGCGCGCTCAAGGATATTGAAGTCAATTTGCGTCATCTGGGGGCCAAGGATTTTTGGGCCGAAATGAGTTGGGACGAGACCCGTTTCAACGATCAGCCTTCGGTCATGATTTGGATCCGCGACGTTTCCGTTCAGAAACTGTCGGAAGAAACCTTAGAAAAGTTGTTCAATGCGGCCCCTCTGCCCATGATGCTGTGTAGCTTCCCTGATGGCGTGGTCAGGCGGTCGAATCGCCGCGCCAACGAGCTGTTCGTGGCCGGATCGCAGCAAACGACCTTTCGGGTCGAAAACATCATGGTCAAGAAGATTTGGCAAAACTTTTCCAATCGCTTGCGTGGCGGCGGCTTCATCGACGACTTCGAAGTGTTTCTGAACACCGCCTATGGTGAAAGTTATTACTCGATGCTGTCGGGCCAGTTGGTCGAAGTTGATGGCGAGAATTGTATCTTGGTGGGCGCGTCGGACATAACCGACCGCAAACACGCCGAAGACACCATGCTGCGGTTTTTCGACGGTGCGCCTTTGGTGATGATTCTGGCCAGGATTTCCGATGGTCAGATTCTGCGCATCAATCGCCGCGCCTCGGAACTGTTTGATCCGCGCGGAGTCAAAAACACCCGCTATTTGGATGGGTTCATGGGGCCGGTGGCGCGCACTTTGTTCATCGATAAGCTGGGCGGCGGCGGGTTCATCGATAATTTCGAAGCCCAGTTGATTACCGATTACGGCGAAGGGTTCTGGGCGATTTTGTCCGGCCAAGTGCTGGAAATCGACGATGAGCGTTGCGTTCTGATCGGCGTGACCGACATTAGCGACCGCAAATGGGGCGAAGACGAATTGCGGGCGGCCAAAGAGGAAGCCGAGCGGGCAACCAAGGCCAAGTCGCTGTTCCTGGCCACCATGAGCCATGAAATCCGTACCCCCATGAACGGCGTGTTGGGAATGTTGGACATGCTGGCCTCCAGCTCCCTGTCCGAGGATCAGGAGGAAATGGTTCGGGTGATCGGCGATTCCGCCCGCACCTTGTTGACTATCATCGATGATATCCTGGACGTATCCAAGATTGAGTCCGGCAAGATGCATATGGAGCGGGTCTCCATGCAACTGTGTGAACTGATCGAGGGCAGTCTGGAGCTGATGTCGTCGCGGGCCCGGGACAAGAACATCGAAATGGTTTGGGTGTTGGACGATTCGTTGCCGAGCGCGGTGTTCGGCGATCCGGTGCGGTTGCGGCAAATTTTGCTCAATCTGTTGGGCAACGCCATCAAGTTTACTCCCAGCGGTTATGTCGCCCTCAAAGTGTCGTTGACTGGTAGCGAGGATAAATTCATCTCGGTGCGTTTCGAAGTCGAGGATACCGGCATCGGTTTAACCGAGGAACAGCAAGGCAAGATGTTCCAACCGTTTAGCCAAGCGGATGCTTCGACCACGCGCCGCTTCGGCGGTACCGGGCTGGGCCTGTCCATCTGTCGACGATTGGTGGCGATGATGGGCGGCGATATTGGCGTCATCAGCAGCGAAGGACGCGGGTCAACCTTCTGGTTCGAAATTCCGCTGGAAACCGATGTGGCGGCCAAGCCCAAGCACAAGGAAAGCTTTCAGGACATTAGCGTCTTGGTGGTCGATGATTTGGAAATCACTCGGGAAAACATCGCGGGCATTCTGACAAAATTCGGCGCTCAGGTGCATTTGGCCGCCTCGCAGACCGAAGCGTTCAAATTGTTGGGCCAAGGCATTTTGGTTCAGGTGGCGCTGATCGATGAAGAGTTGATTAGCCAAGAGCTGATGACCGAATTGATGCGAACTCTTCCGCCGGAAAAAATCATTCCGATGAGCATGAAAACCGGGTCCAGTGACGGTTCGCCCAAATTGATCAAGCCGGTACATTCATCGCGCATTCTGCAAATCCTCAATCATGTCCATGGCCGGATTGATGAAAACGATGAAGTGCGACTGCCCAAAATCGATGGCTCCATCGCGCCGCCCTCCATCGAAGAGGCGCTGCGCACCGGATGCCTGATCCTAGTGGCCGAAGACAATCCAACCAATCGGTTGGTGGTTGGCAAGCAATTGGGGCGTCTGGGCTACGCTTTCGAGATGGTGGAGGACGGCGAGGCGGCTTGGGATGCCTTGCAGCGAAAGCAATATGCCTTGTTGTTGACCGATTGTTTCATGCCGAAATTGGATGGCTATTTGCTGACCGGGCGCATTCGCTCGGACGAAGCCGGCACCCAACGTCGCTTGCCGATCATCGCCCTGACCGCCAGCGCATTAAGCGATGACGCCGAAAAATGTTTGCGCAGCGGCATGGACGATTATCTGTCCAAGCCGGTCGATATCAAAAAATTGGGCGCGCTGCTGAAAAAATGGATGCCGATAACTTCGGTCGAAGTGGAAAAAGCGTACGAAGTCGAAGAGAAGCCCAAGGAAAATGGCGACATCATTGATCGTTCCGCTTTGACCAATATTCTGGGATGCGACGATCCGCAATTGTTTGCCGAGATCCTGGGTTTCTTCATTGAAAGCTTCGAGGACTTGAATCAGCGGCTGCAAGCGGCCGTTGTCGCCAAGGATCGGGTGGAACTGCGCAACGCCGCCCATGCGGCCAAGGGGGCCGCACAGAACGCCGCCGCAACCAAATTGGCGGAAACTTTAACGTCGCTGGAACACGGAGCGGCCAAAGCGACATTAAAGACCCTTCGAACCCTGGTCAGCGATACCCAAGTCCGTTTTGCCGCCGTGCGGAATTACGTCAAGTCTCTTTCCTCAACACCAGCCGAGAACTAGAGGTCCTATGATCAACGATAAAGAAATCATCGACGCCATGAAGGGCCGATCCATATTGCTCATCGACGATGAAAAGTTTTCACGCACGCTGTTGCGCCGGATGCTGGAGCCGTTGGATGTGGAGGAAGCGACCAATGGTGCGGAAGGCTTGCAGCAATATTTGCTGAAACTGAATGTCGCCGTGATCGTGTGTGACTTCAATATGCCGGTCATGGACGGCCTTAAAGTCCTGAAGGCTATTCGCACAGGGTTTCAACGC
Organism: uncultured Rhodospirillaceae bacterium; assembly: GCA_903924765.1. GTDB lineage: Bacteria > Pseudomonadota > Alphaproteobacteria > Rhodospirillales > Magnetospirillaceae > CAIYCT01. The sequence continues at coordinate 803 of CAIYCT010000445.1, read as the reverse complement.
ATCGACCACACCATACCGATCCTGATGTTGACAGGAACGTCGGATTCTTCTTTGGTCAGCGTCGCCATCAAACTGGAAGTTGACGGTTTCATCGTCAAGCCGGTTTCGCAAAACGTGCTGGAATCACGAATCAAGCACGTGCTTACCCATCCGCGCGATCTGCAACCGCCTAAATATTACGAGTCTATCGACATCGATGAAGTCAGCGAGCGCTTGCTGAAAACCCTATCGGTTCCCATTGAGAGCAAGCAAAAGCCTGTGGTCGAGACGCCAATGGCCGGTCAGAACCTGCCATTGGATCAGGTTTCTGCCAATTCCATCTTGACCGCCGATATTCGGGCGTCCAGCGGTGAATTGTTGGTTGCCGCTGGTCAGCCATTAAGCGAACGGTTAATTCGTCGTTTGACTGAATTGATACCCATGGGCATCGCCCCTAGTCATGTATGGGTCGAGGTCTAGGGGCAGGACTTTGTTCCCATCTAAAGTAAAGAACGGATCGCATCTGACATAAGTATTGGATTAATGATCCTTACCAAAACAAGCGATAGTGCTGGCAGAAATCAACGCATTTCATAATTTTTTCATTTCTAAATGGGAATGCGTTGTTAGACTTAGATTGTGCAAATTGCGACAATTAGCGAATTCGGCGGGCACAAAATGAACGATAGCGGTTGGGACTCGTCGGCAGGGCTGTTTAACGCTAATCAGATAGCCTCGTAGGCGAGAATGTGATCGATGCTGAGAGCCCCGTTCCAGAGGGCCTGTGCAATGTTTGTGGTTCGGTTTTTGCGCAAGATATTGAG
>CAIYCT010000444.1 GCA_903924765.1 uncultured Rhodospirillaceae bacterium | reverse complement strand
GGCTCGCGCCCGCAGCTTCGCCCTCAATATCTTGCGCAAAAACCGAACCACAAACATTGCACAGGCCCTCTGGAACGGGGCTCTCAGCATCGATCACATTCTCGCCTACGAGGCTATCTGATTAGCGTTAAACAGCCCTGTTTGCTGTGGCCTTCCGCAACGTGTTGAATTATAGTTATTTTTGGGACTCTATAGTGGGGGAAGCGGTGTGACAACAGTGTTTTGTCGTGGCTGCGGCAAGGAAATTCACGAGACGGCGGCCATGTGTCCAGGCTGTGGTGCGCCTCAGCTTCCCTTAATGCAGGCCAATGGGCCAATATGGCTGGCCGTTGCCTCGCTGTGTCTTGGCCTACTTTCCTTCATTTTGGTATTTGCAGGCGACACTCTGGATAAGGATCAGGTCCGTGGCACCCTTTTGTTCTGTGCTGCCAGTATCGTCCTCGCGATCATTAGTCTGAATCGACAAAACTCAGGAAAAAAGATAGCCATAGCTGGTATTTGCATTTCAGCAATCGCTATTTTAGGAGCCATGGGACAATAACAATTGAGGATTTAAATGACGACAAACAATAATATGGTGTTTTGCCGAGGCTGTGGAAAGGAAATTCACCAAACTGCGAATGCATGCCCAAATTGTGGTTTTGTTCAAAACGGTTCCACTGCGGCGGTTTCAGGCGAATCCGGATTGGTCTTGGACAAAATTAAGGTTGCGGTTAAATCCTGCCTAGGCCAATACGCTACTTTTAGCGGGCGCGCTACGCGGCCGGAATATTGGTATTTTTATCTCGCCGTGGTAGCTGCATCGGTCGTTGCCGCGATTGTTGATGCCGTTCTCCATATCAACTTACTCAACACTCTGGTGCAATTGGGCGTAATGATTCCGACCATGGCCGTAGCCTCAAGGCGTCTGCATGACATAGGTCGTTCCGGTTGGTGGCAGCTTGTTGCGTTGACGATCGTCGGCGTGTTTGTTCTTATTTACTGGTTCGCCCAAAAGGGTAGTCCGGAAGCCAACCGGTTTGGGCAACCATCGCAGCCCGCCCTGTAATCACTGAAAAGAGAAAAAAAATGGGGATGGTCTTCTGTCGTGGCTGTGCAAAGGAAATCCACGAAACAGCTCCAGTTTGCCCCGCCTGTGGCGCACCTCAATTTGGGGTGCGGCAAGGTTTCTTTGCATCTGCTGCCGGTCAGTCCATAGACACTGAGGCGACGTTTATCCGACAGATCGCCGAATATGAGATGATTTCCGGCTATATTTGGATTGCGCTCGGTTGCGTGCAAATATTGTCTATTGTAGCAATTATCGCTGGTATCTGGAATATTTTTGCCGGTCGATCAAGAATTCAAATGTCAAAGAAAATAAAAATACGCGACCCGAGCGTGCCAACTGAATTTGAAAGCGTATCCGATCTAATCATCATTGGTGTGTTAAATGTTATTTTGGGCGGATTTATCGGGATTATTTTTGTCGGATTTGATTTTTACATCCGAGATAAGGTGATTTCGAACAGCCACCTTTTCTTGAACGACCCGTTGAATAATGTGCCTTTATCCAGCGCCACAGTTGTCGCCGGATAATATTGACGTCATGCCAAAAGATGGTGCCCTATACCGGGATTGTTAGAAAAGTGGTGGCGCTGACCGTCACGGGCAGTGGTGGCGAGGGCATCCAGATGTCTGCAGGGGTTTTCCATTTCCAACTTCTGTTGTTCAGACAAAGTTGAGATCACTCGCATGAAGCTGACTTGCCGCAAGGCCGACCAGCGTTATGGAATGCGATGCCGAAAGATGAAGAACAATGCCGCCGCCTGATGCGGCCGTTTCGCCAGCGATGAGCGAACTGGCGGTGACAGGATGGGCCGGATCGGCATGCAAGATGAGGCTGTCATGGCCAGGTTTGAACCCGGTGATCACGTCCGTTTCCGTGAGCGTCGCATCGAAATGGAATTTGGTGTTGCCGCTGCCGGATTGAATGGAAACCTGCCCGCCGTCGGTGGTGATCGAATTGTTGCCACTGGTGAATACGGCATTCACAAGTCCGGCTGACTTGGCCGTCACCGTGATTCCACCGTAAGTTCCGCCACTGGCATTGACGGTAAAACCGGCAGTTCCGGAAATAGTGGCAACCGCAGACGTACCGGCAGCCTTGTCATTGACCGTGATGGAAGCCCCCGCGGCCAGTGTTCCGTAAAGTGCATCGCTTGTCGCGGTCAGATTGACCGTAGCATTCCCCCCGGACGCAATATTGACCACCGAAGCGCCATTGAGGGTCGCCGACCCCGAAACATTGATCGTATCGTAGAAATGCGTGTTGATGGTCGCGGTTCCACTGACATTGATCGTCGAATAATTGCCGTTGCCATTGATCACGTCATTGCCGGCGCTGTTGATCGTGCTGCGTCCGGTCTCGGTGATGAGGTCCGTGGCACCGGCCAAAGTGTTGATTTTGGCGTATTGTCCGCTCTCGGTCACAGTGAGTCCGCCTTTTCCGCCGTTGATAATGTTACCGCCGGCACTGTCGGTCACGGTGAAAAGTGATCCGTTCCCGGTTACGGTCTCGTTGCTGATTGTTAGGTTCAGAGTCTGCGGACCTGTCGGCAAAGCAATGACAGGGGCATTGGTCAAGGGATTGGCGGTCGAGAGCGCAGGCTCGATCGAGAGGCTGCTATTGGCGTTTTCGTCATGAAAGGAGGTCGCCGCCTTGTGAAAGCTGGGATCGTCCATCCAGACCGCCAACTGCCCCGTCGCCAGTCCGTAACTCTGATTGCCGGTCACAACCGGGGTAATAACCGCGCCGGTCTTGCCCAGCGTGAGGGCCAGTTGATCGTTGATCCCGGTGACGGCCGCCGGATTGTTGATGGCACCGCCATAAACATAAGCCTTGGTCACCGCGTCATTCAGCATAAGGTTGCCGGTCACGGTCAGACTGTTGTTGGCGTACTGATTCTGGTTCTCGCCACCATAATGGATCATCGCGTAATTGCTGGCATCCGGGCCTTTTTCGATGATGTTGTTGGCAATCGTCGCCACACCACCATTCGGAATGTCGATATTGTAACTGGCTGTCGCTTTCAGGTATAGATGAGACTCTGGGCTGTTTCAGCAGCTTTAAGTGAGAGTAGGACAGCTTTATTTGAGATTGATCTGTCTCACATTTTCCATAAAATCGCTTGCCAACAGAATGTGATAGAAGGATTGTCCAGACCGGAGAACGCTGCATAAAACGATGTATCGTAAAATTTGCATTTTTCATAGGGTTTTTCGGATCTGTCTCATCTATAAGCGGCATATTTGGCGGTGCAATTGTGGCGGTTTTGCCATGCTCTGCCCGTAAACTACCGTAATTTCACCATTTTTGCGACGGATTTGAAGATCACAACCGTATTGTCGGGTGGGAGGGCTTCTGATTTGTCCGAGATGGAGAAGACTGCGAAGGATACGCCGAAGCGCCGCGCCAGAACTCTGGACGGCCTGGCCGCAGCAGATCTGGCCGAGGCCAAGCGCCGTTTTGCAATCATCAGGCCCTTGGTGCGCAGTGAGCGCCGGACGGAGGACGAGATCGCGGCTGTCGCTGCTGCGCAGGGCGTCAGCCGGGCAACAATCTATCGATGGCTGAGGGCCTACGAGACACGCCGGTTGATGACAGACCTCGCACCGCGCCGGTCTGGACGGGCGATGCCGTCACGATTGGCGGCCGAGACCGAAGCAATCATCGCCGATGTGATCAAAGAGGTGTACCTCACCAAGCAGAAGCCCTCTGCCGATGAGGCGGTGATTGAGGTCACCCGCCGTTGCCGGTTGGCCGGAGTCGTGACGCCAAGCGCCGGTACCGTGCGGGCCCGGCTGCGGAGCATTCATCCCAAGGTAAAGCTGTTGAAGCGCGAGGGCCGCAAGGCGGCGCATGACCGCTATGGCGCGGTCAAGAGCGCCTTCCCAGGCGCTGACGCGCCGCTGTCCGTGATCCAGATTGACCATACGCTGCTCGATATCATCGTGCTGGACGAAGAGATGCGCCTGCCGATCGGACGGCCCTGGTTGACGCTGGCGATCGACGTGTTCAGCCGCATGGTGTTTGGCTATCACCTGTCGCTTGATGCGCCCAGCTCCTTCGCGGTCGGGCTCTGCCTGTGCCACGGAATGCTGGATAAGGCGGCTGAACTGGCGGTGCGCAATGTCAAGGGCGTCTGGCCGGTGCGCGGCAAGCCGCTGATTGTCCATTCCGATAATGGCAAGGACTTCCGCAGCCACCTGATCCAGGACTCGCTTGACCAGTACGACATCCGGACCGAGTTCCGCCCGCCGCTGACCCCGCATTATGGCGGCCATATCGAGCGTTTGGCCGGTACGCTGGGCCGCAAGATCCATGCTCTGCCCGGTGCGACGTTTGCCAGCCCCAACAAGCGCGGCGAATATAATGCCGAAGCCAAGGCCAAGATGACGCTGCGCGAGCTGCAGCACTGGCTGTTGAACCTGATCGTCGGCGTCTATCACAACAAAGAACATGACGGAATCGGCTGTCCGCCTTTGGTGCGCTGGACGCAAGGCCTTGCGGGCAAAGAACCGACTGGGCCCGGCTTGGCCGGTTCGAACATCGATGCGCGCCGGCTGCGCCTGGACTTCCTGCCGTTCAGTGAGCGGACGGTGCAGCCGGAAGGAATCGTCTGGGATAAAATCTGGTATCGGGATCCGCTGTTATCGCAATGGGTCCGCGCCGATGAAGGCCGGCGGCGGCGGAAGTTCAAGGTGCGTCGCGATCCGACCGATATATCGAAGCTGTACTTCCTCGATCCGGCCCTTGGCGACTATGTCGAGATCCCGTACCGGGACTATGGCCGTCCGTCGATCTCGGTCTGGGATTATAGGGCTGCCGAGACCTGGCTGCGCCGTCAGGGCCGCACGGCAGAGAATGAGGCGCAAATCTTTGCCGCTTATGAGGAGATGCACCGCATCACCGTGGAAGCGACACAGGAGACCAAACGGGCGCGCCGCGACCAGGCGCGCCAGCAGGAGGTCCGCAAACATCGGGCGACGCTGACCGTCGATCCGCCGGTCGCTGCAACGCCCTTGCTCCGCAAAAAGCATCTGGCGGTCGTCGTCGATAGTGGCAGCGCCAGTCCAAAGGACGAGTTCGATATCGATGACAAAGAGATTAAGAAGGGTGTGGAAGAATGGTGATAAATGGGGACTTGTTCGCCACCGCGCCCGGGGGCGCGCCAATGGCACCAACGGACTATCCGACAGAGGAACATGCAGCGCGTATCCATCATGTGCGGCGGCCCCGCTATGTGGAATATGACGCCGGAGCTGCGGTTCTGGCCAGACTCGACTGGCTGTATGATCATCCCAAGGTGGCCAGACCGCCCTGCAGCCTGATCTTGCCGATACCAATAACGGCAAGACGGCCTTGGCCTATAAGTTCGGTCGCGACCGCAATCCCCGCGAGGACAGCCCGGAATATGGCAAGCGGCCCGTGGTCTATGTCCACACGCCGCCCTTCACGGATCTGACCGGCTTCTGCGACGCGGTGCTGCGGTCGCTGAAAGCCCCACACCGCCCGGCCAGGCTGTCGGCCAAGTGGGATTCGATCCTGCAGTTGCTCGGCGCGGTTGGTACAAGAATGCTGATTCTGGATGAGGTCAACAATCTCCTGATCGGCAAGGTCGATCAGCGTGCCATGGTGATGAATGGGCTCAAGAGCCTGAGCAACGAGTTGCGGATCCCGGTCGTAGCCATGGGAACGTCCGATGCTGTGCGTGTCTTTCAAACGGACCAACAACTGGGCAATCGGTTCGAGCCGATGGGTCTGCCACGCTGGACCATCTCCCGCGAATATGCGGTGTTTATTGGCCGCTTTGTCCAAGGACTGGAACTTCGGCAGGAAAGCCAGTTCCGTTCCCGCGAGATCGTCGGACGCATCCACGCCATGGCGGAGGGGCTGACCGGCGAGACCTGCAAGCTGCTGACCATGGCTGCTGAGGTTGCCATCCGCAATGGTCGCGAAATTATCGACATGGACACCCTGGATGACATACCATGGACGGCACCCAGCGAACGGCGGAGAGTGGCAAAATAGGATGATCAGACACGGATCCGTCTCACTTAAAGGGCATAAAAACGGATCAGTCTCATTTAAAGCTGGTAGCCACTCTCACTTAAAGCTGTATAATGAGGCTGTTGGAGGCCTTCCAGTCTCATCTATAACTAAAAGCGACAGCGGCATCCCGACGCTGTCGGCGGCGACCCAGTGTTTGTATGTCGGCCCTAACATGCCTGCCACGGCCTACAATTACTCCACCTCATTCGGCGACACCAATTCGCTGGCCAATGCCCAATGCACCATTTTTGGGGCGGGCAACAGCACGGGGACCAGTGGGGCCAATGCCATCTTTGGCAACCAAAGCTCAATATCAAGTTTAGGCTGCTTGGCGGTGGGGTCGCAGAACACCGTCGCCAGTCCATTTGGAACGGCGGTGGGCTATAACCATAATCTCAGCGGTTCGGGTCCGATCTTAGCCTTTGGGGTTTCCTGCACCTCGACGGCAACCAATCACAGTCTGATGATGGGCTACGGTGCCTCCACTTCGGTGGGCAATTCCATCGTGATTGGGCGGGGTGCCGTCAATTACACCTATTCCTGCGCTATCGGTCAAAATGTCGGTGGTTCCCGTCCATGGTCGGGCAGTTCACTGTCCTTCGCCACCACCTCGCCATGGAACTCTTCCGGGCCGTCCGGTGGGCAATATGCCCAATCCGCCCGTATTCTGATGACCCAGCAGACGACCACAGCCACTGCCACAGAACTATTCACCGATGGCGCGTCGGGCCGGGTCAATGTTTTCAATCCCCCCACCAATGCCCTGCTGACCTGTCATGGATTCGTGACAGCCCAAAGCGGCACCAGTTGCGCGGTATGGGAAGTGAAAGCCGCCATTCAGCGGGCTGCCAGCGGCAATGTGGTATTGGTCGGCACACCCACCGTGACCTCGCTGTTTACCAGTGGCACCGTCACCGGCTGGGCCTTGGCCCTATCTGCCGATACCACCAATCAAACCTTGAAGTTCGCCGTCACAGGATCGGCGACACAGACGATCAATTGGCTGGCCCGGTTGG
>CAIYCT010000443.1 GCA_903924765.1 uncultured Rhodospirillaceae bacterium | reverse complement strand
CTGCTACGCCGCGTAAACGGGCAAAGTCGAGCTTAGGAGCCGCGCAGCAACGACTGAATCGCCGTGCTGCGCGTTTAGCGCGAACATTCGCCATTGGCGGTGTGATGCCCTAGAATCGCCCACACGATGTTGATCGTTGAGGAGGGGGCGATGGGGAATGCAGTTGACGTGGCTGCGATCCGCCGGAAATTCCTATCGCTGGTCTCATCGTCTAATCGGCCCCCGACGACCCGCGGCCAACGGGTTGACCAGCACAAGATCCTCAGACTTCCCGCTACCGCTTCCGTAAACCTCTACGGCATTTGGGAAGCGGTAGTGGGAAGCCCATCAATCAACGCGATGAAATGTGCATCAGAAAAAACGAACCTGCTCAGCGGACGCAACGGAGGTCAAGGGGCCAAAACGTTGGTGTAGCTTGGCGCTTTGGGGACATCGTGGGTATTTTTGCGGGTTCGCGCCTTGGTCTGAAGTAGCAAAATACTCTGATAAGCATAAGGTCTGCTTGACGGCGGCGATGACGTCGCTGAAGGTCAGGCTGTTTTGGCGTACAACGCAGTCCCCTTGGGGCGAGTGACCTCGCCGAACAGTGTGGTCGCCCATAGGTTTGTTAAGGAATAAATGCCCAACAAGACGGGTGTGGTACGCAGGATGGCTCGGCGGACCATTGCCGCTGGGTCTCAACGCCGAGGTGGGCGCGGCACTCTTGGAAGGTGATCTCGACCTTTCCAACGCCTGACGAACCGCCCCAGGATGTTGATGGGATCAGTGGTTTGGTCGGTGCAGAAGAAAGTCTGGGGTTCGAGGTCGCCCGCCGGATCGCGGACAAGGACCAGCGGATCGGCACCGCCGCTCCGCTGTGATACCAGATGGTGGTGTCGTAGGCGATGTCGAGCACCTGGGGCCGGTTTCCGTACCAGTTGGTCACCGAGACCGTGCGCCAGATGGTCGTCGCATCAGCAAGACGGCCCTTGAGCTTGGGCTGGCGCGCGCACTTGACGGTCTTGCGCCCGTGATTGCCGGGCTTGCGCTCCGGAGGCGGGGCGAACAGATTGGCGTCGAGCCGCAGACGGCTGACCATGGTCACGTGGGAGCGCACAGCCGTCAGCAGATCAAGCGCGGCAAAGGCGCAGTCGCCGAAAATGATGATATGGCGGTCGGGCAGCCAGCGGCAAACACCGAGGATAGACTGCCGCGCCCAGTCGGTCAGCGTCTTGTGCCGGCAGCCGCGATTGGCGTGGTATCGCTTCGAGGGCGCCAGCACGGTCAGGAACGGCAGTGCCATGGTCCGCTCCGCCCACGGCACCGGCATCAACACCAACAATGATATCCATCGTAGGCCGCTGGTCTTGACGAATTACTCCTTGCTGGAGCGCACCGGGTCACGATAGATACTTCTGGCCGCGTTCATTTGCCTCAACCGGCACTCAATTGTGTCGTCGATGCCGATCACCACCGGCACGTCGGGGACCAGGCGGTCAAGAATCAGCCGCAGCGATCTTGCAGGGGTTCCATTGGGCGCGGTTGAGCAACTGGTGATAGCCTGCGATGTTGCTGATCGTGTCCAACCCCATGATGCGCGGGGCGGGAGTGACTGTGCGCTTGACCGACGCCAGCACCGCCCCGGCGACCAGCACCAGCTCACGATCCCACCCGGCACGCTGAAAACTTGCGGAATGACTGAAGCCAAGGGATCAGGACGGCCAGAACCGAGGAGCCGATGGGCGACGGGGTGCGATGGTGTTTCATCCCACGGGTAGAATCGATGCCCAATCCAGGCACAATATGGGGTGCTCGCGGCATTCCGGCTCACCAGCGCGGCGTACCACCCCGGACACTACGTGCGCGTCTCGACCTATCATGACGCCATAACCACCGACGACGATTTCCTGGGCCGCCTCGGGCGCTTCAACGACGCCCGAAGCGGTGGTGCCCTTGTCGAGCGTCGTCAGGGCGGCTAT
>CAIYCT010000442.1 GCA_903924765.1 uncultured Rhodospirillaceae bacterium | reverse complement strand
CGGGCGAGACTCCGTCCCACATCGTCATGCCGTGCATCCACAAGAATGTCGAACAGATCGCCCAATTGTTCGCCGATCACATCCCCGACCAAGCCTATACCGAGGATGTGGACACCTTGACCGCCGCCGCTCGCCGGGTGTTGCGCGAACGGTTCGCCAGCGCCGACGCCGGAATTTCGGGGGTCAATTTCGCCGTGGCCGAAACCGGCACCTTGGTGTTGATTGAAAACGAGGGCAACGGGCGGCTGTCCACCACCCTGCCCTCGCTGCACATCGCCGTCACCGGCATCGAGAAGGTGGTGGAGAATTTGGCCGACATTCCGCCCTTGCTGGCGTTGCTGCCGCGCTCGGCCACCGGCCAGCCCATCACCACCTACGTCAACATGATTTCGTCGCCGCGCAAGGACGGCGAGAAAGACGGCCCCACCCAAGTGCATCTGGTGCTGTTGGACAATGGCCGTTCCAAGGTCTATGCCGATTTGCATCTGCGCGACACCTTGCGCTGTATCCGCTGCGGCGCGTGCATGAATCATTGTCCCGTCTATGGTCGGGTCGGCGGCCATGCCTATGATGCGGTCTATCCCGGTCCCATCGGCAAAATCCTGATGCCGCAACTGGACGGCATCGAGGCCAAGGGCGATTTGGCGTTCGCCTCAACCCTGTGCGGCGCCTGCGCCGAAGTCTGCCCGGTCAAAATCCCCATCCCCGATATTTTGGTGCGATTACGCGAGGAAAGCGTCAATCCCACCGGCGCAGTTCGGCACAGCCATTTCAGTTCCACCCTGGAACGCCTCGTCTGGTCCGCATGGTCGTGGCTCAACGCCAGCCCTCGTCTGTACCGGCTTGCCTTGTGGGCGGCCACCCGCTTCGGCCAGCGTGCGCCCGATTGGGTGTTCGACAGTTGGACCTTGGTGCGGTCGCGGCCAAAATTCGCCGCCAAATCCCTGCATGAACTGGTCATGGAAGAGGGTTTCAGCGATGACGAATGACCCGCGTTCGACCATTCTGGCCCACCTGCGGGCCGCGCCCGATTCCCATGAAGTGGCGCACCCCACATGGCAGCCAGCCACCATCGCCGTCGGCAACCGTGTTCTGAATTTCACCACCAAGATCGAGGCGGTCCATGGCGAAGTGCATGCTGTCGCCTCCACCGAATGGCCCGACCGGCTGCTGTCGCTGTTGTCCAATCGCGGCGTCAAGCGGTTGCTGATCGCGCCCCAGCACAAACTGGGGCAAATGTTGAGAACAGCGTGGGCGGACAAGCCCGACGCGCCCGCGCTTGTTCCCTACGACAGCGCCATCGAGCAGATGAAAGACACCCTGGTCAACGGCATCGACGCCGCCCTGACCTCGACCGCCGGAGCCATCGCCGAAACAGGCACCCTGGTGCTGCGCCCCACCACCGACGAGCCGCGCCTGATGAGCCTGCTGCCGCCCATCCACATCGCTTTGTTGGAAGAATCCGCCCTCCACGACACCCTGGCCGCCATGATGGAGTCCGAACACTGGGCAAGTAACATGCCCACCAACCTGCTGCTGGTGTCCGGCCCGTCCAAAACCGCTGACATCGAACAAACCCTGGCCTATGGCGTCCATGGTCCCAAGGAATTGATCGTGTTGATTTTAAAGTAGCTTCACCGCAGCGAATCCACCCACCAGCAGGATTGCGATGGCGCTGGTGACCAGGGCTAACCGTTTTTCGATGAACAGGCGGATAGGCTCGCCGAAACGCCACAGCAGGGCCGCCGACAGGAAAAAGCGCACGCCGCGGGCGACGATGGAGGCCAGGGTGAATTGCAGCAGGTCGAAATGGAACGCCCCGGCGGTGATGGTGATCAGTTTGTAGGGAATGGGCGTCATGCCCTTGATCAGGATCAGCCACACGCCATACTGGGCGATCCACGGCTTTAACGCCTCGAATTTATCCAGCAGACCCAGCGCGCCCAACAACCATTGCCCGATTGTGTCCATGGCAAAATAGCCGATGGCGTAGCCGAAAAAGCCGCCGACCACCGACGCCAAGGTGCACAGACCGGCCAACTTGTACCAGTTTTTGGGCTGAGCCAGCACCATGGGGATCAGCATGAGGTCGGGCGGCAGCGGAAAAAACGAGCTTTCGGCAAAAGAAACCACCGCCAACCAAGCTTTCGCGTGGTCGTGGGTGGCTTTATCCATCATCCAATTGTAAGCTCTTTGCAGCATGGTATGGCTTTAGCAGAATAAACTGCCCGTTGCCAAGCGGCGTCTATGGCGGCACTGTCTAGCCGCCTGAAGAAATGACCAGGGGAAAACGTGGACGTCAGGGGAATAACAATCTTACAAATACCAGAGGACTGGCTGGAACCCTTGGTTCTTGCGTGCTTGGTCTTGGCCGTACTGGTTCCCATTCTGCTGACGGCTCTGGTGGTGATGAAGATCAAGTTGGGTGAGTGGAAGCGCCGCGCCACCGATTTGGACAGCAGCGAACAGGCCTTGATGGATTTGCTGTCCTCGGCGCCCGATGGATTCTTTGCTTGGCTGGCGGATGGGCGCGTGCTGTGTTCGCGCCGCTTGGCCATTTTGTTGGGCTTGATGCGCGGCACCGATTCCACCTTTACCGATATGGTCGCCGCCTTCACCCCTGCCGACGGCCAGCGCCTGAACGATTTGGTCACCCAGATGACCGTCTCCGGCGTTGGGTTCGACGCGGTGTTGGAACTGGCCGATCAATCCCGCCAGATCGGCATACACGGCTTGCGCCTCTCCGCTGACAACGGAGATATGAAGAACGCCGCCGATAGCGGTACTCTTATGAGCGCCGCCGATAGCGGCCAGTGGCTGGCCGACATTCTGTGGGCAGGCGACATCACCGAAACAGCCCAAGCCTTGTCGGCGTTTGACCGGCAATTGCGGATCATCGCCACCCAGGCGGCCAATTACAAAGGCGTGCTGGACGCCCTGCCTATGCCGGTGTGGCTGCGCGGCGAGGATTTGTCCTTAGTAGCGGTCAACGAAGCCTATGCCCTGTCGGTGGACGCCCAATCCACTGACGAGGTGGTGTCCCATCAAATTGAATTGGCGTCCGAGGATTCGGTCCGCGAAGCCCGTGCTTTGGCCGCCCGCGCCCGCGCCGCCCGCGCCCCGCGGTCCCGCCGCTTCCACTTCGTTTTGGGCGGACAACGGCGGTTGGTGTCGCTGACTGAATCCGCTTTCGCCCAGGATGATCACCTGATGACCGCCGGGTTCATCCAAGACCAGACTCCCCTGGAGGAATTGGAAAGCCAGATCGAGCGCCATCTGTCGGTGCAGCGCGAAGTGCTGGAACAGTTGGCCACCGCCATCGCCATCTTCTCGGCCGATACGCGGTTGACCTTCAACAACACCGCCTTCGCCCGGCTGTGGCGACTGGATCCGGAGTGGTTGCGCGGACAGCCCAGCTACGGCGAGATGCTGGACTTGCTGCGCGAACGTCGCATCTTACCGGAAGTTGTGGAGTACCGCGCCTATAAGGATGACGAGATCCGCCTGTTCACCTCGCTGATTCAGCCTATGGAAACCTTGCTGCACCTGCCCGACGACCGCACGCTCAGGCGCGTGGTCTCGCCCCATCCGCATGGCGGCTTGATCCTGACCTATGAAGACGTCACCGACACCTTGGCGTTGGAACGCTCGTTCAACACCATGATGGCTGTGCAGCGCGAAACGTTGGACCATCTACACGAAGGCTTGGTGGTGGTGGGCGGCGACGGCCGCATCAAATTGTACAATCCCGCTTTCGCCAGCCTGTGGGGCTTGAGCGCCGAATTGTTGTCGTCCGGTCCGCACGGCACCGACATTGTCGATTTGCTGCGCGGATTCTTCGCCTCGGACGATGTCTGGCATGTGGTGCGGGAACGCTTGCGCGCGTGGTTTGTCGAGCGCCGGGTCTCGGGCGGACGGCTGGAACGCAGCGACGGGCGCATCCTGGACTGCGCCAGCGTGCCCTTGCCCGACGGCGCTACTTTGTTGACGTGGCTGGACGTGACTGACACCCAGCGCAAGGAACGCGCGCTGCGTGATCGCAACGAAGTGCTGGCCGCCGACGATTCGCTTAAAAGCCAAGTGATCGCCAACGCCTCGGCCGAGGTCAAGAAGCCGCTGGATTCCATCATCAACGCCGCCCAATCCCTGCTCAAGGACGACAACAAAGGCCTATCGCCTGACCATCGCGCCGGCATCGAGGGCATTTGGCGGTCAGTAACCATCCTGGATGGACTGGTGTCGGATATTCTGGATTTGGTGGCCGTTGATGCCGGTCAACTGACCTTAGAGCTGAACACTGTCGACATCATCCCCTTGTTGATTTCGGTGATGGCCCTGGTGCGCGAACGAGCCCGCGAATATCGCGTCCATATGGATCTGGACTGCCCCACCGATATCGGCTGGATCGTCGCCGACGAACGGCGCTTGAAACAAGTGCTGTTCACCTTGCTCAACGATTTGATCGTTTCCACTCCCGCCAGCGAGCATCTGAAGATCGGAGTCCAGCGTCACGGCAAGGACATCAGCTTCACGGTGGAAGCCAAGCGCAACGCCTTATCCGACCAACCGGTGGAATACGCATTCGGACTGCGCCGCGCTCTGATGCAACGAATCGTGCAAATGCACGGCGGCGCCATAGAAACCAACGGTCAAAACAACACAATGTCCAGCGTCACCGTCCGTATTCCCACCGGACTTGCATCGCGGGGTTAGCCCTCACGTGGTTAATTTTTTCTTGGTGATTGCCGACGCGAACAGAACCGCGTTTTTGGCCCCGGTGGCTCCGGGCACCATCATTCGGATGAATTTTGGCGACCAGAAAGTGAAGGACGAACGCACTTGAATCGTGCTCCCCTTAAGCCCGGGGAACACGGAAACGGCCATATCCGACGAAGAGTCTGGCGAGATGTTAAAATCGTTTTGCGCATAGTCCAACAAGTTGGTCCGACCGGTAACGCTGTGGGCGTCGCTCCACCTTGCCATTTGCTGCGCTGTGAATTCGACTACCGATTGCGCCATCACCATGCGGCTGCCATCGATCACGCCAAAGATCAAACATAACAGCAGAGGAGCCACCAACGCCGATTCCAAAGCCGCAAAACTTGAATTAGGCACAAAGGAAGCCCTGGAAGTATGCCCAACAAAATTAAACACAACGTCCTCCGCTCGAGCAAGAAAATTACAACCGACACAAAAAGCTTTTCTACACAACATAACTACATTATCGGGCCACAATTTACAATATGCAGTATGAATGGTGTCAATTACTTATTTTTAATAAAATTTTATGCAAATTATTACAATATTGACCAAGAAATAGCCCAAGACCTTTCGACTTCTATCCTCTAGCGTTTGCGAGAGGATTCGGTTACAGTATAAAGAAGAGAAACACGCACGGAGGCTCCCATGGGTGGTCGCTTGGTCCGCGATGTCATCGTAGGTCAGCAGCTCGTTGCCCTTGACAAGGATGCAACGGTGGTCGACGCCGCCAAGACGATGCGCAACGCCAATATCGGAGCCGTGATTGTCACCGACAACGGTCACTTGGCTGGCATATTCACCGAACGCGACGCCATTCAGCGGGTGCTGGCGGAAGGTATCGACGCCACGACCACTGCCCTGTCGCAAGTCATGAGCTGGGGTTTGATCACCGTCACCATGGACACGCCGGTCTCCCGGGTACTGCATATCATGCATGAAAATAATTTCCGCCATGTCCCAGTAATTGACCGCCTAGGCTCGCCCTTGGCCATTGTATCGATCCGAGACGTATTGGGTGACGAGATTTCGGCCTACGACGAGAACCAGGGCCACCCTTCCACCGAAATCGTGGACTGACGCCTCATGCCTTATGTAACCCGGAATGCGCACGGACAAATCGTCGGATTGGCTGCGGAAGGAACCGAACTGCTCCCTCCAACCCATCCCGAGGTGTTGTCGTTTTTGTTCTCGGGGCCGCTGGGCGAATCCAGCGCTGCCTTACTGACCGCCGACATGACCTTAATCCGCGTCATCGAGGATGTGGTCGAGGTGTTGATCGACAAACGATTGCTAAGCCTGGACGATCTGCCCGAAGCAGCTCGGGGAAAACTCAGCGCCCGCGGCGGCCTACGGCACGACCATTTGCAGTCCCTGCATCTGGTCGGCGATTGGGCGCTTCCCCCGATTTAAGCCCCTTATTAGGTCACTTTTGCACGGCAATTTTTGCCCTGCGGCAAGAAGGTCCGTCCTTTGAGCGCTATACAAAACACAAAGAACATTGATATTGCATAATAAATTCAACAACGTTCGTTGGCCTGATTATTGCCCCGCCCTCACCCGCGTGGAAAATGCGCAACAACACCCCTTACAAAGCTAAGAACAGACTTAGTGAGGGGAAAATCGTGGATATTTAACCATGACCAACGGCATTTCGGGGGCCGGCAGTTCGTCGCAACTCAATTGGTTGCTTCAATCCATGCAGGCCAACCAGAGTACTCAAGTAGGAAGCTTTTCTTCGGCGTCAATAAGCGCTGACCTCACGGGCAGCGATAGCACCGGAACCAGCCAGACCGGGTCCACAAGCTCATCCACCACCGGATCGGCGACGGACACGGCCAACCCGTTCCAACAATTGTCCTCGGAGTTGCAAAGTTTGCTAGTGCAGCTTCAAACTCTGGCGTCAACTGCTCCGTCGAATAGCGGAACGAGCAGCACGCCCACAACAGGATCGACGGGAACATCATCGACCTCGTCCACCTCATCGACCACCAGCACGGACGCCACCCAGACGGCGTCCTCCACGGATCCCCAAACTACCAGCGGCACCGGTCAAGTGGGCGGACATCATCATCACCATCACTCCAATGACGGCGATGCCGACGATGCCCAATCCTCTCAAAGTGGAAGCACAAGCAGTGCCGCCAATGATCCGTTCAGCAACAGTCAGGTGCAAACGGACATCACCAAGCTGTTGACGGATTTGCAGAACGCAATCCAATCCTATGGCCAGCCCACAACAACGGCGGCCACGTCAACGACCACAAATTCGGCGTCACAAACCGCCGCTCTTGCCACGTCGGTTGCCGCCTAACGTCATCGAGTGTCCTCTGAAGCTGGGGACACTCGATTTCTTTTGGGAACTAATTGGGCCCAGACTTAATTAGGATTCACGATGTAATCCAAGACATCGTCGGGCGACTCGACAATGCGCCGCATCAAATCAGCGCGGCTGACCAGTCCCACCAATTTGCCGTCTGTGACGATGGCGACCCGCTTGACCTTATGTTTTAGCATCAGATCGACGATGGCCGACAATGGGGTGTCAGGTGTAGCGCTAATCACCGACTTGCTCATCAAGTCCTTGGCGCTCAACATGTCGAGGCGGATCGTGTCGAGGAATTCCTTGGACAGCTTTTGCCCCTCGGACAGTTGATCCAAAAATTTGGCGCGCTTGCTTTGGTGATCGGCGCTGTAATGACGCATCAGATCGCCTTCGCTCAGTATCCCCAGCAACCGACCATCCTCGTCCACGACGGGTACGGCGCTGACCCTTTTTTCCGACATCTTGCGAGCGACTTTGGACACGCTTTCTTCCGGACCGACCGTTAAAACATCCACGGTCATGGCGAGTTTGGCTGGGACCGACATTGGCGTTCTCCCTATTATTTTCAACAATTTATACTATCAGAAAAGGGATTGAGCGCCAAGCCCCGTCCCGTGACATTCATGGTGCTGACATGTGCGCGTGCCCGTAATAGAGACGACCCGTTCGAGTTCATCTCTGAACCCGAACGAGCCCCCCCCTAATCACCCGCTTACTTTTTCCACTTGGACCTGATTTCCTCTTTTACAGTTTTGGGCAGCGGGACATACTGAAGCTGACGCACGTCATCATCGCCATTGTCATAAGCCCAACCAAAGAACTTGAGCACCCCTTCGCTAGCGCCTACCTTCGCCGGGTTCTTGGGAACAAGAACAAAGGTCGCGGTGACGATCGGCCAACTTTGATCTCCGGGCATATCGGTGAGATCAACGGCAAAGTTTTGGCTGGCGGCCCAATCGGCTTGCTGCGCCGAGGCGGCGAACGTTTCGGCTGTGGGAGAAACATATTTCCCTGCCTTATTCATGATTTGAACGGAAACAAGATGATTGCTTGTGACATACGAGCTTTCGGCATAGCCGATGGCCCCGACGAATTTAGGCACTTCGCCCGATGCTCCGGCGCTGCCGTGAACCCCAACGCCGCTTGGCCATTCCAGGGTCAATCCAATGCCCATGCTGGTTTTCCAGTCGGGACTCACTTTTGACAGATAGCGAGAAATCGCAAAAGTCATCCCCGATGCCGAGGCGTGGTGCACCGGAATGATGGGAATGCTGGGCAACGAAAGGTCTGGATTCAAGCGGGTGATCTGAGGGTCGTCCCATTTGGTGATCTTGCCCATATAGATGTCCGCCAACACCGGACCAGTTAAATGAAGCGCGTTGACGCTTACATTGGGCAAATTGACGATCACATCCAACCCGCCGACGGCGGTTGGGAATTGCAGCAGATTGGATTCTTGCAGCTTGCTCGCCTCCATGGGGACATCGGACGCGCCAAAATCCACCGTGCCAACGACGACTTGCTTCTGACCGACGCCGGACCCAGTCGCTTGATAATTGACCTGGACCCCAGAGCTTGCTTTGTAATCTTCCGACCACTTGCTGTAGAGCGGGGCCGCAAAAGCGGCACCGGTGCCCAAGATTTCGGGTTCGGCGCGAACGGCGTTGGGCAACAGGGCCATCACAGCCGCGACAGAAAGGATTGAGAGACGCATTTTAACTTCTCCTTTTATCGGTTCGAATTGATGATGGAAGGCGGAGGTCAACCGACGCCGTTCAATGCCAGATCGAAGACATCGAAATTGCGCAATTTCCGGTTTGGAACCGACGCCAATTTCCGATTGAACAGCAGCGGAACGGCCTGCTCCGACAGACCGCCATGGGAGCGCAGCGGAACCGTTAGTCCCGACAAATCGTGTCTTGAAACCGAGGTCCCGATGACGAACAAGCGGTCGCTGAGCACGACCAGATCGCCGATACGGTCCTCGGGCAGTTCAAAACGCCGCGCCGCATCCTGACGATCCAGCACCAAATCGATGCCGGGCAGAGTGGCGATGAATTCCTTGGTGGCAGTCGGATTGCTGGCATAGACGGTGGCAAAGGACCCCAACGCGCCATGATGAGCCACATAAGGGTCCGTTATCGGCAGCACCACGCGGCAGCCCTGCATTTCCGGCGCTTTATCCAATATGTCTTGCAGGAACAGAATGTTGTTGCGGCCCAAGGAGTCGGTTTTGGCGTTCATGCCATGATCGGCGGTGATGCCGATCACCGCGCCCATGCGATCAAGGGCGGACAGATACCGATCCAGAATAGCGTAGAACTCGTTGGCGGCCTGGGTGCCTGGGGCGTTCTTGTGCTGGACGTAATCCGTGGTCGACAGATACATCAAATCAGGGCGTTCGTTTTCCAGCAACATGATGCCCGCGGCAAAGATGAATTCCGACAGTTCGGCGCTGTATACAGACGGGACTGGCTTGCCGACCTTCACCAGCACATCGGCGATGCCGTTCTTTTCAAGGCTTACCTGATCGGCCTTTTCCGCCGAAAAGCAAATACCCGACAAATTATGCCCCAGCAAAGCACTCAATTTGTCTTTGGCGGTAACGACGGCGACTTTTTTACCGACCTTGGCAACCTCGGCCAAAATGGTCGGCGCGCGCAAAAACTTGGCGTCGTTCATCAGAACTTCCGCTTGGGTTTCGGCGTCGAAGAAGAAATTGCCGCAAATACCGTGGACGGAAGGAGGCGCGCCGGTGACGATGGACAGATTGTTGGGATTGGTGAAGGATGGAATGACGCTGTATCCCGTCAAAACCGTTCCCCTCTCAAGTAAGGATTTGAAGAACGGAGCGACGCCCGCCTGGACCGCAAGGTTAATATATTCTTGCTCACACCCGTCAATGCAGACAATAACCGTTGGTCTGTCGGGAATCTTATACTGTCTATCATTTACAGATATAAATTTTGTCATGGATGTTTCCTTGTCTAAGAGTGGAATATAAAACCATCAAGGGGAATTTTCTTTCGAGACTTGGATAACACGACGGTCAGAAGGGCCAAATCGAATAAAATTCCGCTTGTTGTGAGTTAAGTTCTTCTCTGTAATATTTATGAGAATTGACTGTAATATTATCGAAACAATCTAGTGGATCGAATCTAACGCTTGGTGCCCGCGCCTGACGGCGGCAATGATTTTGTCGGGGTCTTTGGTCCAGGTAAAGGGTTTCGGACTTTGGTTG
>CAIYCT010000441.1 GCA_903924765.1 uncultured Rhodospirillaceae bacterium | reverse complement strand
GGTTGGTCTGGCGGGCGATGGCCTCGATCAGGCGTAGCGCATGGCCAATTTTTTGGGTGGATTCGGCCAGATTGGCAATGGTCAGGCGGGATTTTTCCGCGGCGTCGCGGGCATGCGCAACGATCTGGGACGACTCGCCGATCTGGCTGATCACACCGGCGATGGACGCCGTCAACTCCTCGGTGGCGGCCGCCACCGTCTCGACGGTGTGGCTGGCCCCAACGGCAGACTGGGCAGCCAAGCTGGCTTTGGTGTCGTTGCGATCGATGGTGGCGTCGATGCCCTCGGTGGCTCGACTGACCCGGCCGGAAACATCCGTCACCGTACCGATCGCGCCCAACACCGTCTGCTCGAAATTGTCGGCCAGTTCACAGATCATGCCGTTCGCGCGATCAAACAAGGCCTTTGAATAGGCTGCAAACGAAACATCCAGATCGACAAATACCGCGCTGGAAATCAGTGCATAGAGCTGCCCGGCGCGCGCCGGATTGCGCCGTTCCTTTTCCGCGATGACGATGGCCAGGCGGCGCATGAAAAAACTATAAGCCGCGAAGTACCAGTGCGGTGGCAAACCGATCTGGTGGTGGATTGCACCGATCCGGGTTGCTCGAGCCAGATAATCGGCATCGAAGCGCCCGGAAAATAGTGCCTGCCAATGGCTCCGCTGCGCCGCCTTAAGGCGGGCGACATCCTGTCCGTCCAGCAGGGGGCCCAGCGCGGGAATTCCCGGCAATACGGTGTAGAACTCGTCGAGGATTGGTGCCAGCGCCCCATCAATCAGCGCCCAGGCGTCTCGATAGAGTTGCGGCGGCGTCCGGTCGAGTCCGACAAACACGAGGCGGGCCTTAAGATCACTGACACTGGTCATTTCCTGGGTCCCTGGCAGACTTGCGGCGGGCCCAAAGGGGCAGGAGTTCCCGGCGCCGAACGAGTATGTTACGTTGCACACTATGGAGACAAGGCGGAAAGCGCCAAGTCAAGTCCGCCGGGCCTACAATTCGGACAAGCCACTCCGCGGAATACGGATTTCGCGATGGACCGAAACACTGAAGAGCAGGCCGCAGCCCATCAACAAAGTGAGCATGGCCGTGCCACCGTAGGAGACCAGAGGAAGGGGGATACCGACCACCGGAATAAGGCCGGTGACCATCGAGACATTAACGCAAACATATAGAAAGAAGGTGGTGGTCAGGCCAATTCCAACCAAGCGTCCGAACTGATTGCGACAACTCAACGTAATGACAATCCCATAGACGAACACTAACATATAAAGCAAAAGTATAAACAAGCCACCAATCATCCCGAATTCTTCAGCCAGCACCACAAAGATAAAATCAGTGTGTTTTTCCGGCAGGAATTGGAGTTGGCTCTGAGAACCGAGCATAAACCCTTTGCCGAACAGCCCTCCTGAACCAAGAGCAATTTTTGATTGAATAATATTATAACCCGTCCGCAGCGGATCCCGCTCCGGGTTAAGAAAGTTGAATACCCGCTGCTTCTGGTAGTCGTGCAGAAACTCCCAGCCGATAGGAATGGCACTCAGGCCACCACCGATCGCCAAAGCAAATTTCCAAAGCCTCACCCCCGCCGCAAAGAAGATGGCCGCAGCGGTGAACATCAATAGAAGCGCCGTACCCAAATTCGGCTGGAGCAACACCAATCCTACCGGCAAAAATACCAAGCCGATGGGCGGAATCAGCACCAATGGCCGACCGATCTGATCCAGGGTCAGGCCGTGGAAGTAACGAGCCAACGCCAAGACCAGCGCCAATTTCATCAGTTCCGAAGG
>CAIYCT010000440.1 GCA_903924765.1 uncultured Rhodospirillaceae bacterium | reverse complement strand
CACTTTTGCGCCTGAAGAGATTTCAATCTGTCTTATGTGAATTCTAAATTAAGAAGCGAGGGCTAACGGTTTGCGTTACCTGCATGTGGCACAAGTAACTTTGTTTGAAATTGACGACGCCTGCCGCATGTCAGGTGTACCACATCAAGATCGCAAAAGAGCGATCATTTTTCCCGAAAGAAACCGCCCAGCGGTTGGCCGTAGATAAATTATACTCCGGGAAGGCAGGTCTGGAGGCCGTACAACGCATTGGAGACACTTATCCAAGAGCAGTCCCGCGGTGCACCCTTCGACAAGCTCAGGGACCACCTTGGTCGCCGGTCAAATTGATTTATCCACTGGCGGCGAGGGGGGAAAGACCCCGATGAGGAAGCTAAAACCTTGATTGACCGGGTCCTGCCCATGTCGAGAAAGGAGAAAAAATGAGACAGAAAAGCAAGCGTACGAAAGGCATTGAGCAAGAACATCCATTTGATGGGATGAGTAAGATCAATCTGCATGCGGCGGGAGTGGATATTGGCGCGGCAGAGATCGTTGTTTGTGTAGCGACCAATGAGACGACCCAACTCGTTAGAGGTTTTGGCAATTACACAGTCGATCTCAACGCCATTGCAGAATGGCTAACGGAACACAAAATCAAGACGGTCGCAATGGAAAGTACGGGGGTATATTGGATTCCACTCTTTGAAGTTTTGGAAAAACATGGCTTTGAATGTCTGCTGATTAGTTCGCGATCCCTGAGGCGTGTGGCAGGCCGGAAAAGCGATGTAACTGACGCGCAATGGATCCAAACCCTGCACAACTATGGGTTGCTGGAAAGCTCATTTCGCCCACAAGCCGATCTGATTGCGTTGCGGACGCTCTTGCGACATCGTCAGAGCCTGATTGATCACCGCTCGCCCCACATTTTACACATGCAGAAGGCTCTGCTTCAGATGAACATCCAGCTTTCACAAGCAGTGACTGATGTGACTGGGGTGACAGGGCAAGCGATTATTCGAGCAATTCTGGCTGGAGTGCGCGACCCACAAATGTTAGCTTCGCTGCGCGAACATGGCTGTAAAAAGAGCGAAGAAGAAATCGGCAAGGCTTTGACGGGAACCTGGCGGGATGAGCATCTGTTTGTCTTGAAGCAGGCTGTGGCGTTGTACGATTTCTATACACAGCAAATTTTGGAATGTGACGATGAGATCGAGCGGATGTTTGCCGAGACCCGCCAGAATTGGAAAGGGGGTGAACTTCAGCCACTTTCGGCGCGGAAACGCGGTTCGCACAGCAAAAATAAGCACCATGAGACCGAGAAAATCCGTGGGCACCTGAAGCGGGTTAGCGGAGTGGACATCAGCCTGGTGGATGGGATGGGAGTTTCACTGGCGCAGACAGTTATCTTGGAATGCGGGACAGACATGAGTAAGTTTCCAACCGAGAAGCATTTTTGTGCCTGGCTGGGGGTGGCACCTAAGCACGAGGTTTCTGGCAATAAGGTTTTGAAGAACACCACTCTGAAAACGAAGAACCGCGCGGGACAGGCGTTTCGGATGGCTGCTCAGTCGGTGAAACAAGCCGAGTGTGCTTTTGGAGTTATGTATCGACGCTTGAGAGCCAGACTTGGACCAGCTCAGGCGACGGTGGCCACCGCCCATGCCATTGCACGAGTGGTCTATCGGATGCTGAAGTACAAGGTTGAGTACGACCCATTGAGTGTGAACGAATACCAGAAGCAATATGAAGAACAGCAGATCAAGTACATGAAAAAGAGGGCCGCGAAACTCGGCTATCAATTGGTGGCTGTCCCAGCCTGAGAAAAGGGACAGCTTACAAGAAAAGGCGCCCTCATACTGAGAACGCCTGGTTTGGGGTTAAAGATTGGCGAGAATTCGGCTTGTTTTTTACGCTGAAGCCAGTTTTTGAGGGTATTTAGGGCTGTTTTCAGGCTTCAACCGGCTTCCCTATGTGGTTGGTTTCTGAGGAACGATGTTGGCACGCTTTTGACTTTACGTGACCTTGCTTGTTAGAGAACGAAATTCGCCATAACTTGCAGGGCTTGGACGAGAGAATTTTTCCCATTGAACAACATATTTGCTTCGCAAGT
>CAIYCT010000439.1 GCA_903924765.1 uncultured Rhodospirillaceae bacterium | reverse complement strand
TCACCCTGGTGGTCTTCGCCTGGTTCTCGGCCTTCTATCTGGACGAACCGCTGAATATCAATCACGCCATCGGTTTTGCGCTGATCTGTGCCGGGGTGTTCTTTGTGTTCAAGGCACCGATTTCTTGATCGACAAAAGGCATCGGACATCAAACCATCCGGCCGTCAGAGAGCATTCACGGAATCCCCGCGCTGCAGCCGCATGACGCTTTGGGGCAATTCATAACGGGTCTTTAACTCTTCGCGGCCACGGTCATAGGAGGTTAATTTCAGGCTGTCGTTTTCAATCAAAAAAACCTTGTTGGCAATGCCGTAAGCATTGATCACCAATTCGATGTCACCTTCGCTGATAAAGCTGTCAGTCCCGATCAGGTCAGAGATGGAAGCAATTTCATTCAGCCATTTTCTGAGCCGAGAGCCACAGCCAATGGGGACACCGGACATGTTCTTAATGATGCCCTCGCCATAATCCATAATATTTTTGGCAGTGCGCAGCATAAGGTTTAGGGCTGAAAGTGAGACGGCAAGTTTTAAGGTTTTAATTCGCTGGATATCCTGCTTACTGCAATTCTCAATACCACTTTTATGCGAGATCAGTGTGACCAGATTCACAATTCTTTCTGACATCTCATTGATATTCGTAAGCAGACTTTTTCTAAGCTCGGGATCGTGAGTTGAGTTTAACTTGATCGAATACTTCGATGTGGTGTTGGCGACCAACAGGGCTTGATCAATGATTTTTGTGGTTTGTTCCGTCCAATGGGTTGAAAAGGTGTTGTCACCCCCATGCAGTTTTGAAACAAATGCGATGTCAAAAGAGCAGATATGGCTAAATAGCCAATCATAAATCAATTCAAGGCAGTTTTTTGCCGTGCCAACATCCATGTTTTTGTCGGAACTTATCTGTTCAAGTTTTTGAATGAACCAGGCATGTGATTTTTTGTGTATGTGTATGTCTTCATATTTTATGCTTTCCATTAGAAGTTCTTCACTTCTAAAATGGTTGACTGTATACAGTTTCAGTTCGCCGATGACAGATGTAATGCTGTCATTGACGCTGCCATTCACGATTTTGTTAAGTGTAGACAGGAGGTCGAATAGTTTCATGTGTTCGGAATCTATTTGGTCATGGCCGGTTTCGACGGCCTTTGACCATTCAAAGTCGTTGCGACATAACGTTTGGTCAACGTCACCCAAGATTCCTACCCCTTATTTGGTGCTGTGCGTAAGTATATCACAGCCCCGTACAATTCCCTTTAAGTAAGGTTAGTACAATTTCTGCATATTTTAAATAAACATTTTTACGCACCATGAAATGAGGCGGCACGCGCCGTATGGGCGGCTGATCCCGTTCTATGCCGTTACCAAATCTCGTCAATATCATCCTGCTTTAGGCATCCGGCAACTTCGTACAGCGGTCTGGGGTCAACATCCTTTTCCTTAATCCAGTCCTTATACTTATGGTCGATGTGTTCAATGTGGTGAGTTAACCATTGGGAGAGGGTGTATCCCAACTTTTCAGTGGCGCCCTGGGAACCGGCGTAATAACTTTGCATAAGCTGGTGCAGTGTTTCGGTAAAGCGCGCGTGTTCGCGCATATGCGCTTCAAGGCCGGGGTATTCCGCCGACAACATTGCCAGCTCTTCCCGTTTGAAGTGGCCTGCAACATATTCTGTCAACGTACTCATGACCGATTCGATGACGATCTTGTTTTCCTCGTCATGCGACGCATTCTGGAACATTTCGGCAAGGTTGAAGAACACCTTGTGGTCGCCGTCGATCACGTCGTTGCCAACGGACAGTTCAGCTCTCCAGGCATAGGTCGATAAATCTTTTAATTGTGCAGGCAACTTATGACCACATTTAAGTATTACTAGTTAACCCTTATTGTATTTTGACGGGCTGACAATGTCAAAGCCTACTTGTCATTGATCTTTTCGACTGCTTTCCTCGCACCCCGAAACCCGATATTTTTAGGGGAGTGCGACAGGCCGCTCCTTGAGGGCACGCCCCGATGCGGCCAACACGCCAATGGACGACCATAAAAACAATGCGGCAATCACGCCGCCCACCGCGATATCGGGCCACCGGGTCGACAGGGCATAACTGCAACCTGCCGCCAGCAAAACGCCCACATTGGCAATCAGGTCGTTACGCGAGCAGAGCCATGTGGAACTCATGTTTAGATTGTCACCACGATGGCGGTAAAGTAGGAAAAAGCAGACGAGATTGGCGGCCAAAGCCAGGCTGCCGACAAGCCCCATAGTTTCGACGCTGGGCATCACGGGGTGCACGGCCTTGTCCATAGCCTCGATCAGCACACCCACACCGAAGATCACCATGAAACCGCCTTTGACCAAAGCGGCCCCGGCTTGCCAGCGAACGGATTTTTCCAGGACGTAGAGGCTGAACCCATAAACCAACGCGTCGCCCAGCATGTCCAGGGCATCGGCCAGCAAAGAGGTGGAATGGGCGGCTATTCCGGCGGCCCCTTCCACGACAAACATCAGGGCATTGATCAACAGGACGATCTTCAGGACGCGGCTGTGATTGACGCGCATGGCCGTCAATTCACAGCTTTTATTCTCGCAGCATCCCATCAGACCGCTCCGGGCTTGCACGAGCAAGCTTGTTCGCACGTTGAGGCAGGAGGAGGGGAAACGATGTCATGAGACGCGGGCGGCATCTCGTGCGCGCAACATCCGCCGCCGCAGGGACCCCCTCCATCGCGGCGGAACAGGCGAATAAAATGGCGAGCAGCCAATGCGCCAACCACCACACCCACCGCCACGACGGCGGTTATGTCCCATACAGAATCCGATAACACGAAGGTTGCTTCCCTAACTTATGAATGGATCCGTCGCCGATTCCGCATTTTCAGTGAGGCAAGCGACCGCGATTCCGGCAGGCATTCGAAGCATGCATGATTCCAGCCAAAATGCCAATGGTCAAGCCAGCAGTCAGCGGAGAGGCCACAACCGATGCCAAAGCCAATCCGGTGATGGCCAATTTGCTGGCACCCATGGACACACCGGCCTTTGCCGCGCCCGCTGCGCAGGCACCAAAGGCCCCCGTGCCAACCCCGACCGTTGTGGAATGAAGGTCAAAATCCGATGATGTAATGGCGAAGCGACGATCTTCTTGCATAAAACGCCTCCGTAACTGCGAATGATTATCATTTACGGCTTAACGCACCCATTGTCAAATCATTTGCCATAGCCCGGACAGCACAGCGCACGGGGCGGTTTTAAGGGTGTTTCTTTTTGTGGTCTTTTACCTAATTACATTATATCTTATGGATAGTTGCGGGGCGGCCTTTTAGCCCCGGTCGTTGAAAATCGATTGGGCGTTAGGGATGCATAAGAAAGATTTTCAGAAATACCATTGTCTGATTGTGGACCGAGATATGTTCATGCGCCGTGTCTTGCGGCAAATGCTTCGGCAATTGGGGGTGGCAGAGGTTGAAGAGGCCAAGGACGGCGCCCAGGCCTTTTCCATGTATGCCCACACGTTGTTCCATATTGTTGTCACTGAACTTATTATGCCGGTCATGGGTGGGGTGGAGTTGACAGCGCAAATCCGTCGCGGCAAGGGGGTCGACAATCAGATTCCGATCGTCGGTTATACGTCTGAAATTACGCCAGAGATCGTCAGAAGCGCTCGGGATGCCGGGATCAATGAACTAATGACCCGTCCATTTTCTTCGGGTGTCCTGACAAAAAAATGGACTTGGCGTTCCATACGGTCCGACCGTTTGTGCGATGCCAAACGTATATTGGGCCATGCCGACGGCGCAAGGCGCTGGCTCCTTACATCGGGGGGCTGCGGCGACAGGATGATGCGGTAGCCGCGAAGCCGGAGAAATGCCAGCCTCAAAATGTGCCGGGGGTTGCTTCGCAGGACGCTCTTACAAATAAGCTGACCAAGTCAAGGTCGTTTTGATTTCGTTCGTGGGGAATTTATAAATTGGCGGCGATCACATTCCATTGGAAGCACGGGTTCATTCACAGTAAGTTGCTGATTGTATTTATTTTTATCGAGGCAATGATTGTATTTTTGTCTTACAAATATTGCGACCATCAATATAACGTGGCGTTGCAGCGCTATCTTCAGGACGGCAGCAACCAAACCCAGCTCAAGATCGAGAAAACGGTTCATCTTTTAAACGGGAAATTCGTTTCGATTGAAAGCAGTCTGCGCATTCTGGCATTGGACCAGACGTTTCGTCGGGCCTTGGTCGCTAAAAACTTTAATGACAATGAGAAGACGGGGGAGTTTCTGGAGGGTGTTTCTGGTTTAATGGATGTGGATATTGTCTGGATTTTAAATAAAGATGGCATATGCATTGCGTCAAGTAATTATGAAAGCCCAAATAGTTTTGTTGGTGTCGATTATTCCGACAGAAAATACTTTACTGACGCCATGCACGGTGGGATTGGTCGGCAAGTGGCGGTCGGTCGTCGGACCAAAGTTCCCGGACTGTTTTACTCTGCCCCCATCAAGGTTGGAAACCAAATTATCGGCGTGATTGCCTTGAAAAGAAACCGCCCTCAACACACGGAATTCCTGTTGCAGGACGGGGTGATGGTCACCGATCCCAATGGCGTGGTGATCATCAGCAAAGCCCCCGAACTGATGTTCAAGGTGGCGGCGGGGGGCCGGGCGCTGCATATGAGTGCCGCCGAGCTGCAGAGAGAGTACGCCACGGACAGTCTTACGGGAATTCCTGTTGTGTCGGCGAAGGTCGCCAAGCACCCGGATCTTGTTTACTTTAACAATAGCCGCGTTCCGGCAATTATGGGGTGGAAAGACCAGACGCAGGATGGCACGACCCTGTTGGCCTATACGGAACTGCCCGAGCTGGATCAATTGCGCATCAACCGTGTGAAACAGTTCACCCAGTTTTTGACGATTGGCGGGCTGGGAAGTATTATGATCATGTTCCTGCATGGTGTGATCAATAGGTACGAACGAAAATTTGAACACCAACAACGCCGCATTTCGCTGTTGACTTTGGCGATCGAGCAATCGCCCAACATGGTGGTAATTACCGATTTATATCAACGTGTCACCAATGTGAACGGTGCCTTTATCCGGCTGACCGGATTTACCGCCGAGCAGGCTTTGGGACGCAAACCCTCTGAACTGTTGCGATCAGGGAAAACCCCGCGAGAGACCTATGATGATTTGCGTCAGTGCCTGGATTCCGGACGCCCTTGGCGCGGGCAATTTTACAATCATCGCGCGGATGGAACCGAGTTTATCATGTCGGCCACCATTTGGCCGATTAAAAACGAATTAGGCGATCTGACTAATTATCTGTCCCTTCAGGAAGACATCACCGACCAGGTAACCACGCAGGCAGCCCTGACGGCGGCCTTGGACACGGCAAATAAGGCGTCCCGTTCCAAAAGTGAATTCCTGGCGACCATGAGCCACGAAATTCGGACGCCGATGAACGCCATTATCGGCTTTACCCGTGGTTTGCTGAGGGACGTCAAAGACCCCAAGGTTGTGAGCCGCTTGAATAAGATCGCCCTGTCTTCCAATCACTTGCTGCGCATCATCAATGACATCCTGGATATGTCGAAGATCGAAGCCGGAAAAATGATACGGAATCAGGAGAACTTCAGCCTGAAGCAATTGCTGTCCGAGGTCGAAGGCCAGGTCAAGGACAAAGCCGAAGCTCAGGGGCCGGAGCTGGTAATGGATATTTCTTCCGAGATTCCGGATCTGCTGTGCGGAGATGCTTTGCGGATCAGTCAATGCCTGCTCAATTATGCCGGAAATGCAGTCAAGTTTACCAACAAAGGCTCGGTGACCTTTCGCATCACCTTGGAAAGCCGAACTTCTGCAGGCTATCTGATCCGCTTTACGGTCGAAGATACCGGGATCGGCATTGGCCGGGATGCGCTGGACAGGCTGTTCCTTCCATTCGAGCAAGCCGATAAATCCACGACGCGGCAGTTCGGCGGGACCGGACTGGGACTGGCCCTGAACAAGAATTTAGCAGAATTGATGGGGGGGAGTGTTGGTGTTGACAGCACCCTCGGCAAGGGCAGCAGCTTCTGGTTTACCGCGATGGTAGAGCCCGCCTTGGATTTGAGGGCTAAAGCGCGGCCGGAAACGAAGCCCCCCGAAAATGCCCCGTTGATTCTGTCGCGGAATTACGCGCAAGCCAAGCTCATGGTGATGGAGGATGTGGCCATCAACCGAGAGATTATTATGGATATGATGGAAGAAGTGGGGATTAAGCCGGATTTCGCTGAAAATGGCGAAGTGGCTGTGACCATGGCCCGGCAGACTCACTACCATTTGATCTTTATGGACATGCAGATGCCGGTCATGGACGGCATGAAAGCCACCGAAATCATCCGGTCCATTCCCTTGAATGCCAAAACGCCGATTGTCGCTTTGACCGCCAACGCCTTCCAGGATGACCGTAAGGCGTGCTTCGATGCCGGAATGGATGATTTCTTGTCCAAACCGATTGTGCCGGAATTGCTGTTTGCGACCATGGTCAAATGGCTGGAAACGCAGCCCATGCCTGCAGCTTCAGGTCCTCCGGCTCCGGCGGTGGGCAACGTGCTGCCCGAAAGTGCGGAGGATCCATTCGCGCGCATTCAGCTTTGCCTTGGAAACATCAGTGATATCGATCTTGGCAAAATCCCCATGGTCAAGTCGAAACCCCTTCGTTTCATCGGTTATTTCAAAGGATATGCGGCCAATTTCGCCGACGTGGTTCCCCAGTTTCAGGCCAGCCTGGAAAGCGGTAAACGTGAAGAAGCCCTGCGGTTGGCTCACTCGTTGAAGGGGACGTCCGGACAATTGGGAATCGTGGGTATTGTCCCCTTGGCATCGAAGCTGGAGGACGCGGTCAAAGCCGGTGACGACACGGAAAGCTTGTTGGCGTTGGCGGACGAGCTGGCCCCGCGTCTTTCCGTCATCTGTGCCGCATTCTCGGCCCTGGATGGTAATGAGACGGTATAACAATTCCGATGAGATGCGTCTTTCCTGTGCCGTCGAGATGCAGTACTATCCGGCCCCTGCGACCAAATCCAACTAAATTTAGAGGACGCGATGGACTGTTTGCAATGTCGTGACCGCGCCGTCGTGCTTGATCTGGGTATGGCCTTGGTTCTGGCTCTGTTCAAATTGACCCTGGGGACCTTAAGCGGCAGTGTCGCTTTGCAGGCGCACTCGCTTCATTCCTTTGGGGACTTTTTGACCAAGGGGATCAATCTGGCCAGCGTCAAGATTTCCAGTCGCCAGCCCACTCCGCGCTTTCCCTATGGTTACGGCAAGGCGCAGTTTTTGTCGGCCTGCTTGATCGGCCTCAGTTTGCTGACCGGGGCCATGCTGATGCTGTGGCACAATATCAACCATCTCAATATGGGGCATTTGCAGACGCCGGAAATTTGGGCGGTCTTTGCGGCCATGATTTCCGCTGTGACCGCCGAGCTGATGCACCGGTATTTGTGTTGCGTCGCCCAGCATACCCACAGCCCCGCAATCATGGCCGCTGCGGCGGATAATCGTGGCGATGCCTATTCGTCTTTGGCGGTGCTGGCGGGTATCGTCCTGTCCATTCTGGGCCTGACTTCGGCCGACCATTTTGCCGCCTTATTCGTCTCGCTTTTGGTGATGCGGATCGGCTTTTACATCACCAAGGACAGTGTGCGGGGATTGATGGACAGTAATGTTTCGTCCCATCAAATGAACAGCATCCGTCACGTGCTGAAGGCCGCCCATCCCGAAATCGAGATTTTGGCGTTGCGCGGTCGCTGGATCGGCGAAGTGTGCGAGATTGACCTGCAATTGTCGGTTTCGGGTGAATTCACCGTGCATGAGTGCGAGGCGCTGTCAGGCGAGCTGGAAACGCTGATCGCTCAGGCCCATGCCCATGCCCGCCATATCCTGATCCGTTTCGTCCATCAGGATGAAGAGATTCTGGAAAGCACTTTCGCGGTTTAACCCGGCGCAGCTGTGGTCAGCTAAAGTGCTTGGTAATGTCGTCCATTTCAGGCTTGGTGCCGGGTGAT
>CAIYCT010000438.1 GCA_903924765.1 uncultured Rhodospirillaceae bacterium | reverse complement strand
TGATCCGCCTCATGCTGCGCAGAATCGCAAGGCACAGAAATTCCTAGATAACTTCGCGGACGGACTCTAAGAACAACTATACTTTTTGCAGTGCATACTTAGTATTCAGGGCTGTGATAGCATGACCCCGTGAAATACGCACATTTGTAAGTTATCGGGCGTATCTTTCTCGGGCGAATCGGGTTGGATCTAAATGGGGCAGATTAGCGCTTTGACGACCATACAAGAGGATGAAGAAGCGGAGTTCGAAGCCTTTCGACCGAAGGTGAAGGGTACGAACATTGACGAGCAAACATTGCTCGCCACTGACTATTTGAATCACTTCAACGAAGTCGTGATGTTGTTCGACATGATCCCCGACATGCCGGAACTGATCGAAGACTGTCGGGCATGGCAACCGCGCTCTATACGCGGACCATTTTCGTCAATCGACTTTTTCCGATCGCGAGTTGGCGGTGGAGGCCTATGGCAAGGTGCCGTCGCGCTTCCGCATCCCCTTCGAGGAAACCATCCGCCAAATCAATGAATTGATCCTGTCCAGCACCGAGCGCCTGGAGGGCGAGATTAATGCCGGGACCGATCTGGAAATCCTGCGCCATATCAGCACCAGCGTTTCACGGGCTGCGCAGGTGCTGATGGACCACGCCTCAGCCATTATCCACGGCTCCAGTCAAACCATGGATCAAGAAGAAATTGACACCATGATAGGCAAATAGCCTAGAATGATTCGTTATGAATATTGATCTGGCGCGCACATTTTTGGAAGTTGTTGAGACCGGAAATTTCAACAAGGCCGCCGAACGGCTGTCCATCACCCAATCCACCGTCAGCATGCGCGTCAAGGCGCTGGAAGATGAAATCGGCAGGCCGTTGTTCGTCCGTACGCGGACAGGCACCGGTCTGACTGCGGCGGGAATCCGCTTTCGCCGTTACGCCACAATGCTGGTGCGGGTGTGGGAACAAGCCCGGCAGGAAATTGCCTTGCCACCTGGTCTGTCAGCGGTGTTGACCGTGGGCGGTCATTTCGCCTTGTGGGATCGCTTGCTGGTGCAATGGATTCCGTGGATGCGCTCGGCCTTGCCCGAGGTGGCGGTTCATGCGGAAGTCGGTCCCTCCAACGGTTTGATGCGCAATCTGGCCGAAGGGTTGTTGGATATCGGGGTGATGTACGCGCCCAGTCCCAGGCCGGGGCTGGTGTTCGAGAAGCTGTTGGAAGAACGCTTGGTGATGGTGTCCACAGTCAAACGCGCCATCACCGAATGGGATCAGGATTACGTCTATGTGGATTGGGGCGCGGATTTCAAACAGATGCACAGCCAGTCCTTTCCCGATCAAAAGGCCCCGGCTATTTCAGTCGGCTTG
The DNA here is from genome assembly GCA_903924765.1 of uncultured Rhodospirillaceae bacterium. Classification (GTDB taxonomy): domain Bacteria; phylum Pseudomonadota; class Alphaproteobacteria; order Rhodospirillales; family Magnetospirillaceae; genus CAIYCT01. The sequence continues at coordinate 2,092 of CAIYCT010000438.1, read as the reverse complement.
GGCGCGTTGGGCTTGCAGCACATTTTGGCCTACGGCGGCACCGGCTATTTCCCCATGCGAGTGATCCGCAGCTATTTGGCGGCAGGGCGTCTGCATCAAGTGGCGGGCGCGCCCGATTTCCGCCATCCCGCCTGGGTGGTCTATGCCCAGGACGAGGCCCGCGAAGATTGGTTTATGACCGCGCTGGACGGTTTGCGCTATGTGGCGTCGCTGGAGAGTGAGGATTAAGGGACAAGGTCCTTGCGCATCACCAAGGCATCGCCAGCGCTGTAATAGTTTTTGCGCAACCCCACTTGGACAAAGCCGTTTTTGCGGTACAGAGCTTGAGCCGCCTCATTGTTGGCCGCCACTTCCAGAAACACTACCGACACTTCCGCCTGGGTGAAAACATCCATAGCCGCCTTGAGCAGCGCGTGACCCAAACCGGTTCGGCGCCAAGGCGGCAAAACCGCGATGGTCAGGATTTCGGCTTCGTCAGCCACAATGCGCCACAGCACCATTCCGGCAGGACCGCTGTCTTTAAGGCTGGGAATAAGCGAGTCGCCCGCCACGGCGATCACGCCAGCTGTGTCGAGTTGGCCCAGCGATTGGCTGAAAGCCTCTTGGCTCCACGGTTCGGCAAAGCAAATTGTGTGCATGCCGGACAATAAAGCGCTGTGGATTTGCGCGGTGGGAATAAGCTCGATGCTCATGACCGGGTCGGCAGGGTTACGTCGGCGGGGCGCAGGTAAAGCGGCTGCGGCGGCAATCCGGTCTCGGCCAGCCAAGCGTCAGCCGCCAATTGGGCGACAATAGCTGCGTCGGTGTGCAGGTTGTCATCGTCCAGCACAATATCCTGGTCGGTGGCCAAAGCCAAAATTTCGTCGGGCATCAGGGAGTGGGGCGGCGTCAGCGGGATCAAGTTCTGATCGAACACCTGCACCCAACGATCCTCGCGCTTGGAATCCAGGCTGACGACAATGCGGCGGCCTTGCCGCGCGATCGGGGTCAAGCTGGCGGCCAAAGCGTGGGTGGTGGCGATGCCCATGACCGGAACCGACCATGCCAATCCCAAACCACGGGCGGCGGCCAGACCGATGCGAATCCCGGTGAAGGCTCCGGGTCCAACGGTCACGGCGATCAAATCGGGTTTGTCCTCCTCCGCTTCGGCCAAAACCTGGGCGACCATGGGCAGCAAGGCCTCGGACTGGCCGCGCGTCATCACTTGGAAGCGGCAGGCGACAATGCGTCCCTCGCGCCATAGCGCCGCCGAACAGGCAGAGGTGGCGGCGTCCAGGGCTAAAATTCGTTTAGGAAAGGCTTTCATCAGCCGGTTATACTCATCAGAATATCGTCTTGTACAAGGTTATCATGACAACACCGTTGGAACCCATTACTCCGCAAAGCCATGGCGTGGATGTCGCCTTGGCTTATGCCACCGCCGACAACTTCACCGGCAAGCCGGTCTATCGGTCCGATGCGGGCGCGTGGCTGCATCATGACGCGGCCCGTCTGCTGATGCGCGCGGCCCAATTGGCCAAGCCTTTGGGGCTGACGTTGTTGGTTTTGGACGCCTTTCGTCCCAGCGAAGCCCAATGGACACTGTGGAACCATACTCCCGATCCGCATTTCCTGGCCGACCCGCGTCGGGGATCGCCTCATTCCATGGGCGCGGCGGTGGATCTGACTTTGATCGACAGTGCCACCGGTCAAGCCTTGGACATGGGCACGGCGTTCGACGCTTTTACTCCTATGTCCCATCACGGCAATCAGGACATCGGCGCCGATGCTCAAGCTAACCGCCATCTGTTGATGGGGATCATGACCACCGCTGGCTGGGATTTCTTCCGCAATGAGTGGTGGCATTATCAATTGTTTAACGCCCGCGACCTCTATCCGGTGCTGAGCGATTCGATCCTGGGACGCCATGGGATTATGCCGAGCTAAGGGATTTGCCCAATTTCGGACCTTGTAATCGACATTTCCCATATGAACGGCCTATCTGTCCGAATTTGATGGCATCGTAGCTAATTTCTGCGTGGCTGTGTATCCAAAAGTTGCCGTTCCTGGCAAAAGCGCACTTGGTTTCAACGGACAGCCCGCTATCAGTCTG
>CAIYCT010000437.1 GCA_903924765.1 uncultured Rhodospirillaceae bacterium | reverse complement strand
TAGAGCATAACCCGTTGGTGATGGAGACGATCATCTGCCGCTTCGTTCATCCGTTTTTCAGCGATTGCCAACAGCCTTTTGACCTGCGGACGATCCAATCCAGGACGACGGTGTGCGTCTCTGGATTTCTTGGCTGCCGGAATTTTCAGATCGATGACCGGAATTTGGGCTTTGGTAATCCAGTCATTGACCGCAGCATAGTTGAACACGGCACGCAACAATACATTCTCGCTGTTGCTGGTGCTGATCGCCGGTTCTCGGGCTGGCGGCTTTTTGGATACGACCGTCTTTCCGGCTCGTTGGTAGGTATATTGTTCGACCTTACTGCCGGGGCCAGTAGTCCAATATTTTCGACGCCAATCTCTAAACTTATTGATGTCGGCGCTTGTGATGGTATCGATTGGACGACCTTTGAAATATTCCAGGCAATACCGGCTCATAATGCGGTTGGTGGTCAGGCGCTCGGGCTTGGTGATACCACGGCTGACCTCATCTTCGAGGTGGACGAAATATGCCGCCGCAACTTCCTCGAACTTCACCCGCTGTAGCGGGAGACCTCTTTCGTAGCGGTAGAGCAGATCGCGGTATAGTTTCTCCGCCATCCGTTCCGCTTCTTTTTCATTGGTGGTCAGAAGCGATTGGCGGATGTGCGGCTGTTTTGGAAACGCTATTCGACAATGCCAAGTAGCCTTTTGGACATCTGTCCGCTGATAGAGCGTGACACGTCCATCACAGATTTTCCGCTCTTTATCGATATGGGAGCCCATTTTGCGAACCCCGCGTGTCCATTATGTGTCGGATCGCTTACTTCCGATAGCGTGGAGAGAATGTGGAATAACACCAAAATCGTTGAGGATCAAGGGGTTAGTTTCTGCGCACACGCAAAAGCAGCATTGCCCGTAGTGACGGGTTGTGCTGCTAACTTGATGATTTTGTTTGGTAAAAGTGGTGATCCCGCTGGGATTCGAACCCAGGGCCACTTGATTAAAAGTTAGGACGATGCATAAAAATAAAACTGGATAACAATGGGTTAGCGGGCAGTTTTTGGGCGCGTGTCCAGTATGTGTCGGTTCGTGAATGTTCTTCGAATGGTCGTGTTTTGTTCGCATTTTGACACAAATTACCGGTCGATATGCTTGGATCTCTTGAATCCATAGCATCTGATAAATGCGAGCGTTATTGAGATAATATCCGCTATTATTGTGCTGTCAAGGTGGTGATCGGTCGGGAGGGTTCAGAACGGTGACGGACCGCGTGATGAAGGGTGACGGTGGTTGGTGTTGGCCCTGCCTTGCTCGGCAATTCACTCCTGTGTCAATGGGGCTACGCTGATAGCCCAGATGGCTATCACCCTGGATGACCCTTCTGGACGCTTTGAGCATGTTCTGGGCCACCAGTTGAGCCGTCATCGGCCACCACCTTGTTGCGACCACACTCTTTCGCAAGATACAGTCTATGGTCCGCGCGGCTAATGACCTCTGACCAGTCCTTATCTTTATCATTGAATGAGGCCACCCCAATGCTGATGGTGAACCCAAACTCGCCGGAAGCGACGGGTACTGCGATCTGGGTGACCGCATATCGGATGCGCTCGGCCATTGCGGTCGCGCCATCAGCGCCGGTTGCAACCAGGAGCACCACGAATTCCTCGCCACCGTATCTCGTTGCCAAATCCGTGGCTCGAAGAGTAGTCTGAATGGTGTGCGCCAACGCGACCAAAGCACGATCACCAGCCATATGCCCCCATGTGTCATTCACCCGTTTGAAGTGGTCGATGTCAATCATTAGCACAGCAGTGGTAGAACCAAATCTCTTGTAGCGTTGGAATTCAGCCTCGATCGTCTTGTCGAGCATCCGTCGGTTTGACAATCCCGTTAGCGGATCAGTTTGTGCTAATTCTCGCAGTACATTGGCCGCTTTTTCCAGTTCGGCATTCATTAGCTTGGTCTCTGTCATGTCGAAAATTACCTCAACGTAGCCTTGTACCACATCGTCGGGGGAAATATCGGGAATGAAATGAAAGAGTGTTTGTCTTACCGTGCCATCGGGCCTAAACATGGCTCGTTCAAAATTTTGCCTCGTTCCCTCAATTGCGCTCCTAATGAAAGGCTCAATCTCACGGGACAGCTTATCACCCAGCAAGTCCTGGGTGGTTAGCCCGACAATCTGACCATCAGTTTTGGAGTGCCATTCATGGCTTGTACGGTTAGCGAAAAGACACCGTTGCTCGTTATTCCAATAGCTGATCGACGCTGGAACATTATCGGTAACAAAACTGATGAAGTTGATCTTGTCAGCGATAGCCTTTGCTGCATGTTCCGAAACCGTCATCTCGGCTACTTCAATGGAACGAGACGCCAGTTCGGCAATGTCCTTTGCCATCTGCTTATTCGCCACCAAAGATGCGGTATCAATTGCTTGGCTTAGCAGCCAGGAGAGATCATTTGCCGCCAGTTCGGCCTTCGCTAACGCGGCGGCTTCCAGGGTGTGTCTCACCTGATCGGCGAGGTCCTTTGCCGTCTGTTCCCTCAGCACCAAAGAGGTGGCTTCCAATGATTGCCTTAGCTGGTCCGTGAGATGACTTGATGCCAGTTTCGCCGCCGTCAAAGCAGCGGCTTGCAGGGTTGTTTTTACCTCATCGGCGATATCCTTTACCTTCTGATTATTCAACATCACAGCGGATGCTTCTAATGCTTGCCTTAGCTGGTCGGCTAGCTCATTTGCCGCCAGTTCAGCCTTCACCAAAGCAGCGGTCTCGAAAGTTTGTCTCACCTGATCGGCGAGGTCCTTTGCCGTCTGTTTCTCCAGCACCATAGCGGCGGCTTCCAATGATTGCCTTAGCTGGTCGGTGAGATCACTTGATGCCAGTTTCGCCGCCGACAAAGCTGCGGCTTCCAAGGTTTGTCTTACATGATCTGCGAGGTCCCTTGCCGTCTGTTCCTTCAGCACCAAAGCAGCGGCTTCCAATGATTGCCTTAGCTGGTCGGCGAACCAATTTGCTGCCAGTTCCGCCTTCGCCAAAGCAGCGGATTCCAGGTCGTGAATTTTTGTAAGATCGTGAAGAGCACGTATTAATAAATTGTTGGTGAGGACAAGCCCTTCAGTCCAATCACTGACACTTTTGTCTTTGCTGCTTTTGGTATTAATAATATTAAGGTAGCGTCTAATGCGCGATTGAAAAACAGAAAATCTAAATGGCTTAATGATATAGTCAACAGCCCCAAGGTCAAGTCCAAGCGCCTCGCTATTTGCGTCTGCAGACGAAGTTACAAAAATAACTGGAATATCTTTAGTTATTTGCGAGTCTTTAATTTCCTTGCAAACCTCTATACCCGACATTCCTGGCATTGTTATATCAAGTATAAGTATCGTTGGTATATGATTAGCGTTGATGTAATCAAGGGCCGCTCTCCCATCGCAAACGCGATGAGTTGCAAACATGTCCTTCAGTGCCGATTCAATTAGTGCCGCAGATATATCGCAATCATCGACAATTAGAATATAAGGGTGGTTTATCATCATCACAACTCCACTATTTATGTTAATTACACTAAGCTTGCAAGTGCAACAGGCAGGCAAACGAAGAATGCCACATAAAAAAGGTAACCGTACACCCCCGGTTTCAGCGGGTGCGACGGATTGACTCGGCCTTGATGCCCAAGGGATTTTTCGGTTGGCAAACCGGCGGTGTTGAGATTCCCTTGGGACATGAAAATCAAGGGTCCGCTTGATCTCACCCACATGAACCGCGCCGTCTTTGAGGCGCTGGACCATGATCAGCTCATCGAGCTGACTTGCCGTCTTCATCGGATGGCTGTTGAACAATCCGAGCGCTTGGCAATGAACTCGACCAACAGCTCGCGCCCTCCGTCGTCGGACCCGCCGTTTGGCACTGGGGGTTCTGGAGGCGCGGTTGTCGGTGGAGGCGGGAATGCCCCGCTGCCGGCTCCTACCAGGAAGGTTGCTCAGCCGACCGGGCGCAAGCCAGGCAAACAACCTGGGGCGAAGGGCAAGTGGCGTGGCGAGCCGCTGAAGTCGGAGCGCTCGGAGCACATCTGGCCGACCATCTGTGCCGGTTGCGGGCAGCCGCTGGAGCTGTGGGACCGTGAGGTGAGAACCGGCGCCGCCTTCCCGGTGCTGGAACTGGAACGCACGCCGGGTGGCATCCGGATCGCCTGCGTCGAGCACCGCTATCAGGTGGTAGCCTGCACCTGCGGCCATGAAACCGAGGCACGCCCCGCCGTCGGCGTCCTGTCGTTCCTGGACGGGCGCAAGCGGCAACTGCACCTGACCGAGCGCTGCATGGTTGCTCCATCGCTGGCCGCTTTTATCGCCGCTCTGCACACGCGCCATCACCAGTCGCGCCGGAAAATCCACGAGTTTCTCCTGACGTGGATGGGCGTGCCGTTGTCGGTCGGTTCGATAGACCGCTGCATCCGCGAGGTCGGCGTCGCCTGCGAGCCGGTCGCTGAAGACTTGCTCGAAGAGGTGCGGGCCGCTGGCCTGATCCATGCCGACGAGACGCCCTGGTACGAGCGTGGCGCTTTCCGCTGGCTGTGGGTGGTTCTGACCAAGACCACCGCCGTCTTCCACATCGGCAGTCGCCGCCACGAGGAAATCCGCGACCTGCTCGGTGACGCCATTGTCGGCTGGCTGATCTCCGACGGCTACGGTGCCTATCGGGACTACGAGAAGCGTCAAAGATGCGTCGCCCACCTCATCCGCAAAGGGCTGGCCCTTGCGGGGGGGCTTTCGCCAGATGGGGTCCAGTTTGGCGAGTGGTTGGTTCGAGAGTTGCGGGGATTGATCCACGGCGTGGCCGAGGACCAGGGCCACACCATCCTCAACCCGATGCAGGCCCGGCTCAAACGCGCATGCAAGCTCCACCGCGACCATGAAACTGAGAAAATCCGGGCGCTCGCACGGGAGATACTCAACGACTGGGACGCCATCGTCGCCTTCGTAACCAACCCCATGCTCCCGCCCACCAATAACGAGGCCGAGCGAGCCCTGCGCATCGCCGTCATCGCCCGTCGATTGAGTTTCGGCACACGCAACGAAGAGGGCAGCGCCGCCTACGCCGCCTCCCTGTCCGTGGTCGAAACGTGCCGTCGCCGTCATATCGATCCCTGGTCCTACATCGCTGATACACTGGCCCGCGCCCGTGCCGGCCTCACCCACAACCCAGTCCCGGCTGCTGCTTGATCAAATCGGGGAGGTGAACGGGTAC
>CAIYCT010000436.1 GCA_903924765.1 uncultured Rhodospirillaceae bacterium | reverse complement strand
CATCGTTGTGCGCCTTGTGGGCGTAAGCGGATGTGGCATCGAAAACGATCTTAATATCGTTCCATTCGGGCATGGCAACCAGGCCGTCCATCCCCTTGTCGGTCACGGCCACACCCATCCGCTTCGCGCGGGCAAGGCCATCCGAGGCAGGGTCGATACCGACCATCACGCTCATTTCCAATGTGTCGGAAGCCCGCAGGATTTTGATCATCAGATCAGTCCCGATATTGCCGGACCCGACAATTGCCACCTTAACCTTAGACATCAAACACTCCCTTATGGAGCGGATCGAAATCCGCCTTATTCCAAGAATTCTTATTAAGCGGCGAACGCGGCACGCACCGATCCCAGACCTTCGATCCGGGCTTCGACCACATCACCCCAAACAACCGGACACATGGGGCCCAACGCACCGGACATGACCGTGTCGCCAGCCTTTAAGGGGCGACCTACGCGGGCCATGGTGCGGGCCAGCCACAACACCGCATTCAACGGATTGCCAAGACAGGCAGCTCCAGCCCCGGTGGAAATGGGCTCGCCCTTGCATTCCATGACCATGCCGCACAGACGCAAATCCAGATCCGTCAAGGGACGAGGTTCGCCGCCCAGAACGTAGACACCGGACGACGCATTGTCGGCGATGGTATCCAGGATGCCGATCTTCCAATCGGCAATGCGCGAATCGACCACTTCGATGGCGGCAACCGCGTAATCCACGGCGCGGAACACATCGCTGATGGTGGGTGATTCGGAGTCCAAATCGCGACCCAGGACAAAAGCGATTTCCGCTTCGACCTTGGGCTGCAGCAATTGAGAGCGCGTGATTTCCCAACCGTCGGGAATGGCCATATCGGCGAACAGCATGCCGTAATCGGGTTGCTCGACGCCCAATTGCTTTTGCACGGCAACCGAGGTCAGCCCAATTTTACGACCGACCAAACGACGACCGTCCTTAAGGCCCCGTTCGGTATTGAAGTCTTGGATGGCATAAGCCGTCGCGACATCGCCTTCGGTCAACAGATCGCGAACTGGACTGATGGGCTTACCGCTGGTTTGCGCCAGATGCAGACTATCGGCAATTTGCTGAATGATGGGGCTGGTAGGTTTAGACATATTCGCCCCCTAGAGTTTGACGCAGACGTTGCGGAGTTCCGTATAGAACTCCAACGAATGGACACCGCCCTCGCGGCCGATGCCCGATTGCTTGGAACCGCCAAAAGGCGTGCGCAGATCACGTAGGAACCAGGAATTGACCCAGACCAAACCGACTTCCAACTGAGCTGCCACGCGGTGGGCGCGAGACCCGTTCTCGGTCCAAACCGAGGCCGCCAATCCGTAAACGGTGTTGTTGGCGCGCGTGATCACTTCCTCTTCGCTATCGAAGGGCGATATGTGGCAACACGGGCCAAACACTTCCTCTCGGCAGACTGAGGCGGTATCGGGCAAGCCGGTCCAGATGGTCGGTTGCACCCAATAGCCATTGGCAAGTTCAGCGGGCATGCTTGGAACACCACCGCCGGTTACGATGGTCGCTCCCTCCGCCTTGGCCTTGGCATAGTAGGACAGAACCTTGTTACGATGCTCTTCGCTAATCAGCGGACCAAGATTGGTTTGCTTGTCGAGAGGAACCCCTAACACCAAAGCTTCCGCCCCCTTCTTCAAACGGGAAACGAATTCCTCGAAAATGGGGCGCTCCACATAGACCCGTTCGGTGCCCAGGCAGACCTGACCGCAATTGGCGAACACCGAGCGCATGGTGCCCTCGATAGCCTTGTCCATATCGCAATCGGCAAAAACTACGGCTGGATTCTTACCGCCCAGTTCGAACGAAACGCTGCGGACACCGACGGCGGCGGCCTTCATAATGGCCTCGCCGGTGCGGGTTTCTCCGGTGAATGTGATTGCATCCACATCCGGATGACGAGTCAGGAACTCACCGGCGGAATTGGGACCGAACCCATGCACCACATTATAGACACCGGCCGGAACGCCGACCGCGTTCATCACTTCACCCAACAAGGTCGCCGTGGCCGGGGTTTCCTCGGACGGCTTGACGATGACCGTATTGCCACACGCCAAAGCAGGACCGACTTTCCACGTCATCAACAACAACGGCAAATTCCATGGCGACACCACAGCAATCACGCCTTTGGGAGTGCGAACTGAATAATTCACCGCCCCAGCACCATCGGGGGTGGGCATTGTGAAGGATTCGGTGGGAGCGTTCTTCACGACATCGGCGAAAATCTTGAAGTTGGCCGCGCCGCGTGGAATATCGATGTGAGACGCCAACGAACTGGGCTTGCCGGTATCGGCAATTTCAGCGGCTAGTGGATAAAATCTAACGGATATCATCCGTTTTGGGATTCCCCACGACTCTCCGAT
>CAIYCT010000435.1 GCA_903924765.1 uncultured Rhodospirillaceae bacterium | reverse complement strand
GGTGGGTTTTATGCCTGGAAACATGGATATAGACACCGCAAATGGACGAAAGCAATTGGCGGTTATGAGTACCAGATAGTTGAAACCGATATGCAACCCATCGTGGATTACATGGTGATGTACCCGTGTGAGGACGGAGTGATCAGAGTTGGCGCAAACCACCTTCGGCATGTCGGGAGAATATCATGGGAGAGACGAAGTAACGGTGAAAAATGGATTAAGCATCGTGATGACGGCCCCGCTTTCATTCGCATCAATCAGCACGAAAAGTTATCAATGACTGAATGGTGGATCAAAGGTAATGATATAAGCAAGGAAGTTAGGCCTTGGCTAAAGAGCATGGGCTTGCCACCATTTTATAACTGGAAAGACGAGCATAAGGTACTATTCAAGTTGGCATTTGCATAATTGTTGGCTTGACCGTCTCGGACCTGACCGCCGCCGGATATTCGGCGACGGTCATTCTCATCCAGAATCCGGGAAATTCATGGGCGATGGACTGATGGCACCTGGGTACAACAACAATCCTCGTTTGTCGCGTCATCCGAGACCAGATGTAGGTGGCGGCTTGTCGGAAGAGTCTTGATCCTGTATATGGCGACCGAGCATTCCAACAAGGGGGGCAGAGACATGGCAACCGACAGCACACAGGCTGATCTGACCGAATTGACTGTGAAAGTCGTCGCCGCCTATGTTGGGCGGAATAACGTGCAGGTGTCCGACCTGCCGCATCTGATCACCACCGTTCGGCAGGCACTCGCGACCCTCGGGCAGGCACCGGAACAGGCTGAAGCCGTCGAGTTGAAGCCCGCCGTCGCCATCAAGAAATCCGTCACGGCGGAATACATCATCTGCTTGGAGGATGGCAAAAAGCTGAAGATGCTCAAGAGGCATCTGGCCTCGTCCTACGGCATGACCCCCGACGAATACCGAGCAAAGTGGAACCTGCCTGCGGATTACCCGATGGTCGCCCCCAATTATGCGCAAGCCCGTTCAAAGCTGGCGTTGGAGCTTGGTCTCGGTCGTAGGAAGGCTGAATAATAGTCCCTGACAAATCTCTACTCTGAATGGCGTTCGCCAAAGACTTGGCGGACGCAATTTGGCACTCCCTGCCAGAATTCTGACATCATCGTTCGATCTACAGGTGACCACCATCCACCAATCCATAGGCTCATGGTAGCGCAATTCAACACGAGGAATGCTACCATGAGCCTCTTGGAAAAGTTGACCTTCGCAACCACGACGAAGAAGGACGAAAGCACACAAGCCAATCTGGTGCTCCGTCGCAAGATGGTAACCGCCCTGGATGACCAGATCGCTGGCGCCAAGGCTGAACTGGGCGGACAGCCGTTTGTGAAACAGCGTGAACGCTGGATGCCGACCGAGAACGGCGGCAAAGAGCGCCGCGCCGTTCAGAGTGCCTTGCGCAAATTCTGGTTCCGTGATGCCCAGAATCGCGTGCTGGTGGAACTGAAGTTCGGCAATAAGCCCCTGGTGATCAAGGGCAAGCCCAGTATCCTGGTCGGCGAGATGGCGAACCTGCCCGAGGTGCTGACCCTGCTTCGTGATGCCGTCGTTGCTGGCGAGCTTGATGCGGAACTGGCCGCCGCGTCCGACCAGCGTCGGCGCGGTCGCAAGGTGAAGAAGGACGGCAAGCCGGTCGGCAATGGCACCACCACCGCGCCAACCACTGGCGGCGGCGCGGTCGGCGCCAGCAACGCCGCCAAGGCCCTATTCATGCGGAACGGCAAGTGAGGAACGCTGAACGACCGGCCGTCCAACGCGGCCGGTCGTCGCGTCTGACGATGTGGAGAGCATGATGGCAAGGCTGGAAGTTCGAGACCGCACCAACCGCTTGCTCGGCTGGCGGCAGGAGAACGGAAATCGGATCGAAGGCCGTGATGCTGGCGGTATGCTACGCGGGTGGTATGATCCCCGCCAGAACGAAACCAGAAATGCAAGCGGACGGCTGGTCGGCAGGGGAGACATCTTGGCGACGTTGATCGTCGCACCGTGATCGACGAAATGGCCGACCGGCTTTGTGGCTTGGTCGGCCATCGTGTGATTGGAGTCGATGAACGGCGAAGTGCCATAGATCGACGGCCATAGGGTTGGACTGTAGGGGCTACGCACATAGCGAGCAAACAGCCCAACGCAATGGCCGAGCACGGCAGGGGCAGGACGGGCGTTCCGACGGAACTGGGCAGGACTACTCGTCATCATCCGCCGCCTTCGCAGCCAGTGCGAGCTTGGCCTTCTCCGTTTGACTGATCATGGTCAACTCATTCGCCGCCATCTCAGGCCGCAAATGGCCGTAATGTTGCTGGATGACCGAGACCGAGGTGCCCATGTTCTCTGCCAGGGTGTAGATGCTCACGCCGGACAGCAGGCGTTCCGTGGCGTAATAGTGGCGAAGGCAATAAGCATCACGGGTTTTGCCCTTGTCATCGACGTATAGCTCCGCTTCCTTCATCAGTGCCGCAAATCCACGGGAGAAACTTCCAATCTCCTCGCCGCGATATTCGTAAAATACCGGCGACGGATCATCCCAATCAATATTTTCAATCTGCTGTTCGGGTGGCAAGTCCTTGTTCTTGAGTTCAAGCTGATATTCGATCAGCTCATTGATATAGACCCCAACACCATCCAAGGGAATCAGGAACCGCTCGCGATCACCGCCCTTGCCCATGGTCCTGATGCGCCAACACGGTTCATCACCGTGGATGGTGGTCAGGCTGATATCCTTCCAACGAACCAGGATGGCCTCGAACGGACGCATGCCGGTGTGAGCCAGGAAGCCGGTATAGGCCCACAACATCAACCGCTGGTGCCAGAGCCTTGGATTGTCCTTCTCCTCGTACATCCGCTTTTCAGCGACTTGGAGGAGATGCTGGACCTGCTCACGATCAAGCCCAGGCCGCCGCTTTGCATCTCTGGCTTTCTTGGCGGATGGAATTTTCTCGCCGATGTCGGGCACTTGGTTATCAGCGATCCAGTCGTGTTTGACCGCGAAAGCGAAGATCGAGCGCAACAGGACAGCTTCAGAGTTCAAGGTGCTGGCCGCAGGAATGGCTGAGTAAATTCGCTTGGACTTGACGGTTTTGCCTTCTCTCTGATATACATGCTCAGTAATCTTAGAGCCAGGGCCAGATACCCAGTATGTTCGGCGCCAATCCCGGAACTTTCCAACATCACTGCTCTTGATCTGGTCAATGTGTTTATCGCCAAAATATTCTCGACAATACCGGCTCATTTTCCTCTGATCGTCGAGTTTTTTGGCCTTTTGGGAGATCGG
>CAIYCT010000434.1 GCA_903924765.1 uncultured Rhodospirillaceae bacterium | reverse complement strand
CGATCCGCGCCACAAGCCGGACAGACAAACCCCTTCGGCCAGCGCAACGAATACAGGTAGGCGGCGCAGGAAGCCTCATCCGGAAAGCGCTCCTGAAACTCAATCAGTGATTTTGGAAACCGGTCCATGTTCGCTCCAATCTGCCGCCCGTCGCCATCGGCGACCCCGGATTATCTACCACATTTTGTGGTACGGGAGCTAGGTGCATAAGGAGCCCCGCCCATTCGCCCGGACGGCCAGTATGCTACGCTGGCCGCCCAGAGGTCGAACAGCCCTTGCCGCCCTCCCTGGCAATTGTACAGTTGCCTGATATTCGTGTTTTTGTTATAAATTCACACTGTGCTGTGGGGACGGCTAATCGCTATAATCGCGCGATCACTTATCAAGACGTATTGTTGGTTTCGTTGGCGCCCTCAATATTTGGACAGAGTCGTGGATAATGTGGCTTAATGGACGGAAGATCGAAACCAAATGGCTCGCAATTTCAAGAAACTGAATTTTCTATTGTGGCCTTTTTTACTGTCTACACTTGATGGTGCTTACGCCCAAGTCAGACCCGATGCCGGGGCGCTGCAACAACAGATCGACCGCGAACGGATGCAGGCTTTGCCGCCGAAGGGAATCCTGGAGCGTCCCGCCGAGCCTCCTGCATTGAAGCCACAGGGCGGCGTCACAGTTACGGTCAAAGCATTCCATTTCGTCGGCAACACCTTGCTGGACAGCGAACTGCTCTCGAAATCAGTTGCCGGCTATCTCAATCGTCCACTCGATTTCAGAGAACTCCAGCAAGCCGCCGCTGCTGTCGCCAGCGCCTATCGCGATGCCGGATGGATCGTGCGCGCCTACCTGCCGCGACAGGATATTACGGGTGGAACCGTCACCATTCAGATCGTCGAAGCCGTCTTCGGCGGTATGCGCCTCGAAGGCCCCAAACCCCAGCGAGAGAACGCCGACCGTGTCATGGCTATGATTGAGGCGCAGCAAAAGATCGGCGCCCCTCTCAGCGCCGATGCTCTCGACCGTGCTTTACTGCTCGCCAGCGACCTGCCCGGAGTTGCCGTGTCTGGTAGTTTAGGCGAAGGCAGGCGTTCGGGTGAGACCGATCTCGTGGTCAAGTTCGCGGATAAGCCGTGGGTCACTGGCGATGCCGCCGTGGACAACACCGGCTCTCGCTCCACCGGCCCGGCGCGCTTCGCCGGAAACTTTAGTGTTAATAGCCCTTTTGGCACGGGTGAACTCGTAACCACGAACTTCATTCACACTCAGAAGAGTGATCAGCTCGCCTCAGATGGCAGTGATTACATACGGATGGGGCTCACACATCCGCTTGGTCTGGACGGATTGCGGGTCGGCATCAATGCCTCGTACCTTAAATACGACCTCATTGCTCCAGAGTACGCGGCTCTGGATGCCTATGGAACATCCGCGACAGTTGGCTTGGAGGCTGCATACCCCCTGATCCGTTCCAGGCTAAAAAACCTATATCTAAATGCCAACATCGACCACAAGTCGTTCTACAACGTATCGCTCGATACGGTTATCTCGCACTACATGTCGGATTCATTGACGCTTGGACTTTCCGGCAATCTTTTTGACAATGTGGGCGGCGGTGGCGCCAACAGTGCCAGCCTATCTATTGTCGACGGCATTTTGAACCTCGACGGCTCCCCCAATCAGTCGGCCGACGCCCTGACCACCCGTACTGCCGGCAATTTCACCAAGATTCGCTTCGCCCTGAGCCGTCAGCAAGCGATCACCGAAGAGTTGTCCCTCTACGCCGCGTATACCGGCCAATGGGCGGCAAAGAACCTGGATTCCTCCGAGAAGTTCTACATCGGAGGCGCCAACGGCGTCCGTGCCTATCCGACCAACGAGGGCGGCGGTTCGGACGCCCATCTGATCAATCTCGAACTACGTCAGCGTCTTCCCTATGGCTTCATCCTCATCGGCTTCTTCGACTATGGCCGAATTCTGGTGAACCATGACAATCACTATACCGGCAGTTCCGCGCCTAACGGCTACAACCTGAAGGGTGGCGGTCTTTCGGCGGTCTGGCAATCCGACGACGGTCCGATCCTTAAGGCGACCTGGGCGCACCGAGTCGGCGGCAATCCCAATCCCACGACGGCTGGCTACGACCAGGACGGTTCCCTTGTTGTGGACCGCTTTTGGTTATCGGCGAGCATGGGTTTCTGACCAAGGCGTGAGAGCACGACCATGACCAGTTCAAAACGGCATCACCCGCTCCCAATGCCCGCGAACGGAGGCGCAAAAGCGTGCGGCCGAATCATCCGGCTGATTCCGGCTCTGCTGGCTATGGGCATGACCGGGACGGGCGTCGCCCATGCCGGGGCGCCGGCTCCCACCCAGTTGCCCACCGGCGGTCAGGTCGTTGGTGGGGCGGCGAGCATCGTGCAATCCGGCGCGACCCTGAACGTCAATCAGTCGAGCCAGCGTGCCGCCATCAATTGGCAGACGTTCAATGTCGGGTCATCCGCCACGGTGAATTTCAATCAGCCATCTGCAAGCAGTGTCACGCTCAACCGGGTGCTCGACAGCAATCCGAGCCAGATTTACGGCCGCATCAATGCGCCGGGTCAGGTGTTCTTCACCAATCCGAACGGCGTGTATTTTTCTTGGCTCAAATAGCCTAATGAGCTGATGGAAAGAGTTGCCGGTAAAGCAACAAAGAGCTGATCACGTAATCGCCAGAGCTCGGCCCGCCATTCT
>CAIYCT010000433.1 GCA_903924765.1 uncultured Rhodospirillaceae bacterium | reverse complement strand
GTTGGCGTTGTCCGGGATCAGGGTGTCCAGGCTGAATTCGGTGCGGTCTGGCGCATCCCTGGTGGGACGAACCGGCGGCTTTTCGCGGTTGGACGAGGGCAGGAAGTCGATGAAGCGGCGCAATTCCAGCAGCGCGTCCACATCGTTTTCGAACGCCAGATCAGCCACGCCCGATTTGGTGGTGTGGGTGACGGCGCCACCCAGTTCCTCGGCGGTGACGGTTTCGTGGGTCACTGTCTTGACCACGTCCGGACCGGTGACGAACATGTAGGACGAATCCTTGACCATGAAAATGAAGTCGGTCATGGCGGGCGAGTACACCGCGCCGCCAGCGCAAGGCCCCATGATCAGGCTGATTTGCGGCACCACGCCTGACGACAGCACATTGCGCTGAAACACTTCGGCGTAACCGGCCAAGCTATCGACGCCTTCTTGAATACGAGCGCCGCCCGAATCGTTCAGACCGATGACCGGCGCGCCCACTTGCACTGCCTTGTCCATGATCTTACAGATCTTCGCGGCGTGAGCGCCCGACAGCGAGCCGCCGAACACGGTGAAGTCCTGGCTGAACACAAACACCAGCCGACCATTGACGGTGCCATAGCCAGTGACCACGCCGTCACCGGGGGTCGATTGTTCTTCCATGCCGAAATCGGTGCAGCGATGCTCCATGAACATGTCCCATTCCTCGAAGGAACCGGCGTCCAACAGCAATTCGATGCGCTCGCGGGCAGTCAATTTGCCCTTGTCGTGTTGAGATTGAATCCGGCGCTCGCCGCCGCCAAGCCGCGCCCGCTCGCGTTTTTCTTCAAGTTGTTCAATGATCTCGTGCATTATTCCCCCGGGCTTTTTTTGCCGTTTTTGGGTGTTTGCCCGCCCGAAAGGCCAGCCTATATACCCACACTCAGGGCCGTTCAGATAGCATTTACCGGACTGTAACGCTACAGCAAAATATCAGGCGTGAAGCGGCAATTTGCTTTGAGGCGAGCGGCAGTTTCCGTCTATGATCCGGCCCCATGACCGACCCTTTCGCCCTGGATGACGATCCGCCTTTGCTTCCCGAACGGGACCAACCCGTGTCCGGCCCCTGGCTGGACGGGCTTAATCCCGAACAATATCAAGCGGTCACGGTCACCGAAGGTCCGGTGCTGGTGCTGTCGGGCGCGGGCACCGGCAAGACCAAGGTGCTGACCGCGCGTTTGGCCCATATCCTGGCCAGCCACAAGGCGCAGCCCTGGGCCTGTTTGGCGGTCACCTTCACCAACCGCGCCGCCCGCGAGATGCGCGAGCGGGTCACCCACCTGATCGGCCCGGTGGCCGAGGGCATATGGTTGGGCACCTTTCATTCCATCGCCGTGCGCATCCTGCGCCGCCATTGCGAAGAGGTGGGGCTGGCTTCCAACTTCACCATTCTGGACAGCGACGATCAGATTCGGTTGTTGAAGCAGATCATGACCGAGGAAGGCATCGACTGGCGCAAATGGCCGCCGCAAGCGGCCATGGGGGCGATCCAGCGCTGGAAGGATCGCGGCCTGGGGCCGGACAAAATCGCGGGCGAACCGGCGGGAGACTTCGCCGCCGGTCGGTTGAAGGATTTGTACCGGCTGTCCATTCGCGCCACGCTGGCGATAGTCGAGCCGGCCATCGGCATTACCCGCAGCAGGACGCCGGTGTCGGAGATCTCGCGGAACCAGTCGCTGCTGATTGCAAACCTGC
>CAIYCT010000432.1 GCA_903924765.1 uncultured Rhodospirillaceae bacterium | reverse complement strand
TCGAATATCGCTACACTGGGTTCAATGAGACCCGCTAAGCAGGAGAAAATCATGGCGAAGTCATCCAAGTCGCTTGTTTCCATGGACAAGATTCTGGAAATTTTAGCTTCGACCATTAGTATCGTTCTTGGACTATTCGGATTGAGGAGTCCAAAACGTCTTTCGCTTGCTCAACATTGGACGCGTTGATCACGACGCCAGGCTTTACGAATGAATGAGTGGGAACTCCCGAATTATAGGGGAAAAAGGAATCTTCAATTTCCGACGCCGAAGCCGCCTGAGCATTGAAAGAGAAAGCAATACCACTCATTAAAGCAAGAACTTGGACTCTCTTCATATTTTCCTCCTGTTGTCATTCTCAACCGCAATCCCATCTCCGCATTCAACGTTTCGATACAGAATAAAAAGACAAAAATATCCTGTCACCACGCAGAAATAGCGTGGGTTTATATTTAGTCTGTTCTTCTGCGTTCCACGAGTTGCGTGGGGGTTGGGGTCTTTTCTTGGAACTTACGTTATTTTTTTATTCTGCCGCCCATAATAGCAAGGGGCGTGCCAGATATGGTCGGGGGCGAATAAATTTCCCGGATTAGTGAACGCGTGTTTATAATATTAAATTATATCAATAAGATATAAAGATTCCAAGAGTGTCGGTTGGTGATGGCGCCTTGCTTTTTTCAACATGCCGTGAGCGTAAGAGTTAAAATGCTGCAGGTGCTGCCGAAGAATTTCATCAGGCTTATGGTTCAGGGTGATCAAAATTAGCAGTTGGCTCTCGCGGTCGTAATATGACTAAATCGGGTGGGGATAGTATTCCTGACCATGGAAAGCATAATGACCAACAATCGTCTCCCAGGGTTAGAGCAAACAAATGGGACAAGTCAGTTTGGTCAGCCGATGCCTGATTTGGCGAGGCTGTCTGAAGAGCTGCGGTTTCAACCCGAGGAAGGAATTATCTGGCTGGGCAATGAACGCATGTTCATGCTCCACGCGCGCGGCATGGGCGCCTTGCGTCGCGATCTCATTGAGAGTTTCGGCAAAGACAAGGCTCGCACGCTGCTAACTCGTTTGGGATACGCATGTGGCGCTCGTGATGCGGAACTTGCCATGAAGGTAAACGACACCGACGCTTTTCAAATGGGACCGCAATTGCACGCCCTTGAAGGGATATGTTCGGTCGAAGTGGTCACTCTCGAAGTCGATGTCGCGCGCGGCAAGTTTTTCGGTGACTTCATCTGGCACAATTCCTTTGAAGATGAGATGCACATCGCCGCCTACGGCATCGGCGCCGAACCGGTATGTTGGATGCAGACCGGGTACGCCAGTGGATTTACCAGCACACATATGGGACGCCTTGTCCTCTATCGTGAAATTGAATGTCGCGGCATGGGCAATCCTCATTGTCGGGTCGTCGGCAAACCTGTCGATGATTGGGATGATCCCGAACAGGATTTGATCTTCCTGCAACCGGAGCGCTTTGCTGATCGATCACAAGTTCGTCCGGCTTCCATTCAAGTCGTGCTGCCTTCGTCGGAAACATCAGGGGACAATGCGTCTCTGGTCGGAGTGTCGGCCGCCTTCAACGCAGCCATCCACATGATAAAAACGGTGGCGGATACAAGTGCGACCGTGTTGTTCAGTGGCGAGTCGGGTGTTGGCAAGGAACGATTTGCCCAAGCCTTGCACTCCATCAGCAATCGGTCCGACAAACCTTTCATCGCCATCAATTGTGCGGCCATCCCCGAAAACTTGGTGGAAGCCGAATTGTTCGGAGTTGAACGCGGAGCCTTTACCGGCGCTACCGAATCCCGTGCCGGTAGATTTGAACGCTCTCACGGCGGGACCTTGTTTTTGGATGAGATCGGCACGTTGTCCCTGGCAGCGCAGGGCAAACTGCTTCGTGTCATTCAGGAAGGCGTAGTCGAGCGCTTGGGTGACACCAAGACCCGCAAGATCGATGTCCGTCTGATCGCCGCGACCAACGTTGATTTGCGCTCGGCCATTCGGGCGCGGCAATTCCGCGAGGATTTGTTCTATCGCCTGAATGTCTTTCCAATCCGATTGCCGCCTTTACGGGAACGGCGAGACGATATCCCTCATCTAATTCGCCACTTCTTTGACAAATATTCCACCTTGCATAAGCGGCAACCATCCGGGTTCACGACGCAGGCCATTCACGCCATGATCGCTTATGACTGGCCCGGCAATATCCGCGAACTTGAAAATATTATCGAACGCGGCGTCATCCTTGCTCCGAAGGACGAACCCATTGGTTTGTGCCATCTGTTTACCGCAGGCGAGACGGTCACATCCGTCGTCCTCGGATTATCAAAAGGCGGCAACCTTTCTCGGATCGTCGTTCAAAACAATGCCAATGATGACAGTTTCAGCCTTGCTGATTATTCCAATCGAGCCATTGAACATAAGGCCAGCTTGGCCGGTGTAGAGGAAGCATTGTTGGACGCGGCCATGGCAAAAGCATCCGGCAACATCACACATGCGGCTGAGTATTTAGGCATCACGCGTGCTCAGATGGCTTATCGCCTTAAGAAAAAGGGAAGCCTTATCGATGACGAGGATGGGGATTAGGAGGGGGGATAATGAAGGCAGCAGTCTATTTTGGTCCACAGGATATCCGGTGTACAACGATTCCGGATTCCGTCCTGACTGCCGATCACGAAATTTTGGTCAAAGTCTCGGCCACATCGATTTGCGGGTCGGACTTGCATCTGTATCGTGGCGCGCTGGATGCCATCATGACCAAGGGAAAATCGCAAACCGGGCATGAGTTGGTGGGGGAAGTCTTGGACGTCGGCAAGAGCGTGAGCCGGTTCAAGAAAGGCGACCGCGTCAGCATGGGGTACTCGGCATCGTGCGGACATTGTTATATGTGTCAGGTGGGGCAGACAGCCCATTGCGAAACCTCTCACAAAGCCGTGTATGGATTTGGCGTTCCGTTTGGCGACTTGAACGGAACACACGCTGAAACCATCGTCTTGCCCTATGCCGAAGGTCACGCGATCAAGATCCCGGACGCTGTTTCGGATAGCGCGGCCTTAACGCTTTCGTGCAACCTGCCCGCAGCCTTGATCGCCAATCACCTTGCCGATATTCGCTTTGGCGAATCGCTGGCCGTGATCGGATGCGGCCCAACCGGAATGATGGCGTTGGATATCGCTTTGCACCGTGGGGTAGGCCGTCTCGTGGCATTCGATAAGGTGCCGCATCGATTGGCGATGGCCGGTCGGAAGGAGGCTCTTGCCATAGACCCTTCGACAGAGGGATGGAAAGAACAGGCGATGGATATCACCGCCGGACGGGGGTTCGACAAGGTGATCGAGATGGTTGGGTTTCCTGAAACTCTCCAAATGGCCCTTGATCTTGTGCGTCCGGGCGGGACTGTCGCCGCCTTGGGAGTATTTTGCGACGACACGTTCAATCTGAATCTGGCGGATGTTTTTTTACGCGACATCTCGCTCCACATGGACGGTTTCGCCAATGTACAGCCTTTTATGTGGGATGCGCTGCGCATGATCGAACGTGGGGTCATCAGCCCGCAAGACTACTTTTCGCATACCTATTCTCTGTCGGATGTAGACAAAGCGTTCGCTATGTTTCACCAAAAATCGGATGGGGCGATGAAAATGTTGATTAGTCGTCCGTGAACAACTCTGAACGCTGCCAGTTCCCAGGCATCGTGTCCAATTCCAAGTAACGATAATTGCCAGATTTGGAGGTTTACCCCGTTAAATCTG
>CAIYCT010000431.1 GCA_903924765.1 uncultured Rhodospirillaceae bacterium | reverse complement strand
CCAAATTTATAATGGTTTTACAGACTGAGCCCCATCATAAGGCGACGCTCCGGTTAAATTTCGTAATTAAGCAGGAATTCCTTGCTGTTGCGCATGTCCAGCATGTCAGCCAAGGTTTTGTTGTCCAAGACCTGAGAAATGGCGTCGCGGACTTCCTGCATCACGGGACGGATAATGCAGCCTTGTTCGTCGGGACAATCATCGCAGCGGGAATAGGCGGTGCGGCTGACGCAGGGCACCGGCGCAAACGGGCCATCCAGCGTGCGAATGACCACCCCAAGCGAGATGGAGTCCAGGAACTTCTTGGGCAAATTCCTGGCGTCGGCGATTTCGGCGCTCTGCACCGTATGTCCGCGATGATCCGCCAGAAAAGCACTCGTTCCTCACCGGCCTCATATTGGCTATCCATCTCATAAAATTAGTAGTCTTGTCAAAAAGCAGAGAGTAGGCAGCGCCTCGATAGGACTCAGAGTCATTTTTTCTTTACCGCTGCACCTCTGATTTCATTAAAGTATTCCTCAATCAAAACAAGGCGGCAGTTTCTTAAAGCCGCACGGTCCGAATAGAGGAAATATTCAGGGATGACGGGGTCCGTCGATTCAACAATTACGCTTGGCATCTTGCGGACCAAAATTTTGGCCCCCAAGCGGCCCAGCGCCTTGGTTCATCGCGACCACCTGATCGCTCGCCTCAATGACATGCGGGACCAGCCCCTGATTTTGCTGAACGCCGCCGGAGGATTTGGCAAGACCACGGTCATGTCCTTGTGGAGCGACTGCCTAAAAGAGAGCGGCGAGAAAGTCGCCTGGGTCAGCCTTGATGAAGGCGATGGCGATATTTCGCAGATCTTGCGCTATGTCGGGCTGGCGCTTGAAGCCAGCGTCCCCGGAGCCAGCCAAGAGATGTTGTCCCTTTTGATGCCGGGGGCGCCCTTGGTATCGCCCCGATTGTTGGAACATAGTCTTTTGAACGGACTTGCCGCAGCCAAAGAAAAAATCACGCTTTTTATCGATGATGTCCATTTATCGCCTTGCCCGGACTTGTCGGAGATGTTGGGTTTTTTGTTTGTTCATGCGCAAGAAGGCTTCCGCTTGGTGTTGGGGACGCGCAAGGTTCCCGACTTGGGGCTCGCCACTTTGCAGGCGCGCGGCATGTTGGCGGAACTTACCGAATCTGATTTGCGCTTTTCTCGCCGCGAATCCGATGAATTCCTGATACGTATCGGCCGTTCGGACTTAAATCATTCCGACTTGACGGCGCTTCATTTGGGAGCCGAAGGCTGGGCCGCAGGATTGCAATTGGCGAGCATTTCGCTGCGCGCCGGACAATCCGCCGTCACGGTGGCGGAAAGAATGGCAGCACCGCAAGGGGTGGTCGGTCTGTATTTGGCCGAAGACACCCTGGCCCATCAATCGCCAGAAATCGTCGATTTCCTGTTGCGAACATCCGTGGTTGAACGACTGTGTCCTGAACTCTGCAATGCGCTTACGGGACGGAAAGATGGCGGTGCGATGTTGGAAAAGGTCCGCACGCTTAATCTCTTTTTATCTCGTTATGAAGACGAGCCGTCGTGGTTTCGCTACCATGGCCTTTTCCGCCGTTTCTTAATGAATCGCCTCCAAGCGGAACAACCGGCGCTGTTGGCCGATATTCATCGCCGCGCCTGCGATTGGCTGGCCGCTTACGGTCTAACGGCGGAAGCGGTCAGACATGCCTTGGCGTGCGGTGATCATGAATTGGCGGCGGATTTGGTGGATAAGTGCGCCATGCGCTTGCTCTACCAGAGCGATACGGCGCTGCTGCAACGACTGACCGAGCAATTGCCGCCCCAAGCGGTCAACGCCCGTCCTGGCTTGCGGACGGCAATCGCCTGGGGATTGTCGCTAAGACGCGACCCGCAACAAGCCATCGCGATTGTTGACCAATTGGAAAACGACTTGGCGCAATTCACGGAAGCGGAACGGGCCGCCATGATCCCGCGCATCGGAGCCATTCGAGCCACCATTGCCCTGCTATCCGACGATTCCGTGGCCGCGAAGAAATTGGCGCAGGAGTGGTTGGAAAACGACAGCTCATCCGATGACTGGGAACGCTCGGTGGTCGTCAATGTTCTGAGCTTGGCCCAAATCGACACCAGCGATTTTATCGGCGCCAATCAGCTGCACAAACTTACCCTGGGCTTGCCGCGCCAAGTCTATGCGACGGTTTATTGCGATGTGATCCATGGGCTGGGCTATCGCCTGCAAGGACGGCTGCATGACGCCGCCAATCGATTCCGCGCCGCTTTGGACTACGCAAGCAGTCACGCCGGTCCCAATTCAACTGCGGCCATCTTGGCCTCCACCGTCCTGGCGGAAGTATGTTACGAATGGAACGATCTGGACCAAGTGCGCCGCCTGTTGCAAGGACGCCTGGACTTTATTGACGATATCGGTTTGGTCTGGGCGGTGATCGCCGCGCACGTCCCCTTGATCCGATTGCTGGGCTTCGACCGCAAGGCGGAAACCTTGGAGTTGATCGACCGCCTTGAATCGTGGGGGCGGAAAAGATTTGGCGGCCAACGGGTGGTCGCGGCCGCCTTAAGTGAGCGGGTGCGCTTTACCTTGGGAACAGGGGATCGTCTCAGCGCCGAAGCTGCGGTGAAGGAACTGCGGGTTCTGGCGCCTCCGTCGCCGCCGGACGGCGGCCTGGAGCGCGATATTTGGGAATCCGCCGCCATCGCCCAGGCCCGCCTCGATCTATTCGACGGTCACGCGCAATCGGCAATTGGCACCTTATCCCCCTTGATCACGGATACGGAAAGGCTTGGGCGCTACGGTCGTTCCGTCCAAATGCGGACGCTGCTTGTTCTGGCGTTCGACACCCTGGAACAGGATGACAAAGCGTTATCGGCGTTGTGGGATTTGATGTCTATCGCCGGGACTCACGGCTTCGTCCGCACCCTTTTGGATGAAGGCCCAGCCTTGCGAGAGTTTTTGGCCTATGCATCCAAAATTCGCGCGCCCCACTTGTCGCCAGCCGAACAGCGACGCCACGCTCAAGCGCAAACCCATCTCAACCGTCTGCTGGACTTTGCCCCAGCCCAGGAAGCGCGCAGCGACAACGATCCCCTGCTCTATTCCATTTTGAGCGCGCGCGAAATCGACGTGTTGTCAGCGGTGGCCTCGGGCCTGTCCAACAAGGAGGTGGCCCGCATGTTGGTCCTGACCCCCGAGACGGTTAAGTGGCACATGAAAAGCATCCTGGCCAAATTACAGGCGGGCAATCGCAATCAGGCTGTGCGAAGAGCCTACAATCTTGGTCTGCGGGTCACCTAGCGCGACCGTTTACATATACTGACCGCCATTGACCGAGAGCACTTGACCGGTGATGAACGAGGACTCGTCCTTCACCAAAAACGCCACAGCGGCGGCAATATCATCGACCAAGCCCAGCCGTCCCATGGGAATCTTAGTCAACTCCTGTTCCAGAATCTCCGGCTTCATGGCACCGGTCATCTCGGTCAAGATGAAGCCTGGAGCAATGCAGTTGGCGGTGATGCCCTTGCTGGCGCCTTCCTGTGCAATGGTCTTGGTGAAGCCGATCATCCCTGCCTTGGCCGCCGAATAATTGGCCTGCCCGAATTGCCCCCTGAGCCCGTTCATGGAGGAAATATTGACAATGCGTCCCCAGCCCAATTCCCGCATGGACGCCGCCGTGGCGCGCACCGTGTTGAAAACGGAGGTCAAATTCACTTGGATCACTTGGTTCCATTGTTCAAATGACATCTTGTGCACAAAGGCATCCCGCGTGATGCCCGCATTGTTGACCAAGACGTCTACCGGACCGTGCTTGTCTTTGATGTCCGCGACAGCTTGTTCCACCGCGATATAATCCGCCACGTCAACCCGGTGACCGATCGCTCCGGTGGCAGCGCATATGTCGCGCAAGGGCTCCTCGGCTATGTCGAAAATATGGACTTCCATGTCCATGGACAGCAATCTTCGAACAATTGCCGAACCAATTCCACCGGACCCACCGGTAACCAATGCGCGATGTCTCATTTTGCTTGCTCTCACACTCTTTATAAATTGATTAAACCGAGGCGCGCGCCTTGACAAGATAGTCCAAGACTTTCTCGGGCACTTCCTGGGCGGGGATTTCGATGTAAAGGATCTGCCCCGACGACAAAGCCGGCAACGCCTGGTCCGACCAAAGCGCGTCGCTTGCGTCTACGGCCCAAACCAAACCTGGAGTGGTGGACGGTTCTGCCCCGATGACCATGGCCAGATCAGAGGATTCAAACTCATAAGGACCGCCCGATTTCGGCAAGCGCAAAATCACCGGCCAGCGATAATGTTTGGAAACATTGAACACCGGTTTATAGGCCGTAAAGGGGGCTGGTTCGCTAATAACCGCCTCGGCCCGTTCCTCCAACACCAATCCGGAAATCGGCAAGTCGGAAAACGCCCGGACAAAGTCGGCCAGATAAACCGCCGCGTTCTCGGCGTCATCCGACGACACGTCGATATCCGCGCCAGAGGACTGAGCCGCCGCCAACCAGAACCACTGACGCGGTGACGGCGCCGACAACACCAAAGGCGTCGCGTCTTTTAATTGGAAAGCCACGGCGGTGATGATCTCGCGCAGCAACGCTCGTGGTTTTTCCGCCTCGAACAGATATTTCAAGGCCGCCATGGTGCGACGTTTTCCACTGAGTTCCGTTCGCGCCGCCGCATCCGTGGCAAGCCAAGACAGGTACAGATCCTTGACGTCAAGGATCGCTGCGTCGGGCCGCAACAATCCTTGCGCCTGGGAGAAGAACGCCAGGAAAGCGCCCGCACTGGCCCAGGGATTGCCGCCGTCACCGGCCAGAAGATGCTTGGCATAATCGTGGTAATTCAACCACACGCGCACCCCGCCCGAACCAGCGTCTTGCGACGATGCGATGATCAACTCCTTGGCCATGGCTGCCCCCTACTTTCCGTCGGTCAATTGGGCGATACGGGCTTCCAATTCTTCGATGCGAACATCCTTGGGATTGCGCATGTAATTGGGCATGGGTTTGTCGGCGGGACGCGTCCGGTCGGCGCTGCCCACATACAGGACCGAATTATCCGCTCCCCACGACCCGAAATACGGTATGCCGCTGGGCGGTTTTGGCGTATTCCAGGTCTTGACGAAGTCCTTGAACGGCACGCCGCGCTTCAATCGGTCCAGGCGCTCGGCCTTGCGGGCTTGCTTGGTCGCCTCCATGTCCAAGATCAAGGTCTTTTCGTTAAACACCACCTTGTACAATTTGGCCGCCACCGACGCCGACAGCAATCCGTCCTCGATGTCTTTGATGACGGCATGGGGATCGCGCTCCAGCAAATCGCCGTAGCCAGCGCCCGAGCCTTGGGAAATCATGAAAAGCTCACCGCGTTTGGACAGTTCGAAACCCATACCCATATGGTGCGACGAGTAGCGTCCTTCGCTGAACGGCCGTTCATTCATGATTTCTTCGATGCTGTGCTTGAACGCTTTGGGGTTGTCGCGCATCTCATTATAGACATCGACGCCGGTCACTTTGCACAGCGGATAGGTGCCGCAGGCATAGCCGCCGAACAGGCCCTGAATCGGGGGAATCTTAGCCCCGATGGTGACGGTCATGAAGCCCCATTGATCGCTATCCTTGGTGGCCACGATCATTTGATAGCCCTGCCCGCCGCGATATTTGCCGGGGGCTTGGGTATCGCGGGTAATCTTCTTGGACACCAGTTGCAGGAACGGAACCTCTTCCTCGTTCAATTCCTGTTCGCCCGTATCGGCCATGGTCGCGAAAATAGGCGACAAACCCGGTTCGCCATCGGCATCGGCGCGCGCGCCGCCGCCCATGCCGTTCAAATCGGCGCACAAATTTCCCAAGACCTCGCCATGCTGGCTAAGGCCGCCCCAGATGAATGTATTGATCTGGTTGAACCACGGAGCCAGAACCTTGGTGTATTTGTTGGGCGTGCTGTAGACAAATTTCGCCACGCAATGCTGGGCCACGGTAAAGACCGAAAAAATCGCCAGCAAACTTTGGGCGTTGGGGGCTTCATACGAGCAATTCACTACCGAATGGGGATCGGTCAGCACTTCGATGGGCGCGAAAGCGGCTTGGCTGCGCGGCAAATCCGGCCAGACGAAGCACAGGAACAACTGCGCCAGCATGCCCTTTGCCGCCGCCAAAACTGTGTTGTTGGCGCGGTTGGAGAATTCCGGGCTGGAGCCGCGGAAATCGAAGATCAGCCGGTCGCCGGTTTTTCTCAGTTCCAGATTGATCTTGATGACGCAATTCTCCCGCAGGGTCGAATCTTGCCACGCGATGCTGCGCACGGCCATGTCGGGCCATTCGGTGAAACGACGGCGGACTTCGTCACGGATATTTTCCATGGTCAAGCGCAGCATGGAGGTCAACACGTCGGGACCATCGGTCTCGAGGGTTTCCAAAATCCGCTGACGCATGCGCAGACAGGCGTACAGCTTCACCTTCATGTCTTCATATTGCAGCTTGGGTTCCCGCACCGAGTTTTGCAGGAAGGTCAGAATATCCTTCTTG
>CAIYCT010000430.1 GCA_903924765.1 uncultured Rhodospirillaceae bacterium | reverse complement strand
CGTTGCCCGGTCAGATCCTGAAAGTTGCACGATTCATAAATGGCGGTAGTGATTTCGGTCAACCGCTCGGCAATTTCCTCTTCGACCAAGGGCGACACCGCCTCAAGCCGCTCGGCCGCATCCAAGATGCAGTTGGTGGCGGTTTCGGTAGCGCCGACGATGGCGTCCAGTTCATCGGTGGCCGAGGGAATAAAGTCGCTGCGGATTTCATCGGGCCTAAGCGCGGCGATTTCATGACGGGCGGTGGTGATATATTCGGCCAACGACGACAATTCGCGGTAAAGCCGCAAATCGCCAGCGCTGACGTCGCCACTTACGGTCTGCAGCAGGGCGTGAACGATCTCGCCCACATCATCCACATGAATGGTATCGCCGCGTTCTTGACGAATGGCGTCAAGACGCTGCGACAAGTCTTGGTCGATAGCAGCTGGCGCCATGACACCTTTTCCTTTCCACAATTCAACCCATTGGCGGGCCACCACAATCCAGACGCTTGACAACCAAGCGTCTGGGATGAACCGCTGGTCCCCGTGGAACTTCCTCCGGGGACTTTTGACGACCCCTATGCGATTTTCGTCCCATTGCGGCGAATGGGTAAACACGAAGAAACGCAGAAAAAAGGAGACTTCTTAGAAGTCTCCCAGGACGCTGACCATTTTTCCCTTCAACGTTTCGGCGTTGAACGGTTTGACAATGTAATTGGACACACCGGCTTCCTTGGCGGCGATGACGTTTTCCGTCTTCGATTCCGCCGTCACCATGATGAAGGTAACGTCCTTCAACTTAGCGTCTGCCCGAACTTCACGCAGCAACTGCAATCCGGTCATTGGCTCCATGTTCCAGTCGGAAATCACCAAACCGTAAGACCCGACCCGCAGCATTTGCAACGCCATTGAGCCATCCGTAGCTTCGTCAACATTGTTGAATCCCAGCTGCTTCAGCAAATTCCGGACGATACGCAACATCGTCTTGTAATCATCGACGATAAGCACGTTCATATTTTTATCGACAGCCATAAACCCGCTCCTCCACGAGCGCCGACTAGTAAGTACAACCGACCCACAATCAGCCCAAATAACAAAGTTAGTTAATTCACCTTGCGTATACGGCGCAAGGACTTTTTCTTAAACACCCTTAGTTAACCCCCCGCCGACGCCTTCGGAATGGGCATCTGCCTGCGCTGAGCCATTTCCGCCGTCACCGTTTTTGCCTTCATTGGGTCCATCTCCGCAAGGATAGGAGCCACTTTTTGCTCTTTCATCCGCTCGACCACATCCAGCAGGATGGGCATATCCAACTGTTCAAATATTTTTGCGGCTTCTTTAGGTTTCATATTTTCGTAAATTTTGACCAAGGACTTCATCTTAGTGTCCTCTTGATCATTGTATTGTTGTAGCAGATTCTGAATTGTGTTTTGCAAAGTTTTTAATTCTGAAACTTTTCGGTCGATTTGATCGCTTGCGGCTTTCAACAATTCCTCGCGGCGGATCACTTCCTGTTCGCGGGCGTCGATCTGCTTGCGTCGTTCAGTCAACTTTTGCAGCACTTCCAATTCGGACGGCGTCATGGGCGGCGGCACGGCGGCGGCCGGAGCCGCGCCTTCGGCGGCAGGGGCCGGTGCAGGTGTCGCCGTGGCTGTCGGCGCAGGCGCTTCAGCCGTTTGCGGACCAGCGCCCCGAGGGGGCTGTTGGGCTTCCAAATCCGATCCCAACAAGAAGATCGGCCCGTCCGCAACCCCCATCCAGACATCGTGCAGGCGCACGGACAGCATCAGCGCCGCCACTCCCACCAAGATCGGGAGCAGTCTTATGAACGGGGCTTTTTGCGTCTGTTTGTCGGACTTAGCCACCATCACCTCATTGATTGCAAAGCGCGCAGCAATTCGCGCTCGGCTTCTGAACGTTCATCGGCATCATCGTCTTCGCTGGCGGCGCCGATCGCCGCCACCGTCGCCTGTTGCGCCGCCCGACCGAACACCGGTCCAACCGCAGGCGCCATGGGCGTGGGCGCCGCCGATCCAGAACTGGGTCCCGAGCCTGACCATTGCCCACGCGGGGCGGGGCCGCCTTGAGAGGACGGTTGCGGCGCGCGGACTTCGGTTCGCGCCGAACGGACAGCGTTTTCCAAGCGGTTGGCCATGGTGTCGGCCCGTTCGATCATAAACGCCAAATCGTCACGCAGCGATTGCGCCTTTTCGACCCGCTCTTGCAAACCGCCGCCAGCCTCGTCAGCGGCGCGGCGCAATTTGGGGATCGAGGATTCGGCCCGAACGGTGGCTTCGTTGAAGCTGGCGATGATCTTGGCCATTTGATCGCGATTGCGACGAAGCGCCGTCAACCGATTGTTCAGCGTGATCGCATACCCGATGGTCGCAATCAGCAGAACGGCAATTACCAGATCAAGGAGAACACGAAAGTCCATGCCGATCACATCTTCTCGCCAATGAGTTTTTCATCCACTTTGATCGCGATATGCTGGCGTTTGCGCCCCATTCGCCCCCTGAACATGGAGAAGTCTCCACATCGGAGTTCAACGGCCGAATCCGCCGTTGCGTTCAAAGAATACTTCGAGCCGGGACGCCAGTTCAACACTTCGCCCAACGGCATGATTTGTTCGTCCAAAACCGCCTTCAACTGCACTTCGGTCAGCCACAATTCTTCGGCCAAATGGGTTTCCCAAATGGAGTCGCGACCGAACTTTTCACCCATGAACATTTGCAGCAGCAGTTCGCGCACCGGTTCCAAGGTGGCGTAGGGCAGCAGCAATTCCAAACGACCGCCGCGATCATCCATGTCGATGCGCAGCTTGGCGACGATAGCGGCGTTGGAGGGGCGGGAAATGGTGGCGAAGCGCGGATTGGTTTCCAATCGATCAAACCGGAAGGTCACCGGCGACAACGGATCGAAAGCGGCGGACAAATCGGACAGCACCACATGCACCAGACGTTCCACCAGATTGCGTTCGATGGTGGTGTAGGGACGGCCTTCAATGCGCATGGCGGCAGTGCCGCGACGACCACCCAACAACACGTCGACGATGGAATAGATCAAGGACGAATCCACGGTCAGCAAGCCGAAATTGTCCCATTCCTCGGCTTTGAACACCGCCAGCATGGCGGGCAGCGGGATGGAGTTCAAATAATCGCCGAACCGCAAGGACAGAATGTTGTCCAAGGACACTTCGACGTTGTCCTGGGTGAAGTTGCGCATGGAGGTGGACATCATACGCACCAAGCGGTCGAAGACCACTTCCAACATGGGCAAACGTTCGTAGGACACCAAGGCGGAATTAAGGATAGCCTGAATGCCCGACCGTTCGCCGCCGCCGCCGGAATCGGAATCGAAGCCCAACAGGGAATCGATTTCGTCTTGGTTCAGAACACGGGCGGCATCCTTAGGCTGCGCGTCGCCACCATCGTCCGAGCCGCCCAGCATGGCTTCCCATTCGGCGGCCACAGCGTCGCCTTCGCCGCCCCCGGCGTCACCGCCTCCGGCCGCAGCGTCGTCGCCGCCAGCCATGGCGGCCCACTCCTTCATAAGAGCGTCTTCGTCGTCGCCTGTCCGGCTTTCTCCGCCGTCTTCCATCGCCATTACCGTTGCTCCGACCTACCCAACGTCATGAGACTTTGTCCAGAAGGTCACTGAATCAAAATCTCACGGAACAAAATGTCTTTGACCTTAACCGGCTGTACCGCCAACGAAACCCGGGACAGCAATTCCTCGCGCAGCAAATGCATGCCCGCGGCCCCTTGCAGATCGTCGGTTCTCAATTCGCGCAGATAAACCTGGAACGAATCGATGATCCGGGGCATGACCGCGTCCACCTTGGGCTGATCCAAGGGATTTTCCAATTCCAAAGCCACATGCAGCTTCAAGAACGATTGCTTGCGGCCGGTGCTTTGCAGATTGACCAGCAAGTCCGGCAAATCCATGAACACTGAGGACGGAGCCGGCACACCGCCTTCATGTCCGCCTTCCTTTTTCTTTTCCTTCTTGGCGCCGTGTTCTTCCTTCTTTTCGGCGTGCTCTTCCTTCTTAGGCTCTTCCTTGGCGGCCTCTTCCGCCGGAGCGGCGGCCTCCTCGCCTTCGGCCGCCGCCGGCTTTTTGCCCAGCAGCCCATCGAGCAACCCGCTCAGATAAAGACCCGCGCCCACGCCCAGCAGCAACACGATGGGGGCAACGATCAGGATGATCTTTTTCATCCCGCCTTTTTTGCCACCTTCTTCAGACGACTCGGCACTGGGTTCGCCTTCTTCGAAATCTT
>CAIYCT010000429.1 GCA_903924765.1 uncultured Rhodospirillaceae bacterium | reverse complement strand
GCCTTCCAGATTACCAAAAAGCAATTAGATTCTGTACGCGATAATATGGCCGTTCCGGTTTAACCCGGAGCCGGTTGGCCGAAGTTCCGCGCGTAGATTTCGGGTTTGAACCCGACCAGAATCTGCCTGTCCATTTCAAGCACCGGGCGCTTGATCAGCGATGGTTGGGCCAGCATCAGGGCAATGGCCTTCGCCGCGGTGAGGTCGGACTTGTCCGCATCGGGCAATTTGCGAAAGGTCGTGCCGGCGCGGTTGAGCAGGGGCTCCCAGCCAAGCTGCCTGACCCAGCCTTCCAGCAGCGCAGGGGCGATGCCGGATTTTTTATAGTCGTGGAATTGGTGCGCGATCCGATGTGTGTCGAGCCAAAGGCGGGCCTTCTTCATCGTGTCGCAGTTGGGGATGCCATAGATGGTCACGCCCTGTGTTTTGACCATATCGGTTCTCTGTTGGGTATGGGGGTCGGTGAGGGGGCAAGTGTGGATAGCCAAGAGGGGGCTGGCAAGCTGGCTCGCCGCAGGCAGGAACATGCGGTTAGGCTGAGGACCGACAGGGAGGAGATGATGGCCAAGACCAAGGTGGAAAAGGCGGTTTCCAGCGGTTTTAAGGGGTTTACGCCGGGACTTGGGGCTTTCTTTCAGGCGCTGGCGGTGAATAACGACCGTGACTGGTTTCAGGCGCATAAAGCCGCCTACGAGGCCGAGGTGCGCCAACCATTCGGCGCGTTGGTGGAGGCGCTGGCATTCGCCTTCGCCACCCAGGACATTCCGTTGCGCGGCGATGCGAAGCGATCCTTGTTTCGCATCTATCGCGATGTGCGGTTTTCCAAGGACAAGAGCCCGTACAAGACCAATGCTGGGGCAGTGCTGTCGCGCGATGGCACGACGAAGGGCAAGGGCATTTTGTACGTGCAGGTCGCCGGCGAGAATGGCGCCTTCCTGGCGATGGGATTCTACCATCCGGAGCCGGCGGACCTGGCCGCGATCCGGCGCGCGATCGCGGCCAGGCCGGAGCGTTGGCTGCAGACCGAGGCTGCGTTGCGCGAAGGCGGGCTGGAGCTTGTATGGGGGGATCCGCTGACACGGCTGCCCAAGGGATTTGAAGATTTCGCGGGATCGCCGGTGGAGGATGTGCTGAAGCAACGAAATATCATCATCAGCCGGCCGATCGCCGAGAAGCGGCTGTACGGTCCGGGCCTGATCGACGATGTGGTTTCGTTCGTGACTTCCGGCCTGCCCATCCTGGAGTTTGGCTGGAGGACGCTGACCTAGACCGGGGCGTCAGCCCGCTCTTGTCGCTTCGGCTTCGGCAAGCTCGGCGAGTTGTCGGGCAACGATGGTCCAGCCGTGGGTGAAGCCCATCGCTTCGTGCTGCTTTTGCGTGGCTTCGTCCCAATGGCGGGCGCCGGCGCGGTAGCGGGTTCCGGTGCCCTCTCGCGTGAAGCTGAAGAAACCGACCATGAATGGGGTCTGCGGGATCCAGCCGGCGGTGAAGGCGTTGGTGAACACGATGCTCTGGTTGGGGATCACTTCGAGGATCACGCCTTCCATCGGGGAGGTGTCGCCGTCGGGGCCGCTCATGATCATGGCCGAGCGG
>CAIYCT010000428.1 GCA_903924765.1 uncultured Rhodospirillaceae bacterium | reverse complement strand
GGGACGATAGAATCATAAGTGATTCATCCGATTCAAGAACCTTCCGGACGGGCTCTAAATGTCAACATTAGTCAGATTTTCTGCGCAGAAAACCCACTCCAAAGCCTCCTCAAGGCGACCTAATTTCATCATTAAAAATGATAAATCAAGAATAGATGCAATATTTGTCTTTGGCATACTAAGCTTGATGTGTCGCATCATGTAGTCGATAGCAATCTGAGGCTCATTTGTCAGCTTATATACGTTAGATGTCCATAGCATGACATCTGGATCATCGGGAAATGTGCCTTCAAGTTTCAGTAGAATTTTTTTTGCGTCATCAAGTTTGTTTATCTGTACTTTCATTTGTGCGTAAGTTTTATATGTTGCTTTATCTATTGCATGCTCATATACGGGTATTATCTTATCAATAACATTTGATAAGATATCCTTCTTATTTATTAGAAAAAGATCTCTTATAATTTCTTGTGATAAGTAAAAATTTTTCTGAAACTGAACATTAATTTTTTCAATTAGATCGGCAGGTATTTTTTCCTTTAATCCCTCAATTTCGTAAATCCGGAAGATTTTTGCGAATATCTCCATTGAATCGACGGGTTGCAAAATGATGGAGAGGTTGCAAAGTGCGGTAATGTCTAGTGGATTATCCTCAAGAACTATTCTGTATAATCTCTCTGCCTCAACATAATTGCCCGATGATTGACTGCTTATTGCGTTATGTAGAAGTTCATTTGTCATTATTACGCCTTTATGTTCTTTGACGTGTTTATAATATTTTTGTACTCTTGAGATATTTCAATTTTCGGAACTGGAAAATGGTCAGTTCTTCTGCCTAACAAGTGGATTTAATTGACATTTCCCATATGAATGGCCCCTCCATCCAAATATTTAACCCATCTTTTCTGATCGACAATCCATCCGCTACAGACAGCCGCCACACTAGTGGAATCAGTACCCAACCGGAAGACGAAATGTATCGAAAACGGCTCCCATCGCGTTAATAGCTGTATCAACAGCAATTACGCGTTCTCGGAATTGCCATCCAATTTGCAGCGCATGTATGTGCAGCGGATTTTGAAGAATTCGGCGCGCGGGTATCAGACCATGAACAGCGGCTTGCCCAACTCGATTTTCCAGCACGACAAGATGACCATCGACGAACTGCGGGACATATTGCCGCCGTTCGAAATACTGGACGAGGTTCCTCTCACCTGTCAGGGCAATTACATTCTTAGTCTGGGGGCATCGGAAATAAGTCATGGAAAGACCTAATGCGCTTCCGCCCAATTGTCGGCGCTTCCGGTCTCGACAATCAGCGGAACGCTTAAGGTCACGGCCGCTTCCATCACTTGCTTGACAACCTTCGCGGTGGCGTCCAGTTCCGCCTTGGGCACTTCGAACACCAATTCGTCGTGGACCTGAAGCAGCATCCGGGCCGACAGCTTGGCGTCGATCAAAGCCTGGGGCATACGGATCATCGCCTTTTTGATGATGTCGGCGGCCCCGCCCTGGATGGGGCCGTTGATGGCGGCCCGTTCGGCGAAAGCGCGCATGGCGGCGTTGCGTTCATTGATGCCTGGCGTATAGACATTGCGTCCGAAGGGGGTCAGCACATAGCCTTTCTCGCGGGCTTCCACCTTGACCGCTTCCATGAAGGCGCGGATTTCCGGGAAGCGGGCGAAATAGGCGTCGATATAGCTTTTGGCCTCGCCGTTGGAGATGCCCAATTGCTGGGCCAATCCAAAAGCCGAGATGCCGTAGATGATGCCGAAATTGATCGCCTTGGCGCGGCGGCGCAGATCGGACGGCATGCCCTCGACCGGCACGCCGAACACTTGCGAGGCGGTGATGGCGTGAATGTCCGAGCCTAAATGAAAGGCCTGCTTCAATCCTTCGATGTTGGCCACATGGGCCACCAACCGCAACTCGATCTGGGAATAATCCGCCGACAGCAATTTATGGCCGGGAGCGGCGATGAAGGCGCGGCGGATTTTGCGGCCGTCCTCGGTGCGGATGGGAATGTTCTGCAAATTGGGATCGCTGGAGGACAGCCGCCCGGTGGTGGTCACCGCCAAGGAATAGCTGGTATGGACCCGTCCGGTCTTGGGGTTAATCTGTTTGACCAGCGCGTCGGTATAGGTGCTTTTCAGTTTTTGCGCCTGTCGCCAATCCAAGAGGCGGGCGGGGAGAAGATGGCCTTGCTCGGCCAGAGTCTCCAGCACGTCGGCGCCGGTGGCCCATTGCCCGCTTTTGCCGGTCTTCTTGCCGCCGGGCAGGTTCAAATCCTCGAACAGCACTTTGCCCAATTGCTGGGGCGAGCCGACGTTGAAAACCTGACCAGCCAATTCGTGGGCTTTCAGTTCCAAATCGGCCATACGCCGTTCGAATTCGGCGGACAAGGCGCGCAGAACTTCGGCATCTACCTTGATCCCGTCTTGCTCCATCTGGGCGATAATAGGGGCCAATGGCCGTTCTAACCGTTCGTAAACCGTGACCATATGCTCAGCCACCAGACGCTGGCGCAGATGGAGGAACAGGCGCAGGGTGATGTCGGCATCCTCTGCGGCATAGTCGCGGGCCTTGTCCAACGGGACTTTATCGAAGGTGATCTCGGCCTTGCCCGTGCCGCACACATCGGAATATTTGATGGTTTCGTGCTTAAGATGCTGCAGGGCTAGGTCGTCCATGTTGTGGCGTTGCGCGCCGCCATCCAAGGCGTAGCTCATCAGCATGGTGTCGTCGATGGAGCGCACATCGGAGATGCCGGCATTGGCCAGCACCACCAGATCGTATTTAAAATTGTGCCCGACTTTCAGCACCGAAGGATCGGCCAGCAGCGGGGACAAGCGCTTGATGGTTTCCGCCGCCGGGATCAAAACCATGGTCGATTGGTCGGCGCTGGGGCCGCCCAGATCGAAACTGCCTTGCGCCGCTTGGGGGCGATACAGAACCGGGATGTAGCAGCCATTGCCGGGCGCGGTGGATAAGGACACGCCGACCAATTCGGCGCGCATGGAATCCACCGAGGTCGTTTCGGTATCCACCGCCACCACGCCCGCCTTGCGGGCTTGATCGATCCAGCGCTCCAGATCTTCAATGGTCAGGATTAGGTCGTAGCTGGCTTTCACCACAGGCGGCAGTGCAACGTCGGCTGTAATGGGCGATACGGTGGGCGCGCTGGTTTGTGACACGCCCAGCTTGGACAGCAGGCTGCGGAAGCCCTGGGCTTCCAGAAAGGCTCCCAGCTCTTCCTTGATCGGCGGGTGCCGGCGCATCTCGTCGATGGCGGCGGTGATGGGGACGGCGCGGTCCAAGGTGACCAAGCGCAGGGAAATACGGGCGGCCTCGGCGTTGTCCAACAGGGCTTCGCGGCGTTTGGGTTGCTTGATTTCGCCCGCCTTGGCCAGCAAGGTTTCCACATCGCCGTATTCGACGATCAATTGCGCCGCCGTCTTGATGCCAATTCCGGGCACGCCGGGTACGTTGTCGGTGGCGTCGCCGCACAAAGCCTGGACCTGAATGACTTTGGATGGGGGGACGCCGAATTTCTCGAACACTTCCGCTTCGCCGATTTCTTTGTTTTTCAGCGGGTCCTGCATGACGATGCCGTCGCCCACCAGTTGCATCAGATCCTTGTCCGACGAGATGATGGTGACCTTGATGCCTTGTTGGGCGGCTAAGGTGGCATAGGTGGCGATCAGATCGTCGGCCTCGAACCCTTCCATCTCCACGGCGGCGATATTGAAGGCGCGGGTGGCGTCGCGGATCAGGGAAAATTGCGGGATCAAATCCTCGGGCGGCGGCGGGCGGTGCGCCTTGTATTCGGGGTAGATGTCCGAGCGGAAGGTCTTGCGCGACGAATCGAATACCACCGATACGGCATCGCAATCGGCGCTGCCCATCAGCTTGGCCAGCATGGTGGAAAAGCCATAGACCGCGTTGACAGGGGTGCCGTCGGCCCGGCTCATGGCGGGCAAACCATGGAAAGCGCGAAAAATAAAACCCGATCCGTCAATCAGATAGAGATGACTGATCGGCGGGGTTTGCTCGCTCAATGTCCATGGCCCAGCTTGACGCCGGGTGCCAGGCGGAAAACCTGCGAGCAATAGGGGCAGGTCAATTGGTGGGAATGATTGAAGGTCAGGAACACTTTGGGATGCCCCATTTCGCCGCCGCCGCCATCGCACGAAACGACCGAACTGGTGGCGATAATGTCGTTGGCCTCGGACGGGTGAACGTTTTGGGGGGCCGTTGCGGCAGGTTGAGGTGTGGACATCAGGGGAATCCATTCCAGTAAGATTGACGATCGGTTCGCAAGGATGATACCCATTGTGAACAATGGTTCAATCCCTGATCGACTCCCCCGCCAATCTTAATGGCTCTGACCAACTGCCCGACCATGCCGTCGAGGTGCGCAATCTGGTCAAGGTCTATGGTCATGGCGAAACCTCCAAGCTGGCCCTAAAGGGTCTGAATTTGGATATTCCCCGCGGCAGCATCTTCGGCTTGTTGGGCCCCAACGGGGCGGGGAAAAGCACGCTGATCAACATCATGGCCGGTTTGGTGCTTAAAACCTCGGGCTCGGTCAGCGTATGGGGACGCGACGTCACCTCCGATCCACGGGGGGCCAAGGCCGCCATCGGCGTAGTGCCGCAAGAGCTGAACCTGGACCCATTTTTTACTCCGCGCGAATTGCTGGACGTTCAAGCGGGAATGTTCGGCGTGCCCCGCGCCCAGCGCCGCACTATGGAAATTTTGGAGATGGTGGGGTTGGCAGACAAAGCCGATGCTTATGCGCGGGCACTGTCGGGCGGCATGCGTCGCCGTCTGCTGGTGGCCAAGGCCATGGTTCATTCGCCGCCGGTCTTGGTGTTGGACGAACCCACCGCCGGGGTGGATGTGGAATTGCGCCGCCAATTATGGGAGCAAGTGCTGCTGCTGAACGCCCGAGGCGTCACCATCTTGCTGACCACCCATTATCTGGAAGAAGCCGAACAACTGTGCGACCGCATCGCCATCATCGATCAAGGCCAACTTTTGGCCTGCGACACCAAGGATAATCTGCTCAACAAGCTGGAATCCAAGCGGCTGGTGATCACGGTCGAATATCTGCCCAACCCCTTGCCCGAGCCATTGTCGAAATTTCAAATCCGTATCGTCGGACCCGATCAGCTAGAAGCGGACTGCGCCCATGGCGACGGCTCGGCCATGGCGGTCTTGGACGGCATTCGAGCCGCCGGTTTGACAATCCGGGACATTTCGACCCAGGAAGCGGGTCTGGAAGATCTGTTCCTGCGGTTGACCTCGCATAAAGAGTCCACCTAGACAATGGGGCGGGTCTGGGCAACCGGGCTGATCGTGATCGTGCTGGCGGGATGTGTGGCTCTGCAACAACCAGGAGGACCCGACATTTCCATCCCCCAAATCAAGGACGGCAGCGTAGTGCTTAGTGACGGCGTCCTGGTGCCGATGCGAACATGGACGCCCGACACTGGTGCGCCATGGGCCATCGTGGTCGCCGTGCATGGCATGAACGATTATTCCAACGCATTCGACGATTTTGCCAAAGTCGCCGCCATTGAGGGCGTGCAAGTCTACGCCTACGATCAACGGGGGTTCGGCGCCGCTCCCAATCCCGGCGTCTGGGCCGGATGGCCGACCATGAGCCGGGATCTGCGAGACGTGACGCTGGTGGTTCGCCGACAACACCCGCACAGTCCGATTTATGTTTTGGGCGAAAGCATGGGCGGGGCAGTGGCCATCTGCGCGGCCGCCGACGGCATGCTGGACGGAGTGGACGGCGTCGTTCTGTCCGCTCCCGGCGTCTGGGACCGTAAATCCATGGGGTGGCTTAAACGCGCAGCCCTGTGGCTGGCGTGGCGGGTGGCGCCGGGCTGGAGTCCGACTGGCCGGGATTTGAATATTTATCCGTCCGACAATTTTGAAATGCTGCGCGGCTTGTCCATGGACCCGCTGGTGCTGAAAAAAACGCGCATCGACGCCGTCCATGGGGTGGTGGATTTGATGGATATGGCGCAATTGCGCATCAAGGACGTGCGTCTGCCCGCTCTTGTGCTTTATGGGGACAACGACCAAATTATTCCTTCGGATCCCTTCTGGTCGGCGGTAAGCCGGATGCCGGACTTGGGTGGCGAGCAGAAGGCGGCGTTCTATCCCAAGGGATGGCACATGCTGCTGCGGGATCTACAGGCCCCCATTGTGTGGGACGATGTGATAGGATGGATGCGAAACCGTGCCAAGCCGTTGGACTCAGGCGCGGATAAAAATGCCCGGGACATTTTGAATCTTCGGGCGAAACAGGGAGTTTCGGAATGAAAGTCAATTTTGCCGCTGTGTGTGTTTTGTGTGTTGCTCTTGGTTCGGGAGCCGCTCGGGCCGATGACAAGCCCTATGGCGTCGGATTCGCCACCGTCGGACAGCCCGTGCAAGAAGTTCAGGACACTGCCAAGACCGATGGACGCCGTTTGTTTTGTGATGCGGATCACGCCCCGGAGGTCGGCAACGGCGATCGCGAAATCATGCGGGTCAGCGATGCCCAGTCGGCGGTGGGGCTGACCCGCTGCGCCGTCTTCGGCAAGGATGAAAATGGGTCTTGGACCAATCGTCGGGTCGGCGTGGCCGGTCAGCCGTCCGAATTTTGGATTTTAGCCTTGGACGATGGCGGTGTTCGCCGGATCATGCAGATCCAAGTCATGCAGCCCAAGGAAGCCTGGGACACCACTTTGACGGCGTTGACCAAGGAATTCGGTTCGCCCACCCATGTGACCTCCGCCGCCTCGACCTGGATCAATTCGGTCAGCGAATTGGCCATGACCCATGGCAAGGAAGGGTTCTACATCTATTACAGTGACAGCCGTCTACAGAAAGCCATGCGCGAACGCCTCGGCTTAGCCAAATAGATTTATTTAACCCATGGAAGGGTCGGTTGGTCGGCGATGGCCACCGATCCCATCCAAATTTTGCCGTTTTGCACGGTGATGGGAATGGCCGATCCGTTCTGGCTGTGAGCAGCGCTGCGCAAGGTCTCGGCGTCGCTTTCGCTGACGGCGCTGGTTTGGCGCAAACTGTCGGCCAATTGGACCAGGCCCTGTACATGGGTGGCGAAGGCGGCGACCGGCTTCAAAGACGTGTCAAATGCCACGGTGCCATCGCCTTCAACTTTGACCGGCGGCCATTGCAGGACGAATTGACTGACTTCCAGGGTTCCGCCGTCGGCGCTCCAGTGGTTGAAGGAGTCCTGTGGCAGGGTCATTGGCGGCTGGCCCATGATCGTGCCTCTGACTTCCACCACCGAAATGGGGCTGGCTGGCGCTGCGGAAGGCGTCTTGTATTCCAAGCCCGCCACTGTGCCGATGAAATTGGCAAACGGCTTGGTGTGGCCCTGGGCCGGATTGATGGCGCTCAAGGACAATCCCAAGGCTTGGGCGAAGATGGCGGAAGAGTCGTCTTTGACCCATTGAACGTCGTTGGCGGTGGCGTTGATATCCGTGATTGAACCGTCAGAGCGGGAAACGTGAAAGTTGATCCGCAACGGATAGACCGAAATCGCGACTTTGGCGTCCGGCCATTGGATGGAATTGATCCCGTTGACGACGATCTTAAAGTGATTGGGATCCAGAAAATATTGCGAGACGGACAGGTATTCCCCGGTCCATTGAACAGCGTTGGCTGAAATGGCGGGATTGGGTATCCTAAGGCTGACATGATCGAAATAGAGTTTGGGCTTGATTTCCTTGTGGCTGATCGCCCAGCCTTGAGCGACGCGGTCCGCAATCCACCGGTCTGTGGCGTCGTTCAACTTCGACAGCATGAAAAAAGCGTCAAAGCCATAGCCGAGCAGCACAAGCATGAGTATCGTAAGCCCGATCAGGATCAATTTCCGTCGAGGATTTCTGGAGGTCATGCTCATGAAAGGCGCACCTGCCGCAGGTGAAGATATTTGGGTTTTTGCATATGGATCATTGATCTGGCAACCAGATTTTGAGTTTGTCGAGTCCCGCAAGGCGCGATTGTACGGTTGGCATCGGTCAATGTGCATTCTATCCCATTATTATCGCGGAACGCAGGAAAATCCTGGATTGGTGCTGGGCCTGAATCCGGGCGGTTCCTGTGTCGGCGTGGCATATCGGGTCGTTGGAGTGAAATGGCCAATGGTGCGCCAAGCCCTTCATGACAGAGAGTTGATCAACGGCGTCTATGAACCTAGATTTCAGATGGTTTGTCTTGAGGATGGACGCAAGACCCCTGCTTATATCTTTACCGCGGACCGCACTCACGACCAATATTGGACGGGACCGATTGAAACAGCGGTAAGCCTGATTGAGCGCGGGATCGGTTTGAATGGGACTGCGCGGGACTATTTCCTCAAAACGCTGGAAAAATTGGCGGCCCTGGATATTTCCGATAAAGGTTTGACGCGGTTAAAAAAAGCCATCACGCTAAAAGCCGAGATACTAAAAGATGGTGCGGCCTAACGGAGTTTGATAGGCTGTGTTTACAGACCTTTACGGTTGCAAGGGGTGTCGCTGAATGACCGATCATGATGAAAGACGGGACCGAGCAAGGTTTCCAGGGCAAGTCCTGTTTATCAAAATTGGTTTCAAGCCATATCCGTTGATCGATGTCTCGGTCGGAGGCGTTGGGTTTGAATCCGAAGGGCTCAGCGTCGGCCAAATCGTCAATATCAAGATCGTATCGGTACTGGACGAGACCGACAATGTCGATGCCAAATGCGAAGTCTTGAATATCGTCGGCTACCGCGTCGCGGCTCGGTTCATCGACCCGTCCGAGACGTTGCTGAGCTATATCAAATCCTATATCAAAAACTGGAGCTGATCGCGTGTGAACGCGAAGGACTCTAATCGTCCGCTTTTAAGGGGCGGTACCCGATGCGCAAGCCGCCCCAATGCCGTCCCTTGACCATGATCGGCGCCGATACGTCCTGCATTAGCATCATTGTTCCGCCGCCCATGTCGCGCAGATAACTCTGGAATAGCATCGACTGGGTGTTCTGTCCGGCTCGCAGTCCAACGCGATCATTGAAAATACGACGATTACGGCTGTTGGCGGCGTTCCAGGTGGGGTCGTTGGCCCGTTGGATCTTGCTGTATTTGCTATTGTGCGTCGGGATATAGCCGTTGACGTCACAGGCGGCGCAGAAGCCGATATGGGGATCTGCTTCGACCACAGCATCTTGAAGCTCGGTCAGGACCTTGTCCGTGAAGCTGATATATTGAGTGGAGAACTGGGGCGGATTGCTGCCTTGCATCGGGCGATAATCCACATCGAACAACGCATCCAGTGAAATTTCCCCGCGATCTACGGCTTGACTGAAAAGTTGCGAAATTGTGGTGGCGGTCTCTTGCACCAGGTAAGCGAAAATGGTGTCGGCGGCGTAAGACGAATGGTACAGGCCAAGGTCCGCTCCCACGGGAAGGGCAAGTCTGGCGTCTCCATTCTTCGCTATTTGTTCGACGACGCAGGGACCCGCCAACGGCACGATCAACGTGGAGCCGACGGTCAGACCGTCTCGGTCGATTACCGTGCAGGTTCCGCTAGACACGTCGAAATTGGTGATTGTGACGCGCGTTCCCCGTTTGCCGTGCTGTTCAGGCCAGGCGCTGATTTCCACCGGAACTTTGCCGCTATGCCCAACAGTGCCGTCCGAGCTGAGCTTGATGATAGCCTCCAAGCGCGAGCGCAACGTCGCCATGTCGCCGGTGGATGCCGCCACGGCTGTGCTGGTGTTTTCGGCCATATCGAACAAGGTTTGATAGACCTCGGCGATTTTTCCCATGGACTGCGAAACGTTGGTGACCTTGGACGACATGCTTTCGGCGCTTTGTCC
This sequence comes from uncultured Rhodospirillaceae bacterium, assembly GCA_903924765.1. Classification (GTDB taxonomy): domain Bacteria; phylum Pseudomonadota; class Alphaproteobacteria; order Rhodospirillales; family Magnetospirillaceae; genus CAIYCT01. The sequence goes on along the minus strand of CAIYCT010000428.1, from coordinate 4,690 downwards.
AATATCGTGGGTGGAGTCTTCTTGTTCGCGAACGGACTGAGCGACCACCACCGTCATGCGGTCTACATCCTGGACGGCGGTGATGATCTCGTTGACGCTGGCGGTCACGCGGGCGCTGATCTGTTGAGCCAGCCGCAACCGGTTCTCGATTTCTTCCGTGGCTTTGACGGTTTGATTGGCCAAGCTTTTGACTTCGCCCGCCACCACGGCAAATCCCTTGCCGGCTTCGCCCGCGCGGGCCGCCTCGATGGTGGCGTTCAGGGCCAAAAGATTGGTTTGGGCGGCAATATCGTTAATCAGGGTCGAGATGGCGCCGATATCGCGCACTGCATCGGTCATTTCATTCAAAACATCGATGACGGCGGTGGCAGACTGGCCAGTCTGCGACGTGGCGGCGGCAGCGGCATTGACCTGTCTTGAAATCTCTCCGCTGGATTGGGCCAGCTTCTGCGCCGCTTGCGCGACCAAATCCACATCCTGCGAGGCGGAATCCATGTCGCGCTTTAGATCCGTGGCGATGCGAGCCGCCTCGGACGACGCGTTATGCATGGCATCGGCGGCATTCTTGCATTGTTCCATGGTGACCAGAACCCGGTCGGCGGTGTAGTGAACCTCGTCGCCGATGGCGTCGGTGAGCGCCAGCACGTGGCGTTTCATAACAAAACGCACTCGATCGACGCCACCGTCGCCCGATGGGGCGCTGACGACTTTGTCCAATATTGGGGCTAATGCCGCCAAGCGCTCAAGGATGTTTGGGGGAGGGGCCTGTGAGCTGTCTACGGTGACGGATTCAAGTGGCGCCAGGATTTTGGCAAGCGCGCCGTCAAGTTTTTCGCTCTCTTGGACGCGTGGGCGGAGGGTAAGCCACCCGACCGTGGGCAAAAGCGTGATAATGAGAAGAAGGGGCACCCAAGGGGGGGCTCCGACAAACAATAGTCCGGACAAAGCCACGCCAACACCACCGGTGAGGGCAAAATACTTGCCCATCGCCGCACTTGTATTTTGCCGCATTTAGGTCTCCCAACCAAGGATGCCAGTCTGACGCTGACATTTGTAAAACGTACTAAATTACACCCACTCGCACGGGTGGGTCAATTTCCTTGTCATTGAACCAAGGTCTCATGATCGGATGTAAGGTCTTCATGAGATGCTGACCGTTTATTAAATTTGTCATTAAACGGATGTTAAACCTCGCTGGTGTAGCCCAGAAGCCTTTAGGGTCGCTGGAGGGCAACTTCCGGCTGGTCAAGGATCAAAGGGCAAGGTAGGGTCCTTTGGCAAAAAGCAGAATGGGGGCTTTGAAAGCGCGATGTCAGCGGATTTTTTTTCGAACGTCATTTCCAAGTCGGTTTCTCAAGAACTTGGCATCATGGAATTGCTTAGCGCCGCCGAAACCTTGAAGGCGACAATGGGGGATGAGAAGGTCGCCCAACTCTATAAGGTGTGGCTTGAACATAACCCCGACAATCCAGTTTGTTACGCGATCTATTTCAATTATGGAATAACGCTGACGGCGCTCAACGATAATGAGGGCGGCATCGCCGCTTACACCAAGTCCTTGGAACTCAACCCATCGTTTTTCTCGGCACAGATCAATATGGGGTCGCTATACGAGCGCCAAGGCCGATTGGACAAAGCTGCGGGCGAATGGCTTGCCGTTGCCAATAAGCTGTCCGCCGTAACTGGCACCAATATTTCCCACAAGGCCAACGCCTTGAAGCAGATAGGCCGGGTCTTCGAGACCAGCCAGCAAAACGGCAGCGCCGAAGACGCGTTGCGCAGTTATATGGATATTGTCCCCACCACTCGGGACGTGATTCAGCATTGGGTCTCCAATCGCCAAATCCAATGTAAGTGGCCTTTGCTTGAGCAGGTTCATTCCTTAAGCGTTCGAGACATCAAGGCGGTGATGTCTCCCTTGTCCATTTCCATTTATTCCGACGATCCGTTTTTGGAATTGGCCAATGCTTATCTTTATTCCCGTGACGATGTGGGTACGCCGTGGCCCCATTTCACCGCCGGTAATTGGCTGCCGCCGGAAGAAAAGGGCAAGTCGCGGTTGCGCGTCGGTTACGTCTCGTCCGATTTGCGCGGTCACGCAGTCGGCTATCTGACGTCAGAAATATACGAGTTGCATGATCGCAGTCGTGTCGAAGTTTTCGTCTATTTCTGTGGGCCGCGCATTCCAGATGCCGTGTTCCATCGCATTCAACAGACTTCGGACCACTGGCTAGATGTCAACGATCTGAATGATCGCCAATTGGCCAAGAAGATCATTGATGACGGCATCGATATCCTGATTGACTTGAACGGGCACACCAAGGATTCGCGGACACGGACAATGGCGCTGAAACCTGCGCCAATCATCATCAATTGGTTGGGATATCCGGGCACCATGGGCAGCTCGTATCACCAATACATCATCGCCGACGATTTTATCGTTCCGCCGAAATTCGAGCATTATTATACAGAGAAAGTGCTGCGTCTGCCGTGCTATCAGCCCAACGACCGCCGACGCGAGGTGTCGCCCACGCGCCCCACCCGTGCCGAACTGGGGTTGCCGGACGACGCGGTGGTGTTCAGTTGCTTCAACGGCATGCAAAAGATTTCACCGCAAAACTTCGAACGGTGGCTGTCCATTCTCAATCAGGTGCCCAAGGGGGTGCTGTGGGTGTTGGGCGGTGCCGGCGAGACTCAGGATCGGTTGTTGCAGATCGCCGAAAGTCACGGCGTCAACCGCGAACGGATCGTTTTTGCGCCCCGCATGATGACATCGGATCATTTGGCGCGATATCCGGTGGCCGATTTGTTTTTGGACACCACGCCCTATGGTGCTCACACCACGGCCTCGGATGCGCTGTGGATGGGGATTCCAGTCTTGACGTTGGTCGGCAGGGGCTTCGCGTCCCGCGTTTGCGGCAGTCTCGCCACCTCGGCCGGATTGGATGATTTGGTCTGCACGACGGCCGAACAGTATGTCAGCCTTGCCATCGAATTGGGCAATAACCCCGACAAGCTGGCTAACTATAAGAAAAAGCTGGCAGATGCCTTACCTACCTGCACGCTGTTCGATACGCCGAAACTGGTGCGCAGCCTTGAAGATCTGTTCTTCCAAATCTGGCAAGATTACGAAAACGGGTTCGTGCATGAGCCGGACGTCACCAATCTGGAGATCTATCACCAGATCGGTGCCAGTCTGGATCATGACGGCACCGAATTCTTGCTGTTTGATGGCTACGAGGACCTTTATCGACAAGCCCTTGTCTATTGGGATGCCTTTACCCGCCTACCTTATGATATGCGGCTCTGGAAAAAACCTTAACCTAGGGTGAAAACACGATCCGTTGAAGCGCCATGGAAATTTATTAGAACGTTTATTTTTATCGCGGGTCGTTCTGTATTAATGTGCACACTTACGGACAAGACCTGATGAAGGTGGGAGCGTAAATCATTTTTTAATTGGTTTCGTCCAAATAACTGTAGTTGTAATTTGAGCAGAATTTTCTGAATGGGGCCCAGGGTCTTTGCCCGATAGGAATTTTTTGCCCGCTTGACGTAACTTCAATCCAATGTTTAGGTAGCCCAAACTGGCTCCAGAACGGAGAGAACGCTATGACCAATAATGCTTTTTATACGACCTCAACGACGACGTTCTTAGCTGCACTCAGCGCAAGTACGACAATTATGTCGGCTCTTACGACGACCGACGTGTCGGGGTTAAGCACAACCCAGGTCATTGCTTTAACGACCACCGGTTTGGGTATGATGTCGACGACAGGGATCTCGGCACTCAACAAAACCCAGATAGCGGGGTTCACGACCGACCAGATCCAGGTCGTCACGACAACGCAGGTGGTAACTCTCTCCTCCACCGAAATATCCGGTCTGTTAACAACCCAGGTCAGCGCTCTCTCCACCGATCAGTTTGACATTCTCACCACCACCCAAGTTGTTGCGCTCACAGCCACTCAGCTCTCTGATCTGACAACGACCAACCTAAATGTCCTGACCACGACCGATGTGATCGCGTTGAACACCACGCAGGTCCGGTCTCTGTCCACCACGGCGGTCGGCCAATTGACCACGTCGCAGGTTGTCGGTCTGACCACCACCCAAGTTTCCTCTTTCTCCACCACTGGTCTGGTGGGTTTGACAACGGATGAAGCGCAAGCGCTCAGCACGACGCAAGTCGGGGCTTTGAGCAGCACTCAGATTACTGGGTTGGTCAGCACTACGCTCAACGCGTTGACCACAACAGAAGTCGTCGGATTATCGACGACGGCGGTCTCAGGTTTGACGACCACCCAACTGACGACTTTCTCAACCACACAGCTGACGACCCTGACGACCACGCAAGTGGTCGGTCTTACATCGACCCAAGTTAAAAATCTAACCACCACGTCTGTATCGAATCTGACCACGACTGAAGTCAAGGGCCTGTCGACCACGCAGGTTGTGGCCTTGACCACGACCGAATTGGGTGGCCTCTCCACGGACGGCGTGACGGCTCTGAGCACCACGCAAGTTGTGGGTCTGACCAGCACTCAAGTTGGGTCCTTGACCACCACCAATCTGGATGCGTTGACGACGACACAGGTTGTTGGTTTGAACACCACGCAAGTGCGCGCTCTGACCACGACGGAAGCCAACGCACTGACCACCGATCAAGTCGGCGCTCTGACGACCACGT
>CAIYCT010000427.1 GCA_903924765.1 uncultured Rhodospirillaceae bacterium | reverse complement strand
CCCCACGAGGACTGACCGTATCCGGCCACGCCATTGCGTCCGGCCCAGTCCAACACCTCTCCCACCCGTGGCGAGGTAAAGCGTCCGCCCTGGGCGGTGGCGAAATGGTCGCCCATGATGGTTTGCAAGGTGGTGACGCCGCCGCCGAACCCGTCCAAATCCTGATCGGCCAGGGCGGGCAGAATGCGCATGACCATCAAGCGGCAAAGTTCGCCCGCCAACTGGGCGGAGAAGGGGGGCAGGGCCTTGAAGCCCGCCACTTCATCCGGTCCCGACAAACCCTGATGGCCATCGTCCGAGATCAACAAGATGCGCCAGTCGTCGGGCCAGGGCAGCCGGGCGATGACCGGCGGAATGTCGGTTTGGGCGGCCCGTCCGCCATCCAGGATCACGCCGCCATTCTCGAACGCCGCCACGCCGATCCCTGAGCGCGCGCCCCGTTCCAACATTGCCGCCACCTGCCGGGGCGTCAGCGGCTTGCCCCATAACCGGCTGGCCGCCAAGCCCACCGCCAAGTCCATTTGCGTGCCCGATCCCAATCCCACATGCTCGGGGATGGCGCTTTCGATGGCGATATCCACCGAGGGCTCGATCCCCAGGGCGTCGCCGATTTTCGCCAACACTCGGGTGGCGCGGTCGGCGCTGGGACCGGTCACCGAGGTTTGCCCGGCCAATCGGCAGACCAAGCGGGTTTGGGGCGCGTCCAAGGTAATGCCCAGACTGGCGAATTTGCGCCCCAGCCCGCCTTCCATATCCAGAAAGCCCAGATGCAGCCGAGACGGAGCAGTCACGTCTATTGAATGTTCTCTTTCGCTCATAAATTCCCCTGTGAACTTTTTTGATTGTTGGCAGTATGAGGACTATCCTGGATGATCGGCATAGTTTATTGACTATTGTTCTGTGAATTAAGTGGAATTTTACCACTCTAAAATATAGGGTTATGGCTAAAGTCTTTTCTGGTCTGCCGCATCATCGCATTATGCAATGAAATTTATGAGGGTGTCATGTCTGTTATATCCAATTTCAAGGTCACCACGCGCATCTATGTTGGTTTTGGCATCGTGTTGGCAATGCTGGCCGTTCTAGCGGTGGTGTCCTTGACCAGTTTGACTGGGACGACGGCGCGGGGCGACACCCAAAGCAGACAATCCACTCAGTTGGAATCCATCCTTCGCATTGAAAGCCAGGTTAACGATATGCGCCGCCATGTCCAAGTCTTCGCCGTTAGCGGAGAGGCTGACTCAATGAATGGCGCGCGGAAATTGGGTTCTGACATTCAGGCACAGCTTGCCCAGCTGATCCCCACCTTCCATCAGCAAATCCACAAAGATCAAGCACTGCGGATGCAGTATCTTCTTGGTCAATATCTGGCCTTGACGGATAAGCTTGTCGCCGCCCGCAAGCAGCAAGACGACAGCATTGCGATCATGCGCGAGGTCGGTCAGAAAAACCAAGATTCGCTGGAAGCGGGCGTCGATAAACTTAAAGAAGCCAAATTGTTCGAACAGGCCGTGATCATCGACGATATCGACGCGGACTTGCTCGAATCCCGCATGATGGTCAATGCCTATATTCGCTCTCCCACCAAGGAACAGCTCGACATCGTCCGGAAACAATTGCCCAAGCTGAAGACCGAGCTGACTGAAGGCGGGGAGCATGTCACCGGAGCGCACGCCGAGGTGATTAAAACCGGCTTGGAACTTGCCGACCGCTATGAAGCCGCGTTCAATCAAATGGTGGAGTCCATCGATAAGAACAAAGAGTTGGTGACGGTTGAATTTCCCAAATTGGCAGGGGAATTTGCCAATTTTGTCGTCCTGCTCAATCAGGAATTGACCGAGTCCTTGAAAACGCTGTCGGATGAAGATGATTCCGCCAACGGATTGGCGGTCAAGATCATGGTCGGCGTCAGTCTGTTGGCGCTGGTCATGGGGACTGGCGGCGCGTTTGTGGTGGCGCGCGGCATCACCGTGCCGGTTTTGGCCATGACCGCGACCATGACCAAGCTTGCCAATGGCGACAAAACCGTGGTGATTCCGGCGTTGGACAACAAGGATGAAATCGGCGAAATGGCCAAGGCCGTGCAGGTCTTCAAGGAAAACGCCATTCGCGTCGAGAAATTGCAAGCCGAGCAGGAAGCGGAAAAGAAGCGGGCCGAGGAACAGCGCCAGATGGCGTTGCGCGCCATGGCCGATTCGTTCGAGGCGCAAGTGGGCGGCGTGGTGCAGACGGTGACGTCGGCGGCGGTTCAGTTGCAGGCCGCGTCCAAGCAGATGGCGGCGGGCGCCCACGAAACCTCGTCTCAGGCCACGTCGGTCGCGGCAGCTGCCGAGGAAGCGTCGGCCAATGTGGAGACGGTCGCCTCGGCCACCGAGGAATTGTCCGCCTCGATCAACGAGATTTCCAGCCAAGTGTCCAAGTCGCAATCGGTGGCCGAACGCGCCGACAGCGAAGCGCGCGAGACCACGGACTTGATCACCAAATTGTCGGAAAACGTCACCAGCATCGGCGAGATTGTTAATCTGATTAATGACATCGCCAGCCAGACCAATCTGCTGGCCCTGAACGCCACCATCGAAGCGGCCAGGGCCGGAGATGCGGGCAAGGGCTTCGCCGTGGTCGCCAGCGAGGTTAAAAATCTGGCCAATCAAACCGGTCGGGCCACCGATGAAATCGCCGCCAAGATCGCGGCGGTGCAGCAGGGCACGACCGCTGCGGTGAACGCCATCAGCTCGATCTCGTCGGTGATCAATGAAATGAGCGCCATCGGCGGCTCGGTCGCCGCTGCGGTTCAGCAGCAGACCGCCGCCACCGGCGAAATCGCCCGCAACGTGGATCAGGCCGCCATCGGCACCCAAGAAGTCTCGCGCAACATCGGCAGCGTCGAATCCGCTGCCGCCGAGACCGGCCACGCCGCCGCCCAGATCAGCGAATCGTCGCAAGAGCTGTCGGTCCAAGCCGATCTGTTGAAACGCGAAATGACCAAGTTCCTGGATCAGGTCCGCAACCAAAAAGGCAATCGCACCTTGGCGCAATGGAATGACTCGTTGCTGACCGGCGTGCCCGTCATCGATAACCATCACAAGGAAGCCATCGATCAAATCAATACGGTCTTTGCCAAGATGATGAGCGCCGATGGCGAGACCGCCGCCGCCGACTTGGTGAAATCTTTCGCCGCCAACATGAAGGCTCACCTGCAAACCGAGGAAGACGAGATGCGCAAGAGCGGCTATCCCGACTTGGCCACTCATCACTCCGAGCACGAAGCGTACGGCGCGCGGTTCCACGCCTTGCAGCAGAAGCTCGATCCCAAAGACAGCAAGACCATGGTGGCGGTGATGGACTTCGCCTCCGACTGGTTGATCCGGCACATCATGCAGCATGACAAAGCCTTCGCCGCGTTCCTAAAGGCCAAGAAAGCGGCTTAAGGGGGGCATGTCACCTCTCTCGTCATGCCCGGCCTTGACAAAAGGAGGAGAGGGGCGACGCTTAAAAATTTCCGCTACCATTTTTCGCGTGGATCATTACACTGGAGGTCCACCGGGCGCAAAAGCGTCCACGCATTCGTGCAAACGAGTGCAGGAAACGCCGAACCGAGGGGGAACGGATACTTCCCCCAGATCTTGACAGCGTCATCCCTGCCGATAGAGCAAAAAGGGAGACGTCACATGGGGAAATCCCATTTTTTTTGGTCAGGTGACTCATGGGTGTGATGTCTCCTGACGCCAAGACGGACCGAGTCTGTCCGTACTGTCCTTTGCATTGCGACGATCTGATCGTTTCCGCTCAGGGAGAAATCCTTTCCGGCGGCTGCGAGATCGCGTGCGGACATTCATCCCAGATCCCCTTATTGCAGCCGACCATTGCCGGTCAGGCGGTGACGCGCCAACAGGCCGAGGGCGAAGCGGCGCGGCTGCTGGGTCAGGCGCACGCGCCCTTGATCTCGGGTCTGGCCTGCGACGTGGACGGCTTGCGCGCCGCCGTGGCCGTGGCCGACCAGTGCCGGGGCTTCTTCGATCACGGCGCGTCGGATGGGTTCTTCAACGGGTTGAGGGTGTTGCAACGCCGGGGCGCTCTGTTGACCAGCCCCGCCGAAGTGCGCAATCGCGCCGATGTGTTGGTGGTGTTCGCCAACCAGCCGTGGTCGCGTCTGCCGCGTTTCTTCGATCGCTACGTTCCTTCAGGCGCGCAGCTGTTCAACGATGCGCCCGCCAATCGCAAGATCGTCTTGATCGGCGGATCGCACGCCCCCGATCCGTTGGACGGAGCGGACGTCCAAGTGATTCCCGCCGACTTGAGCAAAGCGGCGGAATTGGCCTTGGTGCTGGGGGCGCTGGTGGCCGGACGGACGCCAGCGGTTGCGTCCTCGGCCGGTATCGCCATCGACACGTTGAAAGAAATCGCCCAAGCCTTGAAGGCGGCGTCTTACGGCGTGGTGGCGTGGGAGAACGGGGATTTTGGCCCCCATGGCGATCTGGCCGTGGAAGCGCTGTACGATCTGATCTTGACCCTGAACCAAACCACCCGCGCCGCTGGGTTGCCGTTGCCGCCGGGCGGGCATGTGAGCGGCGCTCATCAGGTGGGGTTGTGGCAGGCGGGCACGCCGCTGCGCACCTGTTTCACCGCCGAGGGTCCGGTCTACGATTCCCAGCTCTATTCCCGCGCCAAGCTGCTGGCCGATGGGCGCGCCGATCTGGTGCTGTGGATCTCGGCCATGCCGGGAGCGGTCTTGCCGAAAATCGACGACCTTCCGGTCATTCTGCTGTCATCGACGGCCCCGCCTGACGGCCCCCCGCCGCGCGTCTATATCCCGGTGGCGACCCCGTCCCTGGATCATGATTCGGTGTTTTTCCGGGGTGAAGGCGTGGTGTCGTTGCATGCCTCGCGCTGGCGCTCTCCCGCGCCTTATCTCTCGGTGGCCGAGACCTTGGCCCAGATTTCCAATCAGCTGCCCAAAGGGGAGCAACACCCATGCTGACGCGGCTTAAAGGGGGACGGCTGTACGACCCCGCTCATCAGGTCGACGGCGCGACCGGCGATATCTGGATCGAAAACGGGCGCATTGTCGCCAAGCCCGCCAACGGGGCCAAACCCGATGTGGATCATGACATCACCGGCATGGTGGTGATGGCGGGCGGCATTGACATTCACAGCCATATCGGCGGCGGCAAGGTCAATCTGGCCCGCGCCTTGATGCTCGAGGATCACGAGACATACAAACACGCTCCGCAAGACGGTTTGCGCGCCGGATCGGGGGTGGCGACGCCGTCGACCTTCTCCACCGGTTACCGCTATGCTCAGATGGGGTACACGGCGGCGTTCGAACCGGCGGTGGTGATCTCCAACGCCCGCCACGCTCATTTGGAAATGTCCGACATTCCCATGATCGACAAGGGCGGCTATTTGATGTTGGGCAATGACGACATCTTGCTGCAAATGTTGGCAAGCAAGCGCGAGCAATCGGCGGTCAACGATTACGTGGCCTTGATGGTGCAAGCCACCGGCTGCATCGGCGTCAAGATCGTCAATCCCGGCGGCATCAGCGCGTTCAAGTTCAACCAGCGCAATCTGGGGCTGGATGAGGATACCGCGTTCTACCACCTGAACCCCCACCGCATCGTCCAGTCCCTGGCGCAGGCGGTCCACGATATAGGGCTGGTTCATCCGCTGCACATCCATTGCAACAATCTGGGTGTGCCGGGGAATTTCCAGACCACCTTGGATACGGTCCGCGCGGTGGAGGGCTTGCCCATTCACTTGACCCATGTGCAGTTCCATTCCTATGGCGCCGAGGGGGATCGGCATTTTTCCTCGGCGGCGGCGCACATCGCAGAAATGGTCAACGCCACCCCCAACGTGAACGTGGATGAGGGGCAGAGCATGTTCGGCCAGACGGTCACCGCCTCGGGCGACACCATGACGCAGTTCCGCAATGCGGGCTTTGGCGATCCCAAGAAATCCATCTGCATGGATATCGAATGCGACGGCGGCTGCGGCTTGGTTCCGTTCAACTACAAGGACAAGAACTTCGTCAACGCCCTGCAATGGACCATTGGGCTGGAGCTGTTCTTGCTGGTCAACGATCCGTGGCGGATTTTCCTGACCACCGATCACCCCAACGGCGCGCCGTTCACCACCTATCCCCATTTGATCCGGCTGTTGATGGATAAGACCTTCCGCAACGAGAAACTGGCGGGGATTAACAAGCATGCGGCGGCGGCGTCCACCTTGGGCAGCATCGACCGGGAATATTCCTTGTACGAGATCGCCATCCTGACCCGCGCCGGTCCGTCGCGAATCCTTGGGCTGAAGGATCGCGGCCATTTGGGCGAGGGCGCGGCGGCGGATATCGCCGTTTATGCTCCGCACGCCAATGCCGAAACCATGTTCGATACGCCCAAGCTGGTGTTCAAGGACGGCGAGCTGGTGGTGCGCGACGGCCAAATCGTCAAGACGGTGTGGGGCGCTACCCATGTGGCCCAATGCGATTTCGGCCACTCCATTGAAAAAGAGGTGGAAAAATGGTTCGCCACCTGGAAGGGCACACGGTTCTCTAATTTCGTGCTGAGCAAGGATGAATTGGAAGCGGACGGACGGTCGCGATGGGTCGGTCACAATCTGGCGAGGCGGTCATGAGCGCGCCCAAAATCATTAACGGAATCAGCATCGACGAGACCTTCGCCGAGGCCTTTCCCATGGTCGGCGCCCGCATCATCGTCACCGCCCGCACCGAGCGCTGGGCCATGAATGCCGGACTGGCCTTCACCGGCTTTGCCACCTCGGTCATCGGCTGCGGCTGCGAGGCGGGGATCGAGAAGGTACTGTCCGGGGCCGAAACCCCCGATGGCCGCCCCGGATTGTCGATCTTGCTGTTCGCCATGGGCGACGACGCGCTGAAAGGTCAACTGACCAACCGCTTGGGTCAGACCATTCTGACCTGTCCGTCAACCGCCTGCTTCTCCGGTCTTACAACCGGCAAAAAGGCCGCGCTGGGCAACATGATCCGTTATTTCGGCGACGGCTATCAACTGTCCAAGGTCATCGACGGCCAGAGGTTCTGGCGCATTCCGGTGATGGAGGGCGAGTTCCTGGTCGCCGACTTTACCCACTACCAGCCAGCGGTGGGCGGCGGCAATCTGTTGATCCTGGCCGACGATGGCGAGAAAGCCTTGTTCGCCTGTGAAAAAGCCGTTGATGCCATGCGCAAGGTTCCCAACTGCGTCTTGCCGTTCCCCGGCGGCGTGGTGCGTTCGGGGTCCAAGGTGGGGTCCAAGTACAAGGCCTTGTTCGCGTCCAGCAACGACGCCTTCTGTCCCACGCTGAAAGGCTTGGCGCATACCCAATTGTCGCCGGAAACCGGATCGGTGCTGGAAATCGTCATCGACGGCCTGTCGTTCGAGGATGTGGCCGCGTGCATGAAAGAAGGCATCCGCGCCTTGACCGACGGCGGTCGCGCCAGTGGCGTCCATCGCATCAGCGCTGGCAATTACGGCGGCAATCTGGGGCCGTTCCACTTCAAGCTGCACGAGTTGCTGCCATGATCGTTCTGACGCAAAAACTGACGCTGCCGCACCGCATCGACGCCGGGGCGCTTGTTCCGGCGGCGCTGGCGGGGCTGTCCCTGGCCCAAATCGAAGCCCTTTCCCTGAAGACAGGACTAAAGGTGGGCGACGTGTTCACGGTCGCCAAAAGTGACGGCGATGTCGTGGTGTTCCGCACCCAGGATCAGGCCGTGGATTGTATCGGCGAAGGCATGGGTGAGGGCGAAATCCGGGTGGAGGGGCCAGCGGGGCGCTATGCCGGACGATCCATGAGCGGCGGGACCTTGCACATTGTCGGCGATGCGGGCGACGGCGCGGGCCAAGGCAAGTCGGGCGGGCTGCTGGTGGTGGCGGGCAAGGCGGGCGATTTCGTCGGTTCGGCCTTGCCGGGACGGACCTCGGGCGTGTCGGGTGGAGTCATTCTTATCAAGGGCTCGGTGGGGCAGCGCTTCGGCGACCGCATGCGCAAGGGCGTGATGATTGCCCTGGGCGATGCGGGCGATTTCTGCGCCGCTAGGGCGGTGGCCGGAACCATCTGGGTGCGCGGTCGGTTGGGCCAAGCCCCCGCGCAAGGATTGAAACGGGCGACGCTGCTTTTGGAACATGCGCCGGACGCGTTGCCGACCTTCCAAGATTGCGGCGTGGTGGAAATGCCGGTGTTGCGTCTGCTGCTGCCGTCGCTGGATCGCTTGGCCGGGACCCGCGTGGCGGACTCGTCCGATTATCGCGCCCATCGTCATTTGGGCTGCATCGGTGTTGATGGGCGGGGCGAGGTTCTGGTATTAGCTTAAGGACATGTCCTTACCGTCATTCCCGCGAAAGCGGGAACCCCAGGGGGTCCGGTTTGCGACTCCTGGGTCCCCGTCTGCGCGGGGATGACGATACAAAAATTGGCAAGACTCATAAACTCATGACGAACATCATCCATTTAATCCGGCACGGACAATCCACCTTCAACGAGGCGTGGGAACGGGAAAAAGTCGATCCGATGATCATCGACGCGCCCTTGACCGAGCGAGGGCATGACCAAGCAGCCACCTTACGCGACCAAGTGGCGGCGTTGCAGGTGGACGCCATCATCGCCTCGCCCTTGACGCGGGCGCTGCAAACCGCCAGCCGGTTGGCCGAGGGCACCGACATTCCCATTCATGTGGACTCGCTGCATCGCGAATATGTGTGGTCCAGCTGCGATATCGGCCGCTCGCCCAAGCATTTGTCGCAGGAATTTCCCGATCTGGAGTTCGGCCATCTGTCCGACCCGTGGTGGTGGTGCCCCAGCGGCAATCCGCACGCGGTCGATCAAGAACCCTCGTTTGTGGTCATGAACCGGGTGCATGCGTTTTTGAACGTGCTGAAAGCCCGACCTGAACGCAGCCTTGCCATCGTCGGTCATTGCACCTTCTTCTGGCTGCTGAGCGGCGTGCTGCTGGAAAACTGTCAGCTCTTGACCCTGAACCCACACACCCACGTGGTGCCTGAACCGTCCCCCGCGCCGGGGGCGTAGTTTCCCCAAACCCTCACCCTAACCCTCTCCGCCATTTGGGAGAGAAGGTTGGGGTGAGGGGGCTAGTGGGTGACCCCAAAAAGAAAAACCGGCAAGGTCGCCCTTGCCGGTTTCAATCTTGATAACCCGAAATGGATTAGAAGCGATAGCCGATACCGCCACCGATCAACCAGGGGTCCAACGCAACGCGGCTGGTGACGTTGTCGCCAACGGCCGTTGCAACGAAGGTCGCCTTGGTGGTCAACCAAATCTTCTTGAAGTCCATGTTGGCGTACCAACGGCCAGAGATTTGGACGTCGGCGCCGAATTGAATGGCGCCGCCGATCGAGGGCTTCAGCTTGAAGGCTGTGCCGCCCAGCCAGGTGCTGTTTTGGGTGTCGAAGAACATGGTGTAGTTGAGGCCGGCGCCCACATAGGGGTTCACGACGTCGCTGGGGAAGAAGTGCCACTGAGCGGTAATGGTCGGCGGCAAAATGTAGGTGGTGCCCAGGGGGTTTTGCTTATTGTCAACGGCATTGCCGCTGGCGAAAACTTTGTTGCGGCTCACGCCGGCGATGGCTTCAATACCCACGTTGGGGGTCAAGAAATAGGTCAAATCCAGTTCGGGGATGACGGTGCTGTTGGCGCCGACGATGCCGCCGATGTTGCCCAGCGGGGTGTTGCCCGCAGTCTGCACGTGGTTGGTGCTGTCTTCGGGGATAACGCCAAGGGCGCGAGCGCGAACCAAAAAGCTGCCGGCTTCAAAGCCATCGGCATTGGCGGCAACGGAGAAGGAAGTCAGCGCCGTGCTCAGGGCAAGGGCCATGGCCAATTTGGAGCGAATCATAGAAGTTATCCTTTTACAAGTGTCAATATCGTCCAACCCTTAGGGTGCGGGCTGAGAATGTGGTAGCAGATTTAGTCTTAGGGTGAAGTAATTTTATTGATCTAAATCATCGCGCAATGATTTCAGAACCGACCTGTTGCTGAAACGCCACATTTTTCTTGGGGAAACTTTAATAATCCTACCCGCGCACATCAAAGGGCATAGTGCATTGCACCGATAGTATGAGTACTTTGATCATAGGTGGGGTGAAATCGTTCTAACTCAGCGCCTTGGTGACGATTTCGCCCACGTCGCGGGACAGGCCCGGACGCTGGAGGATGCGTTCCAACTGGGCGCGCATCAGCTCTTGGCGGATCGGGTTGAAGCGCCGCCAGCGGATCAACGAGCGTACCATGCGGGCGGCCACTTGCGGATTGCTGGCATCCAGCCGCAGAACTTGGTCGGCCAGGAAGGCGTATCCGGCCCCGTCCAGGCGATGGAAGCGCACGGTGTTGCCAGCGAATCCGCCGATCAAGGAATAGATCTTATTGGGCTCGCTCCAATCGAACACCGGATGGAGGAGCAGGGCGGTGACGTGATCGAGCGCGGAGTCCCAATCGGCCAGGGCTTGCAGCGACAGCCATTTATTGACCACCAGCTTTTCCATGCGCCAGTGATCCAAAAAGATTTCCAGCGGTTCGCGGGCGGTATCGGGGCCTTGTTCGATCAGGCAGGCCAAGGCGGCCAGGCTGTCGGTCATGCTGGTGGCGGTGGCGAATTGAGCGGCGGCCAGGGTCTTTGATTCGGCGTCATGCAGCAGACACAGCAATCCCAACGCCGTATTGCGCAGGCTGCGCTTGCCGATCGAGGCGGTGTCCAGCGTCCAGGACTCGTCGGTCAGGCGATCGCGCAGGGCCAGAAGTTTGTCGCGATAGCGCTTGGCCAAACTGGTTTGGGTAAAACGCCTTGCGGCATAGACCGCATCCACTTCAAACACGTCCAGGCGTTCGCCCAGCGTGGTCTGGGACGGCAAAGCCAGGGCCTCGGCGGCGAAGGCGGGATCGGCGGCGGCAGAGTCCAGCACTAAGCCCCAGGCGGCGGCGAACTCCTCGTCCAAAGTGGGCGTCTGACCGGCGCGGATTTGCGCGATTTGATCCAACAGCACCGAGGTCGCCAGAATCTGTCCGGCTTCCCAGCGATTGAACGGATCGGAATCGTGAGCCATCAAGAACGCCAATTCTTTCTTCTTATAAGGAGCGTCCAGAATAACCGGGGCCGAGAATTCCCGGAACAAGGACGGGATCGGCGCTTTGGCGATGCCGTCGAAGACAAAGGTCTGGCTTGCTTTGGTCAAGGACAGAATCGGCTGGGCCAAGGGGTAATCGACGCCATTGGGGCCGAGCAAGCCGATCCCCACCGGAATCTGCATGGGTTCCTTGACCGGTTGTCCGGGAGTGGGCGGAACCGTCTGGGTCAAGGTCAGGGTAAAACGCTGCTGGGACGGATCGTGACTCCATTCGGCCTTGACCTTGGGGGTTCCGGCCTGGGAATACCACAATCGAAATTGCGCCAGGGATTGGCCCGAAGCATCCTCCATGGCCGCGACGAAATCCTCGCAGGTGACAGCATGGCCGTCATGGCGCTCGAAATACAAATCCATGCCCTTGCGGAAGGACTCCTTGCCGATCAAGGTGTGGATCATGCGAATGACCTCGGCGCCTTTCTCGTACACCGTGGCTGTGTAGAAGTTGTTGATCTCCTGATAGGAATCGGGGCGGATCGGATGGGCCATGGGGCCGTTATCCTCGGGGTATTGCGCGCCCCGCAGCGCCCGCACATCGTCGATGCGCTTCAAGGCCCGGCTGCCCTGATCGGCGGAGAATTCTTGATCGCGGAACACGGTCAAGCCCTCTTTCAAGGTCAACTGAAACCAGTCGCGGCAGGTGACGCGGTTGCCGGTCCAATTGTGGAAATATTCATGGGCGATCACCGATTCCACATCCAGGAAGTCGCCGTCGGTGGCGGTCTCGCGTTTGGCCAGCACGTATTTGCTGTTGAAGATGTTCAGGCTTTTGTTTTCCATCGCGCCCATGTTGAAGTGGGACACCGCGACAACGTTGAAGATGTTCAGGTCGTATTCCAGGCCGAAGACGTTTTCGTCCCAGGCCATGGCTTTTTTCAGCGAGTCCAGGGCGTGCGGCACTTGGTCCTGATTGCCGTGTTCGACCCAGAATTTCAGCGCCACCGGACGGCCCGAGCTGGTGCGGAAGCGGTCCTCCACCAGGGCCAGGTCTCCGGCCACCAGGGCAAACAGATAGCTGGGTTTGGGGAACGGGTCTTCCCACACGGCGCGGTGGCGGCCCTGGGACATGGGTTCGCTTTCCACCAGATTGCCGTTGGACAGCAAGATGGGGAATTGGGCGCGGTTGGCGACGATGGAGACCTTGAATTTGGACATCACGTCGGGCCGGTCGGGATACCAGGTGATGCGGCGGAATCCTTCGGCTTCGCATTGGGTGCACAGCAGGCTGCCCGATTTGTACAGCCCCGACAGCGAGGTGTTGCGCCACGGATCGATGGCCACAAAGGTTTCCAGCAAAAACGGTCCTGCCGGGGGGAACATCACGGTCAAGGCCTCGGCTTCGATCTTAAGCCGGTCCAAGCCCAATTCCTGACCATCCAGCACAACCTTTTGCGTAATCAGGTCTTCGCCGTTCAGCACCAACGGCGCGACGCAATGGATGCCAATCTCGTCCTTGGGGGTGGTGCGGTTGGGTCTGATGGACAGCAAGGCATGGACGTGAACCTGCGCCTCCAAGATTTCAAGGCGCAGTTCCACCGAGTCGACCCAGAAGGCGGGTTCGGTGTAATCTGCGCGATGGACGGTAACGGAGGGCGATGTTCCTGATATCTCGGACATTGGGTTCTCGATGCCATTGTTTTGCCAAAAAAGGACTATATCTGGAAACGCATGAAAACGAACATACCCCTTAAAAAAATTTTACTCGCGCCGCTGGCGCTGTTGGGCGTCCTGGGCATGCTGATCGAAGAGCATTTGTGGGATGCTCTGGTCCGCCTGGGTCAATGGTTCGGTCGATTGCCGGTCATCCGCACGCTGGAAGTTCGGGTGCGGGCCTTGCCGCCCAACGGGGCCGCCTTGGCGCTGCTGGCCCCTGTCGCCCTGGTTCTGCCCATTAAACTTCTGGCGGTGTGGATCATGTCCTCGGGTCGATGGGGGCTGGGATTGATGGTGCTGCTGTCGGCCAAGGTGGCGGGAACGGCGGTGATCGCCCGCATCTATACCCTGTGCGATCCAGCGCTCAGCACCCTGGCGTGGTTCGTCATACTGCGGAATTGGTTTCGTCGGGGGAAGGATTGGGCGCACGCCAAGCTGAACTCATGGCCGCTCTATCGTCTGACCCGTCGCCTTGTCAGCCGCCTCAGCCGATTACGACGCGCCTCAACATGACCCGCGTGATGGTTTGCGACAGGGTGGTGGGCAATACCGGTTTGGAGATGAAGGCGTCGATATTCAGGCCGTGAGCCTTGTCCGAGGTGGCGGAGTCCGTATGGGCGGTCAGCATAATCACCGGAATGTCCGAGACACCATTGGTCTGACGCAGTTTCTTGACGAAGCAGAAGCCATCGGTGGGGCGCATTTGAATATCGCAGATCACCACGTCGGGTTTGTGCGCGACCACGGCGTCCAGCGCTTCGTCGCCATCGGCGGCTTCAAGAGTGCTTATAATCCCCAACTGGTTCAACATGCTTTTAACGATGGTCCGCACGAATTCCTGATCGTCGACCACCAAAACAGTCAATGTAGTAAAATCAATCATTTCCGCCCGTTTGCCGTGTTTGAACCGGGAGTTTATCAGAGTGCTGTAAAATTAGAAACAAATCTGACATTGATACTGACAGGCATTTAAGGGCATCTTTCAAAAATCATGACAAACCGCGTCACTCTCTACGACACCACCCTGCGCGACGGCGCACAAACTCAAGGCGTTGATTTTTCCACCGCCGACAAGCAACGCATCGCGCGCGAATTGGATGCCCTGGGCATCGATTACATCGAGGGCGGTTGGCCAGGCGCCAATCCCACCGACGACGCCTTTTTCGCCGCTCCCCCTGTGCTCAGCAACGCGCGGTTGGCGGCGTTCGGCATGACACGGCGGTCGGGGCGCTCCGCCGACAACGATCCGGGTTTGGCCGCCATTCTGTCCGTGGCCGTGGATGCGGTGACGTTGGTGGGCAAGTGCTGGGATTTCCATGTCACCATGGCCTTAGGCGTGTCGCTGGAGGAAAGCTTGGCCATGATCGGCCAGTCCGTCGCCCACGCCGGCTCCAAGGTCAAGGAAGTCTTGTTCGATGCCGAGCATTTCTTCGACGGTTACAAAGCCAATCGGGAGTACGCCTTGGACGCCGTTCGCGCCGCCTATGAAGCGGGCGCGCGCTGGATCGTGTTGTGCGACACCAATGGCGGCACCTTGCCCCATCAGGTGCGGGACATCGTGACCGATGTGATCGCGGCGGGCATTCCCGGCAGTCATCTCGGCATTCATTGCCACAACGATTCCGAACTGGCGGTGGCCAATTCCCTGGCGGCGGTCGAGGCCGGGGCGCGGCAAATTCAAGGCAGCATCAACGGCCTGGGCGAACGCTGCGGCAACGCCAATCTGATGTCGATCATTCCCAGTTTAGTCTTGAAGATGGGCTTTAAGACCGGCGTGACGGCCGAGCGGCTGACCCATTTGACCGCCGTGTCGCGGGTGCTGGACGAGGTGCTGGACCGGGCGCCAGAACGGCAGCGCCCCTATGTGGGCGAGTCGGCTTTCGCGCACAAGGGCGGTCTGCACGTCTCGGCGGTGGCCAAGGACCCGCGCAGTTACGAGCATGTGGACCCCACCTTGGTGGGCAATTCCCGCCATATCGTGGTGTCCGATCAGGCCGGGCGCTCCAACATCGTCGCCCGTCTGGCCGACATGGGCTGTTCGCTGGACGATGTGCGCCGCGACGGCTTGATGGCGGTGGTCGAGCAGATGGATGCGGGCTTCGATTCCCGCGAGGTGGTCGATCTGGTGGATCTGGTCAAACGGCTGGAGCATCAGGGCTATGCCTACGATCAAGCCGCCGCCAGCTTCGAATTGCTGGCGCGGCGCGTGTTGGGCCAAGTGCCCAGCTATTTCCAAGTCGAGCGCTATCGGGTGATCGACGAGCGGCGCAAATCCGCCGAGGGGCATTGGCTGACCCTGTCCGAGGCCACCATCCGGGTGGTGGTGGACGGCCAGTCCCACGCCGAAGTGGGCGAGGGCAACGGCCCCGTTCACGCCTTCGACGTGGCGTTGCGCAAGGTGCTGACCCGGGTCTATCCGGCGCTGACCGATCTGGAACTGACCGATTACCGGGTGCGCATCGTCGAATCCACCGCCGGGACCGAGGCCAAGACCCGCGTCACCATCGAAAGCAGCGACGGCAAGGGCAATGTGTGGGTGACGGTGGGGGTCCACACCAATGTGCTGGAAGCCTCGCTGGAAGCTTTGCAGGATTCCATTTCTTTCATGCTGTACCGGATCAGTCAGCAGTGAGTAACCCCGCCATTGTTTTGGTCCATCCGCAATTGTCCGAGAATATCGGCACGGCGGCCAGGGCCATGCTCAATTGCGGCCTGACCGATCTGCGCTTGGTGGCGCCCAAGCCCGACTGGCTGCAAGACCGCGCCTTCGCCGCCGCTTCGGGTGCCGACCGGGTGCTGCTGGGGGCCAAGGTGTTCGACACCACCCAGGACGCCATCGCCGATTGCCAGCGGGTCTGGGCCTCGACCGCCCGCGACCGCTACATGGTCAAGCCGGTCGAAACTCCCCGCCAAGCCGCCCAATCCATGCGCGACGCCATGTCCTTGGGCGAGAACGCGGCGGTGTTGTTCGGGCCAGAGCGCACCGGCCTGTCCAATGACGACGTGGTGCTGGCCGACACCGTGGTCAGCGTGCCGCTCAATCCCGATTATTCATCGCTCAATCTGGCGCAATGCGTGCTGATCGTGGGCTATGAATGGTACCAGATCGCCACCCAAGACCCGGTCGCCACCATGACCAAGGGGGCCAGCGATTTGGCCAGCAAGGAAAAGCTGGTGGGATTTTTCGACCATCTGGAGCGCGAGTTGGATGAGTGCGGTTTCTTGCGCGTCACCGCCAAGCGCCCCGGCATGGTCCGCAACATCCGCAACCTGTTCCAACGCGCCAACCTGACCGGCCAGGAAGTGCAAACCCTGCACGGCATCGTCCACGAATTGGTTACCTATCGGAAGTCCAAGGGGGAGTAGGGGGGAGCGTTCCCTTACCCCGCCTTGGAGTGATCGAAGACCTTTTGCGCCGCCTTGAGCAAGGCGGGGCGGACCTTGGGGTCCTCGTGGATGAAGTGGTTGAAGATCCACATTTCCAGGATGGCCGCCGTTTTCTGCACAAAGACCTTTTCATCCTGCGGCTTGCCGTCCAAGTCCATCAGGGTGATTTCGTTGACATGCTTCATCAGAACCCGGTGGCTGTGGGCATGTTTATTGTATTCTTGCTGCCCAAGACTGGCGAAGATCAGTGTTTCTTCCGTATGGAACAGGATGCGGGAGTATTCGGCCAATTTGGCTAGGGCGGCACGGGCGGCGATAAGATCGCGGCGGGCGGCGAATTGGTTGGCGATATCAAAGATTTTCCGCCGTTCCTCATCGACCTTGTTGTGCCCGAAACTGTAGGAATCATTCCAAGCAACAGCCACGATTTCAGTCCTCCGCCAATAAACTTGGTCTTAAAACTTAAACAAAAATTTATGTTTAAGTCAATTCGACCTAACGTATGGGGACTGGCGGTAAAGGAAGCGATAGATTGTGTAATAAAATGCAATAAAGCTGTGCGTATCTGAACAGGTCAAAAGATATTGACCTGCGAAGTAAGTGAATATTTATCCATTATTTAATGGGAGGGGCTGGTTAGTTCTGCTTGAAGAGGCGGCGCAAATAAGGCCGGGCAACGCCCTGCCACACCGCCTGGGCGCACAAGAATGCCGTCGCCAGCATGATCCATTGAGATTGATCGGCAAAGACCGGCAATTGAGCGATCACCATCGCCGCATAGGCCAAGATTACCAAACTCAAATCCTCGGCCAGGGAAAACAGGGAATACATTGGCGCTCGCTTGCTAGTGGATCGAATCTAACGCTTGGTGCCCGCGCCTGACGGCGGCAATGATTTTGTCGGGGTCTTTGGTCCAGGTAAAGGGTTTCGGACTTTGGTTGTGCTCGGCCAGGAAGCGTTT
>CAIYCT010000426.1 GCA_903924765.1 uncultured Rhodospirillaceae bacterium | reverse complement strand
GGGCAAAAATATATGCATATTATATATGTTTGGGGGCAAGAAAATGGATTCAACCACCAAAGAGATGGTGTTGACAGCCTATGATGACACCTATGCTGACGCCTGCGCTCAGGGGCACGATCACGATACCGCCCATAAGGAAGGCGTGACGGCGGCGGCCATGTGTCTTGCCGCCGTGGCCGGAGTTCAGGACGATGAAGCCCGCAAACAAGTGATCGCCTTAAATTTAGGCAAATCCGAAGATTGATCTTCCAGAGACTTATTCCTGTGCTAAACTTGTCCGCATGAGCATACACGCCAAGGTCAGACACACGACGCGGTACGTTTACGACCGCCCCATAACCCTCTCGCCCCAAGTCGTGCGGCTGCGCCCAGCGCCCCATTGCCGCACGCCGATCTTGTCTTTTTCAATGGAAATTAACCCCAAGGGCCACTTCCTGAACTGGCAGCAGGACCCTCAGGGCAATTGGCTGGCGCGCTTGGTTTTCCCTGAAAAAGTCACTGAATTCGTGGTGGATGTGGAATTGCTGGCCGACATGTCGGTCATAAATCCGTTCGATTTCTTCCTAGAGCCCGAAGCAGAAAACTTTCCGTTCGACTACGATGCCGATCTGGATCATCAATTGGCGCCCTTCCTGGCCGTGCCGCCGCCTGGCCCTTTGCTTGGCGCCTATATGGACGCCATCGACCGGACGGGCGCGCCCCATATCGTCGATTTCTTGGTGGCGCTCAATCAACGTTTGCAGCACGACATCACCTATACGGTCCGACTGGAGCCGGGTGTGCAAACCCCCGAGGAGACTTTGACGCTGAAATCCGGCTCGTGCCGCGATTCCGCATGGCTGTTGGTACATATGCTTAGGCATCTCGGACTGGCGGCTCGGTTCGTCTCGGGGTACCTGATTCAGTTGGTGCCCGACGTCAAACCGTTGGACGGACCCGGCGGTCCGGAAAAGGACTTTACCGATCTGCACGCCTGGGCCGAGGTTTATTTGCCCGGCGCGGGTTGGATCGGCTTGGACCCCACCTCGGGCCTGCTGACCGGCGAAGGCCATCTGCCCTTGGCCGCGTCGCCCGACCCCACCGGAGCCGCCCCGATCAGCGGCTTGGTCGAGCCCTGTAAGGTCGAGTTCTCGCACCAGATGGGAGTAATCCGTCAGGAAGAAACCCCGCGCGTCACCTTCCCCTACAGCGACCAGCAATGGAACGACATTCTGGCCCTGGGCGACCGCATCGACGAGCGACTCAAACAAGGCGATGTTCGCCTGACCCAAGGCGGTGAACCCACCTTCGTGTCGGCCATCGACATGGAAGGCGACGAATGGACCGTGGCTGCCGTCGGGCCTGACAAACAAGTCTATGCCGACGAGTTGATTCGTCGCTTGCGGGCCCATTTCGCCCCCGGCGCGGTGCTGACCCACGGGCAAGGCAAATGGTATCCCGGCGAAAGTCTGCCGCGCTGGGCCTATGCCCTGACATGGCGCGAGGATGACGAGCCGGTGTGGAACGATCTGACCTTGATCGCCGAAACCAGCAATCGCCCCAATCCCACCGCCGAAGACGCCAAGGAATTTACCCGCGCCTTGGCCATCGGTTTGGACGTCGATCCCGATTACGCGTTGCCCACCTTCGAGGACCCCGTCCATTACCTGCTGAAAGAACAAGCCCTGCCTGTCAATGTGGACCCGCTGGACAATCGCTTGTCCGATGCGGAAGAACGCACCCGTTTGACTCGGGTGTTCCGCCACGGATTGGGGACCTCCATCGGCATGGTATTGCCACTGCAACCCTGGCAAGCCCAGGATCAACATCGCTGGCTGACCGGAGCATGGCCCACCCGCGACGGCGTGCTGATTGCCATTCCCGGCGATTCTCCCATGGGCTTCCGGCTGCCGCTCAAATCCCTGCCGTGGTTGTCCGAGGGCGATTATCCATTCCACATGGAGCGCGACCCTTTCGAACCCCGTCATCCATTGCCTCGGCGCAGTCAAACCACGCAAATGCGGATTCCCAATCCGGGCGTTCGCGCCACCATCCACCACCAAAAGGTCGGCGACGCCCCCAAAGCGCCGCAAAAGACCGACAAGGGATGGGTGTCGGATACAGTGCGGACCGCATTATGCGTGCAACCCCGCGACGGCCACTTGAATATTTTCCTGCCGCCTTTGGAAACCGCCGAGCAATTTCTGGATCTGGTGACAGTGATCGAGGATACCTCGCGCACTTTGAACCAGCCGGTTCGTCTGGAAGGCTATCCGCCGCCCACCGATCCCAGGCTTAAAACCATTAAGGTGACCCCAGACCCCGGCGTGATCGAGGTCAATATCCAACCAGCCCGATCCTGGCGGGAATTGGTGGAGATCACCGAGACCCTGTATGCCGAGGCGCACCAGACCCGTCTGGGCACCGAAAAATTCATGGTTGATGGCCGCCATGTGGGCACCAACGGCGGCAATCATATGGTTCTGGGCGGAGCCACGCCCGCCGACAGCCCGTTCCTGCGCCGTCCCGACATGCTGGGCAGCTTGATCCGCTTTTGGCAAAATCATCCCAGCCTCAGCTATTTGTTCAGCGGCCTGTTCATCGGCCCCACCAGCCAGCATCCCCGCATCGACGAGGCCCGCGACGACAGCCTGTACGAGTTGGAAATCGCCCTGTCGCAATTGCCCGGCAAGGATGAAACCTGTCCGTTGTGGCTGGTTGACCGCATTCTGCGCAACGTTTTGGCCGATGTGACCGGCAACACCCACCGCACCGAGATCTGCATCGACAAACTGTATTCGCCCGACGGCCCCACCGGTCGACTTGGACTGGTTGAGTTCCGCGCGTTCGAAATGCCGCCCCACGCCCGCATGAGCTTGGCGCAACAGTCCCTGCTGCGCGGTCTGATCGCCTTGTTCTGGGACAAGCCCTATACCGAGAAATTGGTGCGCTGGGGATCGGCGCTTCGAGATCGCTTCATGCTGCCTTATTGGCTGGAGCGGGACTTCCGGGAAGTATTGGATTGGCTGAGACTGGGTGGGTTCGCCTTCGATCCGGCATGGTTCGCCCCGCATATTGAATTCCGCTTTCCCCCCGTGGGCAGCGTCACCCACGACGGCATGACCTTGGAATTGCGCAACGCCCTGGAGCCCTGGCATGTCATGGGCGAGGAACCGGGCGCGGGCGGCACCGTGCGTTATGTGGATTCCTCAGTTGAGCGCATCCAAGTCAAGGTGGTCAATAAAACCGGCGACCGCTATCAAATCGCCTGCAATGGCCGCGCCGTCCCCTTAGCCTCGACCGGAACGGACGGCGAATGGATTGCCGGGGTTCGCTATCGTGCTTGGGCTCCGGCTTCCTGCCTGCATCCCAGCATCGGCGTTCATTCTCCGTTGGTGTTCGACATCATCGATACCTGGACCGGCCAAGCGGTGGCTGGCTGCACTTATCATGTGGCCCATCCCGGTGGCCGCAACTACGACACCTTTCCGGTCAACGGATTGGAAGCCGAGGCCAGACGGCGCGCCCGTTTCATGCCGTTCGGCCACACTCATGGTCCGATCCCTGTGACCGCCGCCAACACCCATCCCGATTGGCCCAACACCCTTGACCTGAGGTGGCCATGGTGACTGTTACAACCCCTATCAGCGCCAAAAAACGGCAACCCGCCCAACCGAAAAAACTCCGTTACCTTCCCCCAGGCGAAGGCTGGGACGAGATGAAATCGTCCAACGGACATCTGCGCGCCCATTGGAAAAGCTTCGTCGAGCAATTCCAATCCTTTTCCATTGTCGATATGGAGCGGCGTTGGGAAATCGCCCAGACCCTGCTGCGCGACAATGGCGTCACTTATAACCTGCATGGCGACACAGCCGGACTGGATCGTCCGTGGCGGCTGGACCCCATGCCACTGATCATCTCGGCCAACGAATGGAGCGGCCTAGCCAAGGGCATCGCCCAACGAGCCCAGGTGATCAACGCCGTGCTGTCCGATCTGTATGGCGACCGCACCCTGATCGCCAAAGGCGTGGTGCCCGCCGCCTTGCTGCACGCCAATCCCGGTTTTCTGCGCCCGTGCCATGGCTGGCCAATGGCCTCGGGCAAGAACAACGACTTTCAGCACCTAACCGTTTACGCCGCCGATGTGATCCGTGGCGCGGACGGCATGTGGCACGTTTATGCCGACCGCACCGAAAGCCCCGCCGGAGCGGGCTATGCCCTGGAAAACCGCACCATTGTCGGCCGCACTTTGTCGGAAATCCTGCGCACCGTTCACGTCGAGCGGTTGGCCCCATTCTTCGACGCGCTCAGAAGTTCGCTCCGCGCCGCCTCTCCCCGGCGCAGCGACGAGCCCCGTGTGGTGCTGCTAACCCCCGGCCCCTATAACGAAACCTATTTCGAACACGCCTATCTGGCCCGCCAATTGGGCATCACCTTGGTGCAAGGCGAGGATTTGACCGCGCGCGACAGTCACGTCTACCTCAAGACTTTGACCGGTCTGCAACAGGTGGATGTGATCTTCCGGCATCTAACCGGCGAATGGTGCGACCCGC
>CAIYCT010000425.1 GCA_903924765.1 uncultured Rhodospirillaceae bacterium | reverse complement strand
TTTCTGATTAATTCAATAATAGTAGTACAATCAATATCGCAATCAGATACATTTGTGTCGTCATCAGATGTATATTTGTATTTAATAATTATGTGATCACTTGTTTTTCGTGTGAATGTAACTTTTGGTGAAATATCGTCAACACCAGAGAAGGTTGAATACTTGTAACGTATAGAGAAGTTTTCTATATATTATATTCAATTGTTGCAAATTATTATTTTTTGGTTTCTATGTAATAAAATTAAACAGTATAATGTTAACACACACAGAACAGGTTATCATTCCTACATAATGATTATCATACGCATAGTATGATCTTGTAGAGCATAACAAATATAATTGTCAGAAACACAGATATAAACATACAAGTACGCGAGTAAAGTATTATACTTGCATTATTGAATTATCGCTTACTTATATAATTTAGTTTATAGATATCGTTTTCCATTTTTTCCTCTAGAATTCAGCCGAGTGCCATCAGCGGAACTTAATGCGTGTGACCCGATATGACGAAATGGGCCGACTGCCGAATAGCAGCTATTAACGAAAAACTTTGCAAAACAGATATAGCCGCCGGGTAGATGCTTCTACAGTGACTAGTCATTCACTTGCTTCTCACCCGGCTCCATGCCTGCGCCGCCATTTGCACCGGGTCCCAAGGACTGCTGAGGGGCGGCGTATAGCTCAGGTCAAGGTCGCTCACCTCCTCCACGCTCATTCCGTGGTGAATGGCGGCGGCGAAGATGTCGATGCGTTTGGAAACTTCCGTACCGGCATGGCCGATGATCTGCGCCCCCAACAAACGACCCGATGCGCGGTCGCCCGTCACGCGGATGACCATCTCTTTCGCACCAGGATAATAGACTTTATGATCCCAGACGGTCGAATCGACGGAGAGAGGAACAAAGCCAGCGTTCTTTGCATCGCAATCATGGAACCCCGTGCGTCCGACAACATAGTTGAACAAGCGAACCGACTGTGTCCCGAGGCTGCCCTCGAATTGGCGATTGCCGCCCACGGCGTTCTCACCGGCAATCCGGCCTTGCTTGTGCGACGTGGTGCCAAGCGGCACGTAGCTGTTCGATTGGCTGATGCGATGCCACGTCTCGACGCAATCGCCTGCGGCGAAGACATCCGGCACATTGGTTTCCATGCGCCGGTTCACCGCTATCGCCCCCTTAAATCCCAAGGTGGCACCAGCGCCAAGCGCAAGAGCCGTTTCGGGTCGGGCACCGGCAGCTACCAAAATCATATCCGCAATGCAGGTGAAGTCATTGGCCCCATCAATACGAAGCTTGCCGTCGAATTCGGAAATGGACGAAACCGCTTGTCCCATCACCAAGTGAACGCCGTTACGTTCCAGTTCATGGCCGACTTTATGACCCAAATCAGTGTCGATGGTTGTCATGACGCTGGGGGCCATTTCAATGATGGTGACTTCGATCCCGCGATGCCGAAGAGCTTCCGCCATTTCAAGGCCGATGTAACCGCCGCCGACAATAACAACGTGTTTCGGAGTGCGGGTGACGAGAAAGTCATTGAAGGCCAAAGCGTCCCCCATCCAACGCAACAGGAACACACCCGGTAGATCAAGGCCCGAAATGGGGGGGGCGGATTGAGGTCGCCCCCGTCCCGATGATGAGTTTGTCGTAGCGATGCTCGGATGTCTCGCCATTGGCATTGCGCTCAGTGACCAGATGTTTGGCAGGATCAATACCCTCAACCCGATGTCCCAGCAAAAGCTCGACGCCCAAAGCACGGATATCGTCGGCCTTGCGATGGGCAAGATTGTCGGCTTCGGGAACCTCTTTGCTAATGAAATAGGGAATGCCGCATATGCTGAAATTCGGATACCGATCCGCGACCGCCACCGTGACTTGCCAATCGGGTGCCAGTTCACGCGCTCTTAGGGCCGCGCTGATACCGGCATCGCTTCCGCCAACGATGAAAAGTCTGGGCATTGGGTTGTCTCCAAAAATCAGGTTGCCAAAAAGTTTCGCCATCATAATTATGTCATTTGCACAATTAGGAAAGTGATATTAACGTTACATCATGCTTGAGAATTACGAAACCATAGCCAAAGCCGTCGCGGACCCTAATCGGGTACGCATCCTGAAACTTTTGGAAGGCGGGGAACTCTGCGTCTGCCAGATAACCACGGTGCTGGATTTTGCGACCTGCACCATCTCTAAACAACTGGCGGAACTGAAAAAGAGCGGGTTGGTCCAACAGAGGCGTGATGGAAAGTGGGTTTATTATCGAATTGCGGAACGGGTACTTAATCCTTATGCGCAGCACTTCCTCGCCCTTATTAGCCAGTTGCTCAATGATGACCCGACCATTGAAGAGGATCGCCGTCTGCTGAGTTTGGTGAATGGGGTGCCGGTCAATGTCCTTTGTCACCAAGGACGTGCCGCTCTCGGCCCGAACGTCCAAGCATCAGAGCCAACATCTAGTTGCGAGAGTCTGCCATGAGCGAGAAAACCTACAATGTTCTGTTCCTTTGCACCGGCAATTCGGCACGAAGCATCATGGCCGAGTGCATTCTCAACCGCGTTGGTGGTCATCGGTTCAAAGCCTTCAGCGCGGGCAGTCACCCCAAGGGTTTTCTACACGCCGAAACCGAGGAATTCTTGAAACGGTCTAATTTCGACACGTCAACCTTGCGCT
This sequence comes from uncultured Rhodospirillaceae bacterium, assembly GCA_903924765.1. Lineage (GTDB taxonomy): Bacteria > Pseudomonadota > Alphaproteobacteria > Rhodospirillales > Magnetospirillaceae > CAIYCT01. Next base: position 8,123 of record CAIYCT010000425.1, on the reverse strand, counting down.
CGAAGTCTTGGGATGAATTCGCGGTCCCCGGTGCGCCGGAAATGAATTTCGTCTTCACGGTTTGCGACAACGCCGCCAGTGAAATTTGTCCGATGTGGCCCGGTCAGCCGATGACAGCCCATTGGGGTGTCCCCGATCCTGCCGAGATTGAAGCGCAAGGCGCGGAGAGAGGCCTTAAACTGGCCGAAATCTACCGGATGCTCAACAACCGCATCAATATCTTCGTCAAGGCGAAGTCCAAACTTGCCTCTGGATCAGCGCGTGGCTGGCATTATAACTCACGTGGTGTCGGCTGCGGGGCAATTGAATTCATCGGCTCAGAATTTATCGGATGTTTCGGAGCAAACCGTCCACAAATTATCTTCGGTTTCCGATTCGGTGGATTTGGCGGCTGCCAATGTAGAAACCGTTTCTGCCGCCTCGCAACAGCTTTCCACGTCCAGCCGCGAAATCGCGTCCCATTTGAAGGCTCATGACGATCTGATCCTGCAAGTGAGTGATTTCGCCACCCGGTTCAATTCGGGACAATCGGAAATTTCTGAAGACTTGCTAAACTTCTTGCGCGACTGGTTAATCGATCACGTTTTCAATACCGATAAATCCGCCGCCGCCCAGATCAAAATTCGAGCAGCCTAATCTGACTGGCCGATATAACGAAAAAGACGTGAACCGGAGGACATGGAGATTCTGGGTGAGCGGATGGTGATGCTGGGGTTGCTGTTTTACAGCTTCAGTCTGGAACAGCATGTGCCCACCGATAAGATGCGGCGCTTGAATCACCGGTTTGTTGACCTGATCCTAAATCGGCAAACCCAGATATTCCCATAGTTTTTGCAGCTGGATCAAATCCAGTTCCAGGGCGGTTTCCATGCGGGAGATTAGGCCCGGTTGGTCTCCCTTCTGATGATACTCGTGGGCGGTACGGACCAGATCTTCAAGGGTATGGTCTTTGTCTGCCGGGGGCTTTCCGCCATTTTCCAAGCTCCAGCCTTGTGAGGGCAGCAACTTGATCAAGTCTTGATGGGTCGGTTTGGGATTGTGATGTTCCATAATCAAGTCTCCTAAATGTCCGCCAGCGCTGCTTCGATAAGCGCCAAACTGTTATCACTTAAATGAACGCCCGAGGCTTTGACGTTTTCTTCCACCTGTTCGGGCTTGGTCGCGCCGATAATCGCCGAAGCGACGTTGGGTTGCCGCAGCACCCAGGCCAGGGCCAATTGCGGCAGGGTCAATCCGGCCTCGCGGGCAATGGGGATCAGAGTCTGCACTGCTTGCAGGGACTTGGCATTCAGATCATCTGGGCCCAGAAAGCTGTTCATGCTGGGATTGGCGGCGCGGGAATCCGGGGGAGTTGGCGCGCCGGGGCGGTATTTGCCGGTCAGGATGCCTTGGGCCAACGGCGACCATACGATTTGCGACACGCCCAGTTTGGCGCAGAGGGGAAAGATTTTCGTCTCCGGTTGACGCCACAACAGCGAATATTGCGGCTGACTGGACACGAATCGCACGACGTCGGGGATTTCGAACGCGGCGGCGATTTTGTCGGCTGGCCACTCGCTGAAGCCCACATGGCGGACCTTGCCCGATTGAACGGCTTCGGTCAGCGCGCTCATGGTTTCTTCCAGCGGCGTGTCGGGATCGTAGCGGTGACATTGATAAAGATCGAGGTAATCGGTTTTAAGCCGGATCAACGATGCGTCCAGTTGCTTTTTGATTTGTGCCCGCGATAGGCCGCGGTCGGTCGCGGTCATGGGGAAGAACAGCTTGGAGGCCAGCACATATGAGGCGCGATCCACGCCTTGCAACGCCTCGCCCAGGAAGCTCTCGGCTGCGCCACGTCCGTAGATGTTGGAGGTGTCGAACAGCGTCACGCCCAGGTCGAGGGCCTTGCGAACACAGGCCATAGCCTGGGTCTTTTCCACGCCGACGCCATAGGTCAGCCACGAGCCCAGAGAAATCTCCGAAACCATCACGTCGCTAGGCCCAAGTTTTCTGTATTGCATGGAGTTGGCTTTCCCTTGGTCAGGACCCAAATATAGCACAGGACAGGAATACCCGCCTGTTTTATGCTGCGTTCCATCAGCCTTTCCGAGATGTTCCGAACCACAAGGATCCCACCATGATCGATTTGTATTATTGGGCGACGCCCAACGGCCACAAGATCACCGTGTTCCTGGAGGAAACCGGGGTGGAGTATCGCATCGTGCCGGTGGACATCAGCGCCGGGGATCAGTTCAAGCCGGAGTTTCTGGCATTCTCGCCCAACAACCGCATGCCCGCCATCATCGATCATGCCCCCGCCGATGGCGGTGAACCGGTCACCGTCTTCGAGTCCGGGGCCATTCTGGTTTATTTGGCCGAGAAGACCGGGCGGTTCCTGCCCGCCGATCTGCGCGGCCGCAAGAGTGTGTTGGAATGGTTGTTCTGGCAAATGGGTGGCCTTGGTCCCATGGCCGGACAAAACCATCATTTCGCCCTGTATGCGCCGGAAAAACTGCCTTACGCCATCACGCGCTATGTCAACGAGACCAACCGTTTGTATGGTGTGCTCGACCGTCGCCTGAAGGGCCGCGCCTTCATCGTCGATGATTATTCCATCGCCGATATGGCGTGCTATCCGTGGATCGTTCCCCATAAGCGTCAGGGGCAGAATTTGGATGACTTTCCCGATCTGAAGCGCTGGTTCCAAGCCATTGCCGAACGCCCGGCCACCCAACGCGCTTATGGGCTGACCGGACCGTGGAATGACCGCTCCTCTGCCGTGACCGAGGCGGGCAAGCAAATCTTGTTCGGCCAAACCGCCGCATCCGTTCCGAAACCGTAAGGGGGATTTAAGAGTGACGACTCCATCGGGCGGCACGGGCATGGTCGAAGGTTCAGCACTCCCGGTGCGCAATCCCGCTGGTGACATCGTTCCTGGCATCCATCATCCGCTGTTGGAATTCATGTTGTTGCCGATCTTCATCGGATTACAGCTGTCCGATCTGGCCCTGTTGCTGCGTGACGCCTGGGTGCAGCATTACTCGGATGGGCATGCGGTGTTTCACAGTGCCGAACCGGCAGATCGGCTTTACGTCATATTGGACGGACATGTGGAATTGTTCGTCGAAACCGAGGCCAAGAAATCCGTGCTGGATGTTGTTCGGCGTCCGGCTCTGTTGGGCGAGGCAGCCCTTTACGGCGACGGATGTTACGGAGAATCGGCGCGCATCGTCGGCCATTCGCGTCTGCTGGCAATCCCGGCCCAACCCTTTCTGGCGGTGCTGAGCCAGCGCTTCGATTTGACGCGGCGCATGTTGGCGGTGATGTCAAACCGACTGCATGGATTGGTCAAACATATTTCGTCGCTCAAAATAGACACTACCGCGCAACGATTAGCGGGTTTCTTGTTGGGTATCGCCGACAGTCATGACGGCATCGTCACCGCCCGATTCCTCTATGACAAGCGCTTGGCCGCCGAGGCTTTGGGCATGACCGCCGAAAGCCTGTCGCGGGCGCTGGGGCGGCTGGAGCAGTTGGGGGTGCAACGTCGCAGCGAGTCCGAAGTGATCATAGACGATCTTGCGGCCTTGCGGGCTTTTTGCGGCGCGGAGGACGGGGCATGAGTTTGTCTTTGGCCGAGGCGGAATTGACCTTGCTGGTGGAGTCGCCTCTGTTTTCCGGCCTGGATCGGGAGATGGTCCTGTGGCTGGTGGAAGCGGCTTATGTGGAGTTCCATCGCGATGGCGGAACGCTGTTTAGACAAGGCGATGCCGCTGACCGCTTTTTTCTAGTGCTGGACGGTCGGGTCAATTTGTTCGTGCTGACCGAAGCGGGTGCGCACACCATTATCGAGGTGATGGAACGCGGACAAATGTTCGCCGAGGCGGCTATGTTCATGAATGCTCGCTTTCCGGTTAACGCCGAGATGAGTGTGGACACGCGGGTGCTGACCCTTCCCGGTCCAGCTTTCCTGTCGCGGTTGGAGCAGAAGGGCGCGCTGGCGGCGCGACTGTTCGCCTCCATGGCCCATTGGCAGCGGCGGTTGACCCGGGAAATCGCCGATTTGAAAAGCCGGTCTCCGGCGCAACGGGTGGGGTTGTTCCTGCTGGCGCGCAGCCAATCCTCGGACCAAAGCAGCGTGCGCCTGCCGCTGGCCATGACCGAATTGGCCAGCCGCATCGGCATTACGCCGGAAAGTCTGTCGCGGATCATGGCAAGGCTGCGTCCTTTGGGAGTGGCCGCCAATCGCAGCGAGGTGATTATCACCGATGCCGATGCCCTGCGCCGCTTTTGCCAGGGTTAGGGCGAATCGAGGTTGAGCGCAGTGGTCAAGCCGCTGCCGTAAAGGGCGGCGATCAAATCCGATTGCGATACCAAACCCGCCAGCCGTTCGTCGAGGTCGATAATGGGGATATGGCGCTGGCCGGTATCGGTCATCAGCGGCACCAATTCGATGTAGGGGCGGTCGGCGGCAAGGGTGACGATGGTGGGGCGCATGAGTTGTCCCACCACCTCGGAGCGTTCGGAATGGACGGTGATCGACGGCATGAGGAAAGCGCGCAAGTGGCGACCGATGCCATCGACCTGATCGAAGCATTCGTCTTGCATGAAATCTTCTCTGCCGATCAAACCGATGACCTTATGGGCGGCGCTGACCACGGGCAGAGCCCAGATATTATGGGCGCGCATCATCGACCATGCCTCTTGCAGGGGAGTGCCGTACTCAACGAACACCACGTCGTGTGTCATGATGTCGCGGCAACGGATGCCTCCGAATCGGCGGCGATAGGCTTGCATTTCGGCCTGGGCCACCAAGGATTCGAAGTCGTCGCGGCTCATGTCCACCACTTGACCATAGCGCTCAAACACGGCGTCCAGATCGGCTTGGCTGATGCCCATGCGCTCGGACGGTGGGGAATCTTTGGTGCCGTGCTGATTGCCAACCAAAGCGTGTTGGGCATGGGGATAACGGCGGCCAGACGCGGAATTAAGCAGCAAACCCAAACAAACCAGGACCAAGGAATTCAACCCTACCGGCATCAATGCGAAGGAATAACCGGCCGTCGCCACCGCATGTCCACCCAATACGGTGGTCAGCGCCACGGCTCCGCTGGGCGGATGCAGACAGCGCAGGGCAAACATTGCGCAGATGGACAAAGCCACGGCAATGGCCGCAGCCAAGGCGGGATCATGGATGGTGTGCAGGCAGGCGACGGCGATCAACGCCGAGATCACATTCCCGCCCAAAACCGGCCAAGGTTGAGCCATGGGACTGGCGGGGACGCAGAACACCAGGATCGATGATGCCCCCATGGGCGCGATCAGATAGGGCAAGTCAGACGATGCCCCCAATGCTTGCTTTCCGATTAGATAGGTGAACAGCAAGCCCACAAATGCGCACAGAGCGGCACGCAGACGTTCTTTCCATCGGACGGTCTGGGCGGCAGGCAGAAAGCTTCTAAACCAGGATGCGAGCATTATTTGAGGAGTGTGGCAAAACAGCGCGTGGACAAACTTGATGTTGGTCAAGTGGGGCGTGTTGCCTACCAGCGCAAGGTGCCGCCAATGGGCTTGCTTTTTTCCATCTTCAGTTTGGACATCAAAACCCAATCGTGGACCACCATGTAGCGCGGCGCCAAGAAGCGATACAAGGCGCGCAGTTTTTCGGCGTTTTCATTGTCCTTGATCGTGTAGACGGACTTCCATTTAAGGCAGATGCCCTCCCACGGGCGCAGACGGCGATACAGATCGTCGCGGGTTTTGCGGATGAAATTTATTTGGTTGGCGATGTTTTTCAGGATGGCCATGACCTCGCTGGTCTGGGCGTCCACTTGATCGAACATTTGTTCGAATTCCTTGATGCAAATCTGCGACAGTTTGGCCACCTGATTGGAGGTGTCGCTCATGATTTGGTCGGACCCATAAATCTTGCGGAATTCCTGGACCTTGTCATCAATCCCCTTCACCGCCTCGAAAATATCGCGCATGGCTTCCACATAGGACAGTTGTTTGGCGATGGTTTCGATTTGGATGATGACCGCTTCGTGATCTTCCCGCTGCAACCCCAACTGGACGGCGGCGTCGCCGAAAGCGCGGGCGATGTTCTTCTTGGTGCGGGGGTCTTCGGCCAACATTAGCAGCTGTTCGACCGAGGTGAAAATATGCTCGTCGCCGGTGACCCAAGTGACCAATTGCAGCGTTAGACGTTGCCGAGCGATCAAGATGTGGCGATCAGTCGGCTGCCAGGATGGTTCGCCGGTGGTCAACTCCGGCGGCAATTCTTCCCCCATGGCAATGCCGTTCACATAATGCAGGCTTTCGGCAACCTTGTTCAGCATTTTGGAATCGGGTGAATCGGCGGGAATGTTGAATTGGGTGCGGATGCTGTCCAAGGACATCACCGCTTCGTTGGTAGGCGACAGCTGGACCACCGCCACGACGTCTCCGTCTTCCGTCTTGCGGAAGTAGACTTCTGGGAAGGATTTGAAAAACTCGTGCTGGAATTCAACGGGTTGGGAGTCGATGGATGCTTGAATTGCGGCTTCGGACATTGTACTTCGCCTAGATGTTGCCAGCCGACTATGCCGCCTTGGCCGCATGCGCTCAATGGCGTATGACCGTATTGCGCTCAATTCACCGTGATTTTACAAATCGGTCACAATGACAATCCCTTGTTCGCCTTGGCCCATTCGGGGGCGATGGCGCCGCTTTCCATCTGCGATATGGGGAAGGGGCAAGGGTCAAGCAGTGTGGAGGATTTCCACTTTCAGGCCGGGGGAGGCGTTGTCAAGGCGAAGCCTCATGCTGTGCAGCCGCACCACCGCATCGACCAAACTTAGACCCAGGCCATGGCCGGGGACCTCGCAATCGGGCGACATATTCATGCGGTAATAGCGGTTCAACACTTTGTCATACAATTCGGGGGGGCAAACCCGGGCCTGTGTCGCAAACGCTCAGAACGGTTTGAAGGCCATCGACCTTCAGGGTGAGAGTTACGCTTCCGCCTTCGGGCGTGAATTTGATGGCGTTGTCCACTAGGTTGGCGACCGCCTCCATCAGCAAATCCTGGTCGCCCGGCACCGTTGCCGGGCAGGTGGACGCGATGGTTAAGGTGACGGATTTTTCCTCGGCCATGACCGAAAACAATTCGCAGATTTCCAACACAACCAGATCCAGGCGAACGGGCTGAAAATGTTGGCGAAGATGTCCGCTTTCCAACGTTCCCAGTTTCAAGAACGCGCTAGCCAATCGAACCGTATGGTCAAGCCCGGATATGGCGTGAATGACCGTGTCGCGCAGATCTTCCAAATTGTTGGATTGTGCGGTGGCTCGTTCAAGACGGGATCGGACGCCAGCCAGGGGCGACAACAAATCATGCGCCAAATGAACGTTGGTGGAGCGCGTAGTGTCGATAACGTCGCCGATGCCGTCCAAAATGCGATTGATACTTTCCACCAGCCAACGCGACGAATCGTTGGAGTCGGGAATAGGCAAGCGTTGCCATATTTCGCCATGTTCAATGCGCGTGGTCATGGTCTGGACGTCGTTCATCCATTTGGAGGTGCGACGGCCCAAAATAATGCCGACGCCAAGCGCGAAGACAATCGCGGGGATCAATCCGGTGATGGCGGCGTGGCGGATGGTCTGACGGATCAAGTCCAAAGACTCCATGTTTCGGGCCATGACAAGAATTCGGTCGTCTGGCAGTTTTAAGGCCATGAACCGACCATTTTTTTTGGTCAGAATGTTGCAACAATCCATGTACGACGAAACTTGATGAACGGCGTCATCGATGGGAATGTCGGCGGCCAGAACCGGGATATTGCCCAAGATGAAGTCGCCGTTCGGTTTGAAAAGGCCGACGCCGACAATAACGCGGTTTTCGTTGGTGGACACAATGCGTTCGACGTCGCGATCAACCTCAACAGGCTCTTCCAACGTTAAATGGTGAGCGTTACGGGCAAGTGTGCCATCGGAGCGATGACTGATGACGATGGCGGTTTGCCAGTAGATCAGGGCCGATATGGCGGAAATCAAAATGAAGATGCTGGCCGAAATCATGCAGGCAAGCCGGAAGGTTCGGGTCTTGCAAAAATCAAAGGAAAGGGTCATAGCGGATCCGTTGAGAAAACGAATCCCAC
>CAIYCT010000424.1 GCA_903924765.1 uncultured Rhodospirillaceae bacterium | reverse complement strand
GCACCAAAAGGTCCAGCGCGTCGTAGCCGAGAAGGGCCTTGCGCGAAGCCAGATTGAGGTGCTCGACGCGTTGCTGAAGCTGCGGCAGGCTTGCTGCGATCCTCGACTCGTCAAGCTCGAAAGCGCCCGCGCCGTGCGCGAGAGCGCAAAACTCAACCTGCTCATGGAAATGCTGCCCGAGATGATTGAGGAGGGGCGTCGAATCCTGCTCTTCTCGCAATTCACAGGGATGCTTGACCTGATTAAGGTCGCGGTTGATGCCGCCGGCATTCCCTACGTCGAGCTAAGGGGTGACACCCGTGACCGCGCGACACCTGTCGCCCGGTTCCAAGCGTGTGAGGTCCCACTGTTCCTGATCAGCCTCAAGGCCGGTGGCGTCGGGCTCAATCTGACCGCCGCCGATACCGTGATCCACTACGATCCCTGGTGGAACCCTGCCGCTGAGCGCCAAGCCACTGATCGCGCCCACCGCATTGGTCAGGATAAGCCGGTGTTCGTCTATAAGCTGATAGCCGAGGGCACGATTGAGGAGCGTATGCTGGCGCTGCAGGAGCGCAAGAAGGGACTGGCGGAGGCCCTGTTCGACCCCGCCGCCGCCGGTAAGGTAAGCATCGACGCCGCCGACCTGGAGTTGCTGTTCGAACCGCTTAACTGATTCTTGCAGCGAGTTGTCGGCGGTGAACTTGGAGCCTATGGAGACCTGATGACACAACCAGCTGATTGCCAAATCATCGGTCGCTGGCGGATTATCGAAGCCGATCTGTGGGACAAGGATTATCTCGACCTTGTTGAACCAGCGTCCATAACCTTCAATACGGACGGCCGTGGTGAGCTCACATTCGGAGCAATCAATGCCGGCATGGCACTTAAATACTCAAAGACCATAATTTTCTTCAGATGGCAAGGATGCGACGAAGGAACTGAAGTGGCAGGCTCGGGAACTGCCGAACTCAACGATGATGGTATGCTTGAGATCGAACTCTCCTTTGATGATGGTGATGTGGCAATACTCAAAGCAGAAAAAATGAGAAGCTAAACGAGCAAATTATTAGATTGGGGTGCCGAGAATGCCGCTAATAATTTGACTGACAAAGTATATATCGTCTTGTTCGGCCGCGAATCAAATCTGGCCACCATTCACGTCGGAATGGGGCCTCCATTATTAGGACCAATGGTCGCCAGAAGGGTTGCGCCGCCAAATCTGGCCTCAATATCAACGGCGGCCCTGTCGAAACTCACAAAAGTTTCGCCACCAAGTCTCCTGCCATCGAAGGCGATGACACCGTCCGCGAAATCGCCTCCTGCCTCCAGAAACCGCAGGCCAGCCTCAACGGCAGCACGATCGGTCCGAACCGTCTCGCTCGATATCAGCAAACGAATAGCCTGGGCGATTTCCGCCGCCTCCCGCTTATAGCCCCGTGCCAGCACCCAGACGAACTCACACAGCGCGGGTAGCGGGACCGCGATGATCTCGGCTTCCCGGAGAATGGCCTCAGCAACGGAGGCTTGTGCAGCGTGGTCACGAACGGCCGCACGCACAAGGATGTTGGTGTCAGCCGTGATCTTCACCGCTGGCCCGCCCATCCGTCAGCGGCAATCTGGTTCATCTCGCTGATAGTGAGAGTGGCAGTTCCAGGCTGTGACAGCGAGCCGATGAAGCCGTCGATGTTGCCCTTGCTGGCTCGCACTTCGACTCGACCATCAGGGAGCATTTCGACAGCGAGTCTGTCCCCCGGACCAATGCCAAGGTGCTCAAGCACCTCTTTCCGGAGGGTGACTTGGCCCTTAGCCGTTACCGTCAGCATTGTGCCCATAACAACCTCCCAAGCGACCCAATAAGTGTAAGGCAAATCGGCCTTACACTCAAGGGCGCCGCTATCAGTCGTCGTGTTTGGGTTCGATTCCAGCCCCTGGCTTTCCAGGATCGGAGGCGGTCGGAGGAGTGCTGCTGGCCTTATTGACCGCATCACCAACCGCTTTGGTCGCGGCAGTGGCGGCGGCCTGGGCTTGGTTCTTCGCATCGACAGCGGCCTTGGTCGCCGCATCCAATGCCGCCTGCGCTTTGAGTTTAGCATCAGCCGCCGCCTTTGTTGCGGCGTCCACCACGGCTTGGGCCTGGGCCTTAACGTCGGCAGTCGCCTTGTTCGCAGTGTCGATCGCGGCCTGAGCTTTGGTTGCGGCATCCTTTGCGGCCTTGGCCGCCGCATCGGCTGTGGCTTGCGCCTTGCTCGCGGCGTCAGCGGCAGCCTGTGCCACGGCCTTGGCAAAAGTGTCGGCTGCGGCTTGAGCTTTGTTTGCAGCATCAGTCGTTGCCTGACTGACGGTCTGAGAGGGGGGAGTGCCGTTTGAGGCAGAAGGTTCGGCAGCAAGAACTGGCGCTGCCACGGTGGCAACAATCAGTGTCACGGTAGCGAGGAACTTAAGCATGAGAGTTGCACCTTTTGAGCGAATTTGAAGGTTTGTGAAGGACCAGGGTATCTATTGTTTCGCCGATACGCCTTCGCCTTGGCTGAAGACGGACAGTAAGCCACCCATTATAGCGACATTCTTCATGAATTGGATTTGCTCGCGAGCCGCCACTGCTGCGTTCGGGACTGACCAGAAGTTATGAAAAATCAGCGTTGTCGGAACAACAAAGATTGCGAGCGCTCCAGCCGCCCAGTCTGGGTATATGTTTGCCGCGAGCATGAGACCGCCACCCACTTCAAGCACGATGGTCGGAATCAATAGGGCCTCAGCCATGGGCAGTCCGTAGCTGGTCATCCGAGCCGCTGTCGCCGAGAAGTTCGGAATTTTTCTAACGCCGGAAATCACAAATATCTGGCCGATCAGGACTCGCCCGGTGGCGCTGGCGATCTCAGATAGACTTGCGAACTGAGCACTCTCCGAAGCCGCTGGCTGGGCGGCAAACGCGGTAGCTGGCAAGCATAGTGACAACAAGGCCGCGAGAGCAGCAATAAAGATTATGGCTCGACGAATCATACCGGCGCGCCGATTTCTCAGTACGCCATTGCCGCCCTGTGCTATGGCATCCATTTTCGCCTCCCTGTCAGATATCCACGACTTATCTGCGAAATAATATAGAACTGAGTTGCTTGAGGCCCAGGAACCTTGAGCCGATGATATCCCAAATCTCGACCACGAGCGCCAGTGCAACAGAAGCCACTATGAACTGAATGGCAAATCCGACATAGCCGACGTAGCTCTTCATCGCCACAGATTGAGCAAATCCGTGGGCCATACTGTAAAACCACCGCTCAGCTATGTCGCCGATCGGCTCGCATACGAGCAGGCCAGCAAAACCGACCAGAACCGCCAAGACTTTGGACATGCGTTGATCATGGGGCGATAGTTTTCCCTGGTTTGCCATGGCTGATACCCTGTCTCGGCGTGTCGCTCTCATGGTAAGCCGCGCGGCGCAGAAGGCGATCACCGCTATCAACGCCCAAACTGAAAGCGTGTCGGCAAGGGTGCCGAGGTCTATTCCTACTATTTTTCCGTTCGCCACCAAAATTGAGCGGCAGACCTCGATGAATCCAGCCGCGCACGGGACGAGGATCGTGCCCATTTCGACGATGATCGCTGCCTTCATCTAAGTCCTGCTTTGATCAGGGCATCGAAATTGGCGGTCGTGATGTCAGCGACCGTGTTGGCCGTCACCCCGTGGAGTTCGGCCAGCATGGCAACAGTATGCACGATATTCGCGGGTTCATTCCGCCTCTGCTTGCGGACAGGCTCGGGAGACAGGTACGGCGCATCGGTCTCGACCAGGAGGCTGGATAGCGGCAAGCTTCGCGCGATGTCCCGGAGGCTGTCCGAGCGGCCATAGGTCAGGATGCCAGAGAACGAGACCAGCAGGCCGCGCTCGACTCCAAACTCAGCCAGTTTACGGCCACCATCGAAGCAATGGAGCACACCGCTTAGGTTTCGCCCAGGGTCGGCCTCGTCAAGGAGTGCCATCGTCGCGTCGTCGGCGTCGCGGGAGTGAATGACCAGCGGCAGTGACGACGCCAGCGCCGCCACGACATGATGGCGGAAGTTCAGTTCCTGGACGGCACGCGGCGAGCGATTGCGGTTGAAGTCCAGGCCGGTTTCACCCAACCCCACAGCGCCGAGCTCGTTCGCCAGAGTGACCAGCGTTTCTGGTGAAGGGTTCTCTCCGGGCTCGGCGGCGTGGTGGGGATGAACACCAACCGTCGCGAGCACGTCAGGATGCCAGCGAGCGAAGTCTGCCGTTCGCCTAGCGGTTGCCATTGCCGTTCCCACAACGAGGAACGCTCCAACGCCGACCGCACGGGCACGCTCCAGGACGGCGTCGGCGTCCGCTGCAAACGGCGGCGTGTCGATGTGGCAATGGCTTTCGGTAATCATCGGGATAGTCTATTCAGTTCGGGCGCGGGCTGAAAGTGTGGTTTGCCCTTGGCTCCCGTTTCCGCCCGAGGGACTGATGGAGCGCCCATGCCCGTGTTCAATCGGCTCCTTGAGCGAGAGTATATCGGAGAGGATGCCATCTCGATTACGAGGCCTGGACGGTGGGGCAATCCATTCATCATTGGCCGAGACGGCGATCGGGAGACGGTGATTGAACGGTATCGGGTCTGGCTGTGGCAGCGCATCAACTCTGGCGAGGTCAGGATTGAAGAACTGGCCACTCTTGATGGCCGGCAACTGGTCTGCGTCTGCAAGCCGGCGGCGTGCCACGGCGATGTGCTGGAAGCGGCCGCCAAATGGGCGGCAGGCCGTATCCAGAACGGCGATCATGATGGGGCCAATATCTCGACCGCCCGGATTGCGGAATAGAACAGCAGTAGCCGACGTTCACCTGGATGTCGGTGGACAATGATGCGCCGACCTCAATGGAGAGTGTCATGGACGTCCGGCAAATGAATGCCGCGTTGATTGATGCGGCCTTTAAAGGGGACCTGGAAACAGTGAAGACGCTTGCTGCGTCTGGTGCCGATCTCGAAGGATCGGGCTCCAAGAATGTCACGGCGCTCCACATGGCGGCAATGGAAGGCCATCTCCCAATTGTCGAGTTTCTCATCTCCTCTATGGTGGCGCCTGACAGAAGGACCCAGTACGGCGATACGCCGCTTTTTGACGCTGCTCTTCGCGGACATGCCGCCGTTGTCGCCACCCTTATTGCAGCAGGTGCCGATGTCAACGCCAGGGACAGGAATGGAGACACCCCACTTCATGTGGCCGCTTACAATGGCAATGTGATGACCGTTGGTCTTCTTATCGAGTGTGGGGCATCTATTTTGACCAGAAACGATAGAATGGAAACGCCGATCGATCTGGCGATACGCTACGGACATGCGTCTGTTTCTGGATTGCTGAGCCGTTTCCTCTCAGCCACCTCAGAACATTGTTTGGCGTAGGTTGGCATTTGAAACTGCCGCTCGTAATGTTTGCCCTTGTCCGCCATCAAGCCTATGATTTCTGCTCTCCTCCCGTCCAGAAAGGCCGTCACCATGGAGCCAGAGATTCAGAACATTCCTGAGCAACCGGAGGGATGGCGCTCCTGGCTTGGTCTGGGCGGATTTGTGACCCTTGTCGCCACCGTCTCGGCGGTCGGCGGCGTTGTCACAGCTGGGTCGGTCCACACATGGTACCAAACCCTGTCGCGTCCGTCGTTCACGCCGCCCGATTGGGTCTTCGCCCCTGTGTGGACGACGCTCTACGTCATGATCGCCATCTCTGGGTGGCTGGTATGGAAAAAGGTCGGCTTCCGCTCGGCTAAATCCGCATTCATGGTCTACGGCGTGCAGCTTGCTTTGAATCTGGCGTGGTCAGTTCTGTTTTTTGGGCTCCACCAAATCGGTCTTGCCATGGTGGACGTGCTGCTCTTGCTGGCCGCAATCGTGGTCAATGTCCGGACCTTCCGCCCGATCGACCGGATCGCGGCTCTGCTTTTGCTACCCTATGCCGTGTGGGTTGCCTTCGCCTCCTTGCTCAATCTCGGGTTTCTGCTTGTGAATTCATG
>CAIYCT010000423.1 GCA_903924765.1 uncultured Rhodospirillaceae bacterium | reverse complement strand
GACCGCTTTGGCCAGCCCCAAGCCGCTGCCATGCTCGGACATGGATTTGGCGTAATTGTCCACCAGCATGGAACGGAACATGGATTCGCCTTGACCGCCGTCGAACCAGCCGTCTGTGGGCAAGGTGTCGAACATGGGTTTCAGCATTTGGCTGACGAACATGGCTTCAAATTGCTTGCCTGCCTTGATGGCTTGTTCCGGCGTGGCCTTCTTGGACAGCGACACCGAGGCGGGCGCCGCAGATTGAACGGCCATTTGGGAGGAGCTTATGAGCGTGTCCATGGTCATTACATCACCCGTATTTCAGCTTGCAAAGCGCCTGCGGCTTTGATGGCGTGCAGGATCGAAATCATGTCGCGCGGTCCGATCCCTAAGGCGTTCAGATTGTTGACCAACTCTTGCAGGGTGACGCCATGATCCATCACCGCCAGACGGTTCTGCGATCCTTCATCCACTTGCACGTCGGTGCGGGCGACCGTGGTGGTGGTGCCAGTGGTCGAGAAGGGCGAGGGCTGCGAGACCTGCGGCGTCTCGGTGATGCGGATGGTCAATTGTCCCTGCGCGATGGCGACCGTTGAGATGCGGACGTTTTCGCCCATGACGATGGTGCCGGTGGCTTCGTCGATGACCACGGTGGCTACTTCGTCGGGGTCCACTTTTAACTGCTCGATATCGGTCAGCAGTCCGACGACGTTGCTCTCATAGCTTTGCGGAACGATGATCTGGACCGTGCCGGGATCGATGGGGCGCGAGATGTCCATGCCTAGGAACGAATTGACTGCCTGGGAGATCCTGCGCGCGGTGGTGAAGTCGGGATTGCGCAACGTCAGCTTGGCGCTTTGCAGGTGGCTGAGTTCGAACGGAATTTCCCGCTCGACGATGGCCCCAGAAGCGATCTTGCCCGATGTGGGCACGCCTTTTTGTACCGATGCGCCTTGACCTTGGGCGGTGATGCCCACATTGGCCAGCGCGCCTTGGGCCACGGCATAGACCTCGCCGTCGGCTCCCAGCAGCGGCGTCACCATCAATTGCCCGCCCAGCAAGCTTTTGGCGTCGCCGAACGCCGAGACGGCCACATCGATATGACTGCCTTGACGGGCGAAGGCCGGAAGCTCGGCGGTGACGATTACCGCAGCCACGTTCTTGGGGTTGAAGGTAATGGGAACTGCGCCGGTGGAATCGCGGGTGTTGACGCCCAAGCGCTCCAGCATGCCGACCAGGGATTGCTGGGTGAACGGCGCGTTCTGTTGCAATTGGTCGCCGGTGCCCGACAGGCCGACCACCAATCCATAACCCACCAGCATATTGCCGCGCACGCCTTCGAAATTGGCAATGTCCTTAATGCGCGACGCCGCATGGGCCGGGGTGGGCAGGCCCGCCATGACAATGGCGATAGCTGTGGCCGCAGCGACCACTTGACGGGTGCGGGCTAGAAGAGCGTTTGCGATCGATACGACGTGGGACATGAAAGCCTCGGTTCCAATCAGAATATTCCGGGAAACGTGATGCAGCTGGCGTGCCAACTAATAATGCATTGAATTTAAATGGTTTATTCTGAGACAGCTGAAAAATTCAGCGCTTATGACGGGGCATTCTTGCCTGCTTGACCCGGCAGGTTTTGCCTATTTTCTTATGTGTAAACATCGCGTTAAAATAAGCCATAGGAAAGCGACCCCTATTAGGGGACTTTCACGGAAGAAAGGACAACGGGAATGAAGGTTTCCGGTTTAGGGTCCGGTCAAAAGACGGATCGCGGCAAAAAGACAGGCAAGGTCGAATCTGGCGGATCCGGTTTCCGGGATTCGCTCGCCCAACCCACCGAAGGCGCCAGCGAGGCCGAACATTTGAGCGGTATGGACAGTCTGTCTTCCATCGCTGGGGTTGACACGCTGTTGGCGTTACAATCGGTCGGCGGCGTCAACGAGCGGGAAGCCCGCCGACGCATGATTCGCCGCGGCGAGGACATTCTCGACAAGTTGGAAGAATTGCGCCACGGATTGCTGATCGGCACGATGTCAAAGGACACCTTGGAAGGCCTGTCCAAAACCGTGCGTCTGAGCCGCGAGGATTGTGCCGACCCCAGATTGGGATCGATCTTGGACGAGATTGAATTGCGGGCTGAAGTCGAACTGGCCAAGCTGGAACGCTTCGGCGCGACCTACGCTGCTTAAAGGCGAGTTCTGCGCCCCTAAAAAAACGAAACATTGGCGTCTAAAACCCAGATCGATCAAGGCACTGCGGGAGCATGGTGACGTATTTCAGCTAAGGCGAAATCACCTTTGCCTGCACTTTTGACGCGAGACAT
>CAIYCT010000422.1 GCA_903924765.1 uncultured Rhodospirillaceae bacterium | reverse complement strand
TTCCCGTTGGTTAAAAATGCGGATGCTGGTGGCAGGCTGTTCTGCGGGGGACGGCGCGTTGGATTGCACCGAAGCCTGGGCGGTCGGGGCGCTCCGCGAGGCGATAGGAATTTATGCGAAACGGTCCCGGGCGGCGATGGTGTTGCTCAAGGATTTTCCGTCGATGTACCGCGAGGCGCTCCAGCCTTTCGCCACCGGCGATTACCGGCGGGTGCCGAGCATGCCTGCCTGCGAGATCGATCTTGATTTTGCCACGTTCGAGGAGTTCATGCAGAAGCGGCTCGGACGGAAGCTCCGATACAAATACATCAAGCTGAACAAAAAGATTCCGCCGGAAGTTTTGGTCTCGCTCAATCAGATCGAAGATTCCGGCAAGCTGGCCGACACTGTGGCGTCGCACCTGAACCTGAAAATTTCGGAAAAGCAGGAGCTGTTGGAAATCATCAGCGTGTCCGAGCGGCTGGAGCGGGTCTATTCCTATATGGAAGGCGAAATCGGCGTCCTTCAGGTGGAAAAGAAGATCCGCAACCGGGTCAAGCGCCAGATGGAAAAGACTCAGCGCGAATATTATTTGAACGAGCAGCTTAAGGCCATTCAAAAGGAATTGGGCGAGGGCGAAGAGGGCAAGGACGAAATCGCTGAACTGGAAGAGCGCATCGTCAAGACCCGCTTCAGCAAGGAAGCCAAGGACAAGGCCCTGGCCGAACTGAAGAAGCTAAAGAGCATGAGCCCCATGTCGGCGGAAGCCACGGTGGTGCGCAATTATCTGGATTGGATGCTGACCATTCCGTGGAAGAAGCGCAGCCGGGTCAAGAAGGATCTCAACTTGGCCGAGACGGTTCTGAACCAGGACCATTACGGGCTGGAAAAGGTCAAAGAGCGGATATTGGAATATCTTGCCGTCCAATCGCGGACCGACAAGGTCAAGGGGCCCATTCTGTGCTTGGTCGGTCCTCCCGGCGTCGGCAAGACGTCCTTGGGCAAGTCCATCGCCAAGGCGACAGGGCGCAGTTTCGTGCGCATGAGCTTGGGCGGCGTTCGCGACGAAGCCGAAATTCGCGGCCATCGCCGTACCTATATCGGCTCCATGCCCGGCAAGATCATTCAAGGCATGAAGAAAGCCAAGACCTCGAACCCGCTGTTCCTGCTGGATGAGATCGACAAATTGGGCGCTGATTGGCGCGGCGATCCGGCGTCGGCCTTGTTGGAAGTGTTGGATCCGGAACAGAACGCCACCTTCAACGATCATTATTTGGAAGTGGATTACGATCTATCCGACGTGATGTTCGTCACCACCGCCAATACCTTGCGCATGCCTCAGCCGTTGCTGGATCGCATGGAAATCATCCGTCTGTCGGGTTACACCGAAGATGAGAAGGTTGAAATCGCGTTGGGCCATTTGATTGACAAGGTGATTGAAGCCACTGGTCTGAAGCCGGGCGAATGGTCGATCACCGATGCGGGCTTGCGTGACGTGGTGCGTTACTACACCCGCGAAGCCGGCGTTCGCAGTCTGGAACGGGAATTGGCCAATCTGGCCCGCAAGGCGGTAAAGGAAATCGTCTCGGGCAAGAAGAAGAAGGTGGTCGTCAATCCCAAGAACTTGGAAAAATATGCGGGCGTTCGCCGTTTTCACTATGGCGAAGCCGAGCTTGAGGATCTGGTGGGCGTCGTCACTGGTCTGGCCTGGACCGAAGTGGGCGGGGAAATCCTGACCATCGAAGCGGTCACGATGCCGGGCAAGGGCAGCTTTGCTCATACTGGCAAATTGGGCGACGTCATGCAGGAATCCGTGCAAGCGGCCCGTTCGTATGTGCGGTCACGGTCGGTGGATTTCGGCTTGAAGCCGCAAATGTTCGAAAAGCGCGACATCCATGTGCACGTACCCGAGGGGGCTACGCCCAAGGATGGTCCGTCGGCGGGCGTCGCCATGTGCACGGCTATCGTTTCGGCCATGACCGGCATTCCCATCCGCAAGGAAGTGGCTATGACCGGCGAGATCACGTTGCGCGGTCGGG
>CAIYCT010000421.1 GCA_903924765.1 uncultured Rhodospirillaceae bacterium | reverse complement strand
CGGCACCAAGGAAACCGATGTCGACGGCAAGATCAACGAAGTGCTGCGCCACATCGAAGATCATCTGCTCGGCGAAGTGATGACCGGGGTCAAGGCGCTGGTCAGTCCCGAGTTCTTCGACAAGTTCATCGCTCATCCCGTCATCCGCGAGGCCTACAAGTACTACGCCGCGACCGGTGCCCAGCCTTTGCGCGAGGACGTGCGCCGGCAGTTTCCCTATAAAGGGCTGATCGTGGAGGAGTATCGCGGGGTTGGTCAACTCGTCGACGGCACCACCGCCCGCTTCATCGCCGCAGGCGAAGGCCATGCCTTCCCGCTGGGGACGACGCAGACCTTCAAGACCTACTTCGCCCCGGCCAACAAGGACGAGTTCGTCAACACCGTCGGCATGGACGCCTACGCCTGGCCGGTGCGCACCGATGACGAACGCGGCTGGCGGATCATCATGGAAAGCAATCCGCTACCGCTCTGCCGCCGGCCGCAAGTGCTGGTCAAGCTGTTCTCCAGCAACTGAGAAAGTCTGACCATTCCGGTCAAATCAGGAAGCCGCCTTCGGGCGGCTTCTCCTTTTTAAGGGACGCGCAGATGGACCGCATCGATCAAATTATCTATGCGATGGCCGCCCGTTTCGAAGGGTCCGGCTACACCAATCATCCGGCCGACCGGGGCGGCCCGACCAAGTTCGGCATCACCGCGCGGGTGCTTGGAGAATACCTGGGCAAGCCGGTGACGCCGGATCAGGTCAAAGCGATGACCTGGCAGCAGGCGCTCGCCATTTATCGTGAGCGTTATTGGTTTGGCGCCAATATCGACCGGCTGCCGGAAGAGCTTCAGCCGGTGATCTTCGACATGGCGGTCAATCACGGACCGGGCACGGCGGTGCGGCTGCTCCAGCACGCGCTCGGCGATCTCGGCCGTCCTGTCATCGGCGATGGCAGGCTGGGAAAAATCACCACCGGCATCGCCGCCGGCCTGATCAAGCACCTGGGTGCCAAGGCGGTCGTCGATGCGATCTGCGACCGTCGCCGCACCTACTACGCCGAGATCATCGCCCATGATCCCTCGCAACGTTCTTTCCAACATGGCTGGGTGAATCGCTGCGAGAGCTACCGTCTGCCGGCGGGGGGCTGACCATGCCGCCCGATCTTACCGATGTCTCCGAACGTGTCGCCTCTCTCGAAGGCCGCTTTGAAGAGCTGGCGCAGATGTTCCACGATCACGTCGAACGTCAAGAACGGCATCAAGAAGAGATGCTCAGGGCGCTCGGCGAGATCAGGCAGTTCTTGCACACCGCAAAAACGCTCGGTTACGCGCCATAATGCCCACCTCGGTACGTCATTGGAATTGCAGGGAAGTTTGATTGGGGTCCTCTGCTGATCGACGGCGTTTCGGGATGCGGTCCTTTATTGATGGGTCGGCCAAAGACTTCTCTGAAATTATCCAGGGAGCCCCCTTGCATACTTGCCGCGCTGGAATGGCACCGGTATTTATCATGCGATGGATAGTGAATTCTCGAACCGATAGTTGGCTCGCCGCTTCGGCTACGGTCAGTTCGCCTCGCTCGGCGCGCTCACCTGTGCGGTACACGGGAATGTCGTGCTTTTCCCGGAAAGATCGGACGCGTGCTGTGGTCCAGGTGTTGCCATGGCCGGTCCGGATGCTTAGATGATTCAGGAGCGTGGCAATTCCAGAATCTTTATAGTTTCTGGAAAGTTCCTGGATCACGTCTTCGGTTGATTTCTCGGTGGTCCAGCGATTGTGGCCGGGTCTATTTTTGTGAACCATCAACTTTGTGTGGTCCCCTCCTTGCCAGTGGAGCAGCAGTACGATTTTATCGCCTTCAAAATTTACCACGACTTCAGTCAGAACGGCTCGCAGGATGCGTTTGCGGATTTCCGGGGTCACTGCGGGATGGTTCCATACCTGCTCCAGATCGACACCCAAGGCCATAATGCGATCCCTGTCTGCCGGTGTCATGGCTGGCGCGGCCTGTGCCGTCATGGTTTCAAGGCGATCCTGGAGTTGCCTCACCACAACCAGACGTTCATTCCAGCGTCGCTCCAACTCTGTGGCAACCAGACGATTTTCCGGTTCAATCGCATCATATTGACGCCTGGCCCTGTCCGCTTCGAAACGGGCCTGCTCCAGCGCCAATGCCAGCTGGGTCTGGACATCGGAGGCTTGCTCGGAGCGGCGTTCGATCGCGTTAAGGGCGGCTTCGATCCCCAGGGGCTGTAGTTGCTGAAGAACTTCTTTGCCAACCCCCTGGTCCACACGCAACGCCCCGAACCCAATACATTGGCCGGCACCGTGTGTTCCATCCTTGCCTTTACAGTAGTATCTCGTCGTGTTTCCACCTTTGCCGTTGTAAGCAACATAAAGTTTACGGCCACAACGACCGCAACGCAACAGGCCAGCAAGCAGCCCTTCACCCTTCCGGATGGCCCCTTTGGCGGGATCGCCTGTGCCGGTTGCGTTATCCGCAATCACGCGTTGGTTCCTCTCATACTCGGCCCAGGTAATATAGCCTTCATGATGGTCGTGGATCAAGACCGGCCAAGTCTCTGGGTTATTCCGCCTGCAGACCGTGGCTCGTTTGCGCCCGTTTTCCAATCGCATTCGCGTGTATTTGCGGCCGAACGAGTAAGCTCCAGCATAGATTGGATTGCCCAAGATCACGCGTATCGACGTGTATGTGGGGACTTTCCAGGTTGGCTGCGTGCCATCGTGACTGGTGGTCGTAACCGGAAGTTCGATCCGATCCTTCTGAAACCAGATAAGCACTTGACGGATGCTTT
>CAIYCT010000420.1 GCA_903924765.1 uncultured Rhodospirillaceae bacterium | reverse complement strand
TCGTAATCGGGCAGGGATTCGGGCGATTGCAAGAAGCGTTCGCGCAATCGATCCCGATGGCCAAGATAATGAGGTTGTTCCGGCGGTTCTTTGGTCACAGGGTTCGGCAGAAATTATTGAGCCAGTCCAAGCGGCTTTCCAACGAGGAGATTTCATGGTCCAGCCAATCGCCCAAGGTGCTTTCCGCCCCCAACGAGCCACGCAAATCGATGAAACGGGCCAATTCGCCCTCGATCCCGTCGATCATCAAATCCACTTGCGCTTGCTTTTCATCGGCATTCAGCACATGCAGAAAGCGCATTTTCAAGGCCACGATCAGCCGCGACAGGTCGCTGCCGGGACGCAGGCGGGCGGTCAACAGATGATGAAGTTCCTTGCGGCCCGCTTCGGTCAGGCTAAGGGGCGAATCGTCTTCCATGCCGACCCCGCCGATTGCGGCAATCAAGCCTTCGTGACGCAGCAGCTCGATCGAGGCCCCCATCAAATCGATTTGCGGTCCGGCCATGCGGGAAATAAAATGGCGGACTTCGCCCGCAAGCTGACCATAATGGATAGGTTGGCTTTGGTCATGAGACGCCAACAGACCCAGTGCGCATAAGCGCACCGCCTCGCGGGGGGTCAGGGTGTTGTCAGCGAACATGGGTTCCGTCCATAAAAATCATAGTCACTCTAATATAGGCGCGCTAGGGCTTAACGTCCACTGACTAAACGCTTAAAAATTTTACAGGCTCACCAACGGGTCGGTTCAGTAACTGGTCTTCGCGCATGACCACATGGCCGCGAACGATGGTGGCATTGGGCCAGCCGGTGACTTTGACGCCATCAAACGGGGTCCAACCGCTGCGGCTGGCAATCCAGTGATTGTCGATGGAGCGCTCGGCTTTGGTGTCGACAATGGTGAAATCGGCGTCATAGCCCACTGCCAAGCGGCCTTTGCCACGGATGTTGTAAATGCGGGCGGGGCCGTGGGCCATCAGATCCACCAAGCGCTCCAAGCTTAACCGGCCATTGTGGACATGGTTCAGCATCAGCGGCACGATGGTCTGTACACCGGTCATGCCCGAAGGGCTTTCCGGGTAAGGCTTGGCCTTTTCTTCCAACGTATGGGGGGCATGGTCCGATCCCAGCACGTCAACCACACCCTCGGCGATGGCTTTCCACAAGGCGGCGCGGTGCCGTTCCTCGCGGATGGGCGGGTTCATTTGCGCCAACGTCCCCAATTTCTCATAGCAATCCGGAGCCGCCAGGGTCAAATGCTGAGGGGTGGTTTCCACCGTCGCCCATTCCTTGTGACGGCCCAGGAATTCCATTTCCTCGGCGGTGGTCACATGCAGCACATGCACCGGTCGCTTGGCGGCCTCGGCCAAGGCGATCAGCCGTTGGGAGGCGATCAGGGCGGTCTGTTCGTCTCGCCATAAATGATGGGCGCGCGGGTGGGCGGCATCGATGGCGATGTGCTTGCGTTCGGTCAGGCGGTCTTCATCCTCGCAATGGACAGCCACCCGGCGCTTGCCCGCACCCAGCACCTTGGCCAGGGTGGCATCGTCCGCCACCAATAGCGAGCCAGTGCTGGAGCCCATGAATACCTTGATGCCCGCACAGCCCGGTTCGTTTTCCCATTGGGCCAAATGCTCCACATTGTCGGACGCCGCGCCCAGGAAAAAGGCGAAATCGACCCAAGCCCGCCCCTTGGCCCGCGCCACCTTGTCGGCGATGGCGTCGGCGGTGGTGGTCGAGGGTTTGGTGTTGGGCATCTCGAAAATACCGGTCACGCCGCCCAAGGCCGCGCCCTTGGTGCCGGTTTCCAAATCTTCCTTATGCTCCAGCCCTGGTTCGCGGAAATGGACTTGGGTGTCGATCAATCCGGGCAACACGGTCAAGCCATGCAGGTTCATCACTTGGGCCGCGACGGCGGTGGACAAAGTCCCGATGGCGGCGATCTTGCCGTTCTGGATTCCAATGTCGGCCAGCACGTTGCCGCTGGGAGTGACGGCATGGGCGCCTTTAAGCAACAAATCGAACGTTTGGGGCATGATGGGCATCCTGTGGCGAGAGTCGTGGCTAGTTTAGCAGATTGATCTTGCAATGGTAGGACCGTGACCACACATTTAACTTCGTCCGTCCCAACGTGCTGTTATGAAGGTTCTAGCCATGGAATTCACCCGCTTGGGAAATCGCGCCGTCGCTGTGGTCGAGGGCGAGGACCGCATCGCCTTTCTGCAAGGTCTGATTTCCAACGACCTCGCCATAGCAGCGCCCAATCGTTCGCTGTGGACGGGATTCCTTTCGCCCCAGGGCAAGTTTCAATACGATCTGTTCATCACCGTTCATGGCGAGCAGTTGTGGCTGGAGACCGAAGCGGATCGTCTGGACGCGTTCGTCAAACGGCTCAGTTTGTTCAAACTACGGTCCAAGGTCACCATCCGCACAGCTCCCGAATTGTCGGTTTGGGCGGTATGGGGGCCCGATGCCGAATTGGCCTTCGGTCTGACCTTGGATGCGGGCAACGCCGTGGAGGTGGGGGGCGGCATTGCGGCCGTTGACCCAAGGCTTGCAGCTGCGGGCTTGCGGGTGGTTTTGCCCGCCCAGGGCGCAGAGGCCGTTTTGAAGGCCAAAGGATTGACAGATGCGCGTTTCGACGCCTGGGATCGTCATCGTTTGAGCTTGGGATTGCCCGACGGCAGCCGCGATATGGAAGTGGATGGAAATTTGTTGCTGGAACTGGGCTTCGAGGAATTGGGTGGGGTGG
>CAIYCT010000419.1 GCA_903924765.1 uncultured Rhodospirillaceae bacterium | reverse complement strand
TCACTTGGGTACCGTTGCCCAGGCCGTTCATAGACCTGTCTATTCTCTGCCGTCCACATATCGCCCCCATTTGTTGCCGTGGGGACGATAGAATCATAAGTGATTCATCCGATTCAAGAACCTTCCGGACGGGCTCTGAGGCTCATTGATTGATCCAGAAGATGACGGCAATCTTTATTGAAAGCCATTGGGGTGTGTTCCGCTGCTTAGGGGATTTCGTGGCGCCGCCATCGTCATCCCCGACTTGATCGGGGATGACGCGTGACTCTCGCTTACGCCACCTGCACGCGGCGCGAGGCGAAGCCTTTGACCACCAGTTGCACAACCTTTTCGCCCGACCGTTCGCCTGCGTCGTCGTAATAGAGCATGACGTTGTCGTAACGCCATTGCGACACGGTGCCGTCTGGTTCCGAGATGGTTTCCAAGATGGTGCCGGGTTGCCAGGGCACGCCGTTGTAATAGTCGGCCTCGGCCTGGGCGAAGTAGGAATCCACGTTGGACCCGCCGCGGTCGATCTTGAAGGTGACTTCCCAGCCGTTGGGAACCTTGGAGTTGCGCACGGTGCCGTCCAAGCCGACGGATTTCAGCTCGGTATACTGGGCCTTGGGTTGAAAGCTGGTGGTGATGTTGAAGGTCACGGGGCCCGTGGACGTGACCAGCGCGATGCTGACGTCCTTGCCGATGGATAAGCCGTTAACAGACATGATGCTTGCTCCGATGTGTGAATGTGTGGCCCTTAATCGTCATCCCGAGCTTGACCCGGGACCCAGGAGTCCCAAAAAGACTGGAGTCTGTGACTCCTGGGTCCCCGCGTTCGCGGGGATGACGAAGAAGAGAAAACGAAACAACCCTACCCGACCGTCTTGGCGCCCACTTGGCGGATGGTGACGGTTTGGCCGCCTTCCAGGTTGATCAGGAAGAACCAGACGATGGACAGGTATTTGACCTGCACGTCCATCTGCAAATAGCCCTGGGCGACGCGTGAGGACGGGTTGTTGGTGGCGTCGCAGATGACGCTGAAGCACGGACCGCCGTTGGGGTCGCCGATCATGCCTTGACTTTGCAGGTTGGATAGGAACGCCTCGACGCTGGCCTTGACCTGATTGCGCAGATCCTTGGTGTGGGGTTGGCCGATGACCCAGCCATAGGCCTTAGCCAAGGACACGGCCAGGTAGTTGGTCATGCGGGTGTAGTTGTCGCCGTTGCGGGTTGGGTCGGAACTGGCGTTGCGCCCGGTGCGATGGCCGAAGTAATTGCCGCCGGGGCACGGATTGGCGATCACGTCCAGACGAGACGTGGCGATGGCTCCGACTTCCGCCAGGCTATAGGGCTGGGCCTGCGAGCTGCGCTGGGTGCCGGTCAGGGCATACAGCGCCTTGTTGAGCGGCGTCAGATGCGGGGCCAAGGCGGCGATCTCGGCGGCGGCATAGGTGGCGGGCGACAACAGGCGTTGAACGCTGTTGACGCTGTCCCACCAATAGACCCAATCGCCGACCATGACTTTCAGGCTGGGATCGTCCGCGCCCGCCGTGGTCAAGGCGGTGGAAACGGCGCTATAGGACTGGCCGACCGAACCGGCCACCAGGGTTTTCAGCGCGTCGGCATTGTCGTCAAAGCCTCCGCCCGCCACCAGCCGCGCCGACTGCGCCACCGACGCCGCCGCCACCGCATCCGCCGCCCGCGCCGACTTCACCGCCGCCTGAGCCAAATGACGAAGCGCCAGCGCAACCTGATCGGACAAGCTGTCTTGAGTGGGAGATTTCACGGAAGTCCTCACAACAAAAAACCCGCTCTGGCGCAAGGCAAGGCGGGTGGGCGGATGGGGTCAGTTTGGAATTAACCGACTGTAGCGCAATCGTCGGCAGTTTTCAAGATTTGGGGGGTAGTTTCAAATACGCGCAGCCCTCGGCGCAATTCCGACGCCCACATATTCACGCAAATTTAACTGTAAAAATCGGTTGCGCGGCGAGCGCCGTCATTTTACAGTCACGCCATGGAAATTAAACTATTATTCAGAGGTTTAAATCATGACGAAACTAGCGTTTAGAGAGGCCGTCGGCGTGTTGGCAGTGGCGATTTTTGCCGCTTTTACCGCCAGCGCCGATCAGCCGGTGGTGGATTTGCGCACCTGGCCCACGCCCGAGATCGACCTGTCCAAGCTGCCCGACACCCCGCAGAACCGCCTGATCAAGCAAGGCCAAGAGCTGCTGGTGCATACACCTGAATATCTGGGGCCAGAAGTTGCCGATCCAGCCAAACGCTATGCGGGCACCAACATGGCCTGCGCCAGCTGCCACCGCGCCGCCGCGACCATTCCCTACGCCGCGCCGTTGATCGGCACCTATGGCGCTTATCCGCAGTTTCAGCCACGCTTCGGCAAGAACGTGACGCTGGAGAACCGGATCAATCTGTGCTTCACCCACAGCCTGTCGGGCCGCGCCATCCCCGAGGACTCGCCCGAGATGAAGGCCTTCGTCGCCTATATCGAATACCTGTCGCGCGGCATTCCCAAGGGCGCCAAGCTGATCGGCGAAAAGGAAATGGTGCTGGAAGAACCCAAACGCGCCGCCAACCTGGCCCACGGCGAGGAAATCTTCAAACAGCAATGCGCCTCGTGCCACGGCGAGGATGGACGCGGTCAGCGCGTGGGCGCGGTCGGCGACCACAAAGGCTATGCCTTTCCGCCGCTGTGGGGACCGGACGCCACCAGCGAATCCGCCTCGATGTTCCGCATCCTGTCCACCTACCAGTACGTCTACGTCAACATGCCGTTCGGCCAAGCCAGTTGGGACAAGCCCGCTTTGACCAAGGACGAGGCCTATGACGTGGCCGGCTTCGTCGTCTCGCACCCGCGCCAGCCCCGCGAAGGCGAAGTGGCCAAGGATTTCTCCAACCCCCTCGACAAACCCGAGGACTTCCCCTGGGGTCCCTACGTGGATCAGTTCAACGAAACCCAACACAAATACGGCCCCTTCGACCCCATCCGCGCCGAAGACGCCGCCGCCCGCGACAAAGCCAAAAAAGACAAAGAAGTCAAGGAAGCCAAGTAGGGAAAAGAATTGGGGTGAGGATGCGGGCCTGCCCGCGCCTGCTGGGGCCGCAAGGCCCCAGCCCCCTTTCCTTTGAATTGGCAGGAATGCCACGCCTATTTCTAAGTTGTGTCCCAGGCAGGATTCATGTTCCACTAAAAAGATTGGGGGCGATAGCAACCTTTGGACGCCTTCCTGTCAAAGGCGTATAGCAAAAAAGCGATAGCGATGTGGACGTTCCGATGTTATGATGATGGAAAGCCGGGGAATATTTGGCATCGTTGGTACGAAGAAGCCAATGGCCGAACAAAAGCTAGTGGATCGAATCTAACGCTTGGTGCCCGCGCCTGACGGCGGCAATGATTTTGTCGGGGTCTTTGGTCCAGGTAAAGGGTTTCGGACTTTGGTTGTGCTCGGCCAGGAAGCGTTTGATGGCCCCCTGTAGTTCGATG
>CAIYCT010000418.1 GCA_903924765.1 uncultured Rhodospirillaceae bacterium | reverse complement strand
CTCCTCCTCCTCCTCCGCCGCCGCCGCCCCCTCACGTGGCCGAAGCGCCCAAACCCGCCGCCGAGGCTCCGCCTCCGCCACCCCCTCCTCCTCCTCCGGTGCACGAGCCGGCCGCCGCTGATCATGACGATGATCACAAGATTGTGCCGGTCACCGCCAAGGCCGCCGTCATCGAAGGCGGTGGCGAGACCAAGGAATCAGCCGTCGCTTCGCAGACCATCCGCGTCAATGTGGAACTGCTGGAAAATTTGATGACCCTGGTGTCGGAATTGGTGCTGACCCGCAATCAGTTGCTGCAAATGGTGCGTGGCCGCGACGATAGCGAGTTCACCGGCCCGTTGCAGCGTCTGTCGCACATCACCACCGACTTGCAAGAAGGCGTGATGAAGACCCGCATGCAGCCGATCGGCAACGCTTGGGCCAAACTGCCGCGCATCGTTCGCGATCTGTCGGTTGAAATGCACAAGAAGATCGACTTGCAGATGCTGGGCGCCGAGACCGAATTGGATCGCCAAGTGTTGGATCTGATCAAGGATCCGCTGACTCACATGGTTCGCAATTCTGGCGATCATGGTCTGGAAGGTCCCGAAGAACGCAAGAAGGCGGGCAAGCCGGAAACCGGCAAGATCGTCCTGAACGCCTTCCATGAAGGCGGTCACATCATCATCGAAATCACCGACGATGGCCGTGGTCTCAATTTGGATCGGATCAAGGCCAAGGTGCTGCAAAACGGTTTGGCCAGCGAGTCCGAACTGGATTCCATGACCTCGCAGCAGATCTATCAATACATCTTCCGCGCCGGGTTCTCGACCGCCGAGAAGGTGACCAGTGTCTCGGGTCGCGGCGTTGGCATGGACGTGGTTCGCACCAACATCGAGAAAATCGGCGGCACCATCGAGTTGAAGTCGCAACCCGGCAAAGGGTCCAGCTTCATCATTAAGATTCCGCTGACCTTGGCCATCGTCTCGGCCTTGATCGTTGAATGTGCGGGCGAACGTTTCGCCATTCCGCAGATCAGCGTGTTGGAGTTGGTGCGGGTGACCGAGAAATCGGAACATGGCATCGAGATGATCAACAGCGCCCCGGTTCTGCGACTGCGCGACCGTCTGCTGCCGTTGGTGGGCTTGAAGTCGCTGCTGCGTCTGAACCATGTGCCCGAACCCGATCACGGCGAGACCTTCATCGTGGTTACCCAGGTGGGCGCTTATACCTTCGGCATCATCGTCGACCGGGTGTTCGACACCGAGGAAATCGTGGTTAAGCCGGTGGCGCCGATCCTGCGCAACATTTCGATGTTCTCGGGCAACACCATCCTGGGCGATGGTTCGGTGATCATGATTTTGGACCCCAACGGCATCGCCGGTGCCACCGGCGAACAGGCGATGATGGGGGCTGGCACGCAAACCGAGGCCGCTGTCGTGCGTGAAAGCCACGGCCAGACCAAGACCTCTCTGCTGGTGTTCCGCGCCGGTGGCAACGATCTCAAGGCGGTGCCGCTGGCCTTGGTGGCCCGCCTGGAAGAAATCGAAGTCACCGAGGTGGAATTCAGCCACGGCAGTCCCATGGTTCAGTATCGCGGCCAGTTGATGCCGCTGGTGGGCGTGGACGGTTCCATCAGCTTCAAGGAAGAAGGCCGCCAACCGGTCCTGGTCTTCTCGGATCACGAGCGCACCATGGGTCTGGTGGTCGATGAAATCGTCGATATCGTCGAGGATTATCTGAAGGTGGAATTGTCCGGCGGTCAGCCTGGCATTATCGGCACGGCGGTCATTGCCGGTCGGGCCACCACCGTGGTCGATGCGGGCAATTACTTGACGCAGGCGTTCGGCGATTGGTTCGGCAGCACCAAGGAATACGGGTCTGACGAACATCATATGATCAGGGTGCTGCTGGTGGACGATTCGCCGTTCTTCCGCAACCTGCTGACGCCGCTTCTGTCCTCCGCCGGTTACGACGTAACGGCGGTCGAAGGCGCTGATCGGGCTTTGCTGCTGCGCGAACAGGGTGAAGATTTCGATGTCATCATCAGCGACATCGAAATGCCCGGCATGAACGGTTTTGAATTTGCCAGCGCGGTTCGGTCTGAAGGGCGTTGGCAAGTGGTGCCCATGGTGGCGCTGTCATCTTACGCTACCGATAAGGATTTCGAACGCGGTCGTGAAGTCGGCTTCACCGACTACGTCGCCAAGTTAGATCGCGACTCTCTCATTGAAACCCTGGCGCAAACCGTCGCCGCTCGCAAAGGTGCAGCATGAACCAGCTCGTTGCGTCCCCCACCAAACGTCAAAGCACTGAACTCGCCAGCGCCGAGACCCAAGATTTCGTGACCATGATCATCAAGGGACACCTGTTCGGTATCCCAGTGTTGACCGTTCAAGATGTTTTGGGTGTGCAAAAAATCACGCGCATTCCGCTGGCGCCTAAGGAAATCGCAGGCAGCTTGAACTTACGCGGTCGCATCGTAACGGCCATCGACGTTCGCTTGCGTTTGGATCTGCAACCAAGGCCGCCGGAAGAAAAAGCCATGAGCGTGGTAGTCGATCAAGGGGGCGATCTTTATTCCCTGATGGTCGATTCCGTTGGCGAAGTGTTGTCGCTGCCATCGGCCAAGTTCGAGCGCAATCCGCCCACCTTGGATACTAAATGGCGGGAATTTTCGCTGGGAATCTATCGACTGGAAGAGAATCTTTTGGTTGTCCTTGATGTGGGGCGTCTTCTGGATTTTAATAGAAGCGAATAAAGTGAGTTGGGTACCGGATGGGCATAGTCCGTCCCTGGGAGGCGTTTCAGGAGTGATCGGGGCATGAAATCCTGTTTGATAGTCGATGACTCCAAAGTCATTCGGATGGTTGCGAAGAAAATTCTGCAAGAGCTGGGTTTCTCCACCGCCGAAGCCGAAGATGGGCAAAAGGCCCTTGAACACTGCCAGCGCGAATTGCCGGACGCGGTCCTTTTGGATTGGAACATGCCGGTAATGAATGGGTTGGAGTTTCTGAATGCATTGCGCAAGTTGCCCGGCGGCGACAGGCCGATCGTGGTGTTATGTTCGACGGAAAACGATATCGACCACATCCAGGAAGCGATCACCGAAGGAGCCAACGAATATATTATGAAGCCCTTCGACAGCGAAATATTGCAGACGAAATTCTCCCAAGTCGGTTTGCTGTAAGTGTGCCGGTCCAATAACCTCAAGAAATCCTCACAATGATCAGCCCGACCACCCCCACTCGGAACACGTCGAATGATGACGCCATTCGCGTCATGATTTGCGACGATTCCGCCGTGGTTCGGGGATTGGTCACGCGAATCTTGGAAGAAGCGCCGGATATCTCCGTGGTAGCATCGGTCAGCAACGGCCAAATGGCGCTGAACACACTTGAGCGCAACGAAATCGACGTAATCCTGCTGGATATCGAAATGCCGATCATGGACGGCATGACCGCTTTGCCTAAATTGCTGGAAATCGATCCCGGCATTCGGGTGGTCATGCAATCGACGTTGACGGTCAAAGGCGCGGATATTTCCATGCGCGCCATGCAACTGGGCGCTGCGGATTACATTCCCAAACCCACCAGCACCCGCGACATCGCCGGCGGCATGGATTTCAAGACCGAGGTTCTGACCAAGATACGCGCGTTGGGTCAAGCCAAGCGGCGCACCGCATCGCGTCGCGCCAAACCGGTCAGCGCGCCGTCCACGCCTCTGACAGCCAGTCCACTCCCCGCCTTTCAACGCCCGTCCGCGTCCACAGCGCCCCTGCAACTGCGCACCCATACGCCCGAGCCGCCGGATATCATTGCCATTGGCAGCTCGACCGGTGGGCCGCAAGCGTTGTTTACGTTGTTGAGCGCCATGCGGGCCGGTACGGTCAAGCAACCCATTTTGATCACCCAGCATATGCCGGCCACCTTCACCACCATCTTGGGCGAACATATTTCGCGCGTATCGGGTTGGAACGCCAAAGAAGCGGTGGACGGCGAACCTTTGGAAGGCGGTCGTGTCTACATCGCGCCGGGTGACTTCCATATGGTGCTCGAAGTCAAGAACGGCGCCAAGGTCCTGCGCTTGAACAAAAACCCGCCCGAGAATTTTTGTAGACCGTCGGTTGATCCGATGCTGCGGTCCATCGCGGCTCTGTATGGGCGCAAGGTTCTGGTGGGCATACTGACCGGCATGGGGTCGGATGGATTAAGAGGGGGAACGGAAATCGTCAATGGCGGCGGAACCCTGATAGCTCAGGACGAGGCGAGCAGCGTAGTGTGGGGAATGCCCGGCGCGGTGGCCAATGCGGGCATTTGTAGCGCCGTGTTGCCTCTGCTCGAGATTGCTCCTTGGATGATCAAACTGGCGACGAGGCGGTAACCATGCGTCCGGAAGATTTTGCTTACGTCGCAAAAATGTTGAAGGAACGATCCGGGTTGATCGTGACGCCTGACAAGGCTTACTTGTTGGAAAGTCGCTTGACCCCCATCGCCCGCAAGCGTGGCCTGAAGGGCCTGGATGAGTTGTTGCAGCAATTGCCCAGTGGCGGCGAAGATTTGCAGCGCGAAGTCACCGAGGCGATGACCACCAATGAGTCGTTCTTCTTCCGCGATATCAAACCGTTCGATCAATTCAAATCCCTGGTTTTGCCGCTGTTGTTGAAAAACAAAGCCGCCAAAAAATCATTCCGCATCTGGTCGGCGGCCTGTTCGTCGGGTCAGGAAGCTTATTCCCTGTCCATGATCATCAAGGAAGAAGGGGCCAAGCTGGCTGGTTGGAAAGTCGAAATCGTTGGCACCGACATTTCCCACGAAATGCTGGAGAAAGCCCGCGCGGGCATCTATTCGCAATTCGAAGTACAGCGCGGATTGCCGGTGCAAATGATGGTCAAATATTTCAAAAAGAACAACGAAACTTGGCAAATCGATCCGTCCATCCGACAGATGGTGCAGTTCCGTGAATTCAACTTGCTGCATGACTTGAAGTCGCTGGGGCAATTCGATGTGGTCTTCTGTCGCAATGTGCTGATTTACTTTGATCAGCCGACAAAATCCAAAGTGCTGGAAAATATCAGCAAGATCGTTCCCGACGACGGCATTCTGTATTTGGGCGGCGCGGAGACAGTGCTTGGCATTTCGGACAAGTTTAAACCCATCCCAGAACAACGCGGTATTTATGCTGTCAATCGGTGATTGACTAAGGTCATTTACCCAGTTGCATAGACAACCTAAGACATTGTAAATACATGGGGTAGAGTCCAAGATTTACTGGGCTTCACTAAAGTTCGGGGGCAATCATGACGGTTCCGGTTCTGCCGCCCGTAGTCGAAATTGACGGTGATACCAAAAAGGCTGTAATTGACGGCTTGAAACAAGTTATCGCCGCGATCAAGTCGGCCGGGAAACTTGCCGAAGGCACCAGTTATCAGACCCAGATTTCCCATCCTGACTCATTGTATGAATTCATTGGAATCTTTACCAAGAACCGCGACTTGGTCGATAGCATCGTCATGGCTCAGGACGGCAGCGGTCCGGTTCGCGACGACGATAAAATCCTGAATTGCGGCATCAGCCTCAATCAAATCCAGCAATTGTTGGTCCGCACCTGCGCCCGCAAGGCCTTCGAGCAGGACAAGGTTATGGAAACGGTTATTGAGAAGGTAACCAAGAAATCGTTTCTGTTTTTTACCCGCACAGAAGAAGTGGAAGTCAGTCGCCCCAGTTCGGACCCGCTGGAAGAGCGCAAAACCCGCGAAATTTCCCGCTATATGGCGTTTGCTTGGCAATTGCCCTTAATCGACCCGTTGCGCAAGAAGCTGAATTATCAACAGATTATGGAAATCGGCGATTGCCTCGTCGCCTTGCAAACCGTCAAGGACATCGAAACCGTTGCCAAATTCGACGGCGCCACCATCAAGAAAGCGCGGGCGGCGGCGGGTCAGGAATTCAAGGAAGTGCTGGCCAATCAACCCAGAGCCATTGCCGGTATCGCCATTTGGAACCAGGAAATGTACGATTTTTATCGGAAACTTCTTGGGGATCATGCCTGGGCATTTTTTGCCCGCGAGCCGGAATTCTTTAACGTGGTGGTGGCTTTGGACAAAACCACCGCGAAAATGCTCAGCTATATTCTGTGCTACATCTCGCTGGACAATCTGATGGAATTGCAGCGCTTGAACCTGGACAAGATCGAGGTGATGGTCGCCAGCCTTACGCAGGCGTTTGGGGCGGATTTACCCGCTTTGCTGCGCAATTCCAATTTCGGCAAGGAGCATCTGCGCAAGATGGTCGACAATCTGCTGCACATGAGCCAAGAGAAAGACAAGCTGTTGGTCAGCTTCGGCATTACGTGCAAATCCATGGTCAGCTCCATTCAGGAATGGATGGTCCACCAGCAGCATATCGGATGATGGCTGGACTTGATCCCTACCGTGGCGTGGCGGGGGTGTTAGGACTGCTGTTTTTGGTCTGGGCGTTGTCCGAAAACCGGCGACAGGTTTCCTTGCTTTCCTTGGCGATGGGATTGGTTGGTCAGATCCTGGTGGCGGTCCTCTTGCTGAAGGCCCCCTTTATCCGCACTCTGTTTTTGCTTTTGGGCGGCGGCGTCGATGCTCTGACCCAAGCCACCTTGGCGGGCACGGCCTTTGTTTTCGGCTATGTGGGGGGCGGTCCGGCGCCGTTTGAGGTTGCTCATCCTCAGTTTGGGTTCGCCTTGGCCTTTCAGGCGTTGCCCGTGGTGATCATGATCACCGCCTTGTCGGCTGTGCTGTATCATTGGCGCATTCTGCCATTGATCGTCGGGGCGCTGTCGCGGCCGCTGCGACGGTTCTTTGGGTTGAGCGGCGCGGTGGGCATGAGCGCCGCCGCCATGCCCTTTTTGGGCATGGTGGAATCGCCGCTGTTGATCCGGCCTTATCTGGCGTCATTGAGCCGGGGTGAATTATGCATCCTGATGACGGGCGGCATGTCCACCATCGCCGGTTCGGTGATGGTGCTGTACGCAAGCTTTCTCAAAGGATTGATCGACGATCCCATCGGTCATCTGCTGACCTCGGCCCTGATGGGCATTCCGTTGGCCATCGGCATTGCCAAGACTCTTTGTCCGGAACCACGCGCAAGCGATGGCGGCGGTGAAATCCAGGTCAAAGCGCGGTACGGCGGCGCCATGGATGCTGTCATGCAAGGGACTATGGATGGGGTCCGCATCGTCGTGGGCATTGTTGCCGTGCTGCTGGTCGCCGTGGCCTTTGTCCATTTGGTCAATGTCGTCTTGGGACAGGTTTGGACGGGGCTCAGTCTGCAAAAGCTGGCGGGATTGGTGATGGCGCCCGTCGCTTGGGGGCTGGGCGTAGCCCAGACGGATTTGACGGTGGCGGGATCGCTGTTGGGGGAAAAGGTGGTGCTCAACGAGTTGATCGCCTTCAGCGATTTGGCGCATCTGCCCGCCGACTCGTTGACGCAACACTCGCGGTTGATTCTGGTATACGCCCTGTGCAGCTTCAGCAATTTCGGGTCGTTGGCCATTTTAATCGGCGGATTGTCGGCCATGGCGCCCGAACGAAGGGCCGAAATCATCGCCTTGGGTCCGAAAGCCATGCTGGCGG
>CAIYCT010000417.1 GCA_903924765.1 uncultured Rhodospirillaceae bacterium | reverse complement strand
TGGATAGGTTCATCGTCGATTAGAATGTCAGGCAAGCGAATGTTGAGCCTGATCGAGCAGGCTGGTGTAGGCCGCGATCAACTCTTTTGGTTCTTTTACCTGGACAGCGTTTCCCCAGGTGAACAGGTGCCAGCAAATCTCTAAGAGGCCTCCCGCCATAAAGCGAACAATCGCCTCACCATTTGGCGTTGGCTCAACCGTCTGCGATGGATGAAACGAATGGTGGCTTAACCGCCCCATCCCTTCGGGCAGCACCCGCAGGACAACCTCAAAGGGTTCATCGCGATAGACACCAAACCCATCAGCGGCAAATTCAGCGATGTTAAACGATGGGGCCCGCTCGAAGGTCTCCCCGGTGGGCTCGGCGCGATCCATATGGGGCAGGGCGAATTTACGCCACTTCCGATCCTCCACCCCTCGCCAGACCAGATAACTCTTAGCCCCGTAGAGCAGGCCATAGGGTTCAGCCAGATATTCGCGGGCCGGACCAACACCTTCCTTACGGTAGGTGATGGACAGACGCTCACAGCGGAGGATCGCTGTCTTGAGAGTGTCAAGAACGGCGGCATCGGCGATCGGTATGGCGCCGGGGCGCGGCAGAAAGCTTTGAGCCTCGGCGAGTGCATCTGCATCGACCGTCACCGCCATGGTCTGAGTTTCTTCCAGGCGGTTCACCAGCATCTTGAGGCTGGCTGTGATCGATGCAGGGGCTTCACGCTCCAGTGCCTTGATACCAGCCCGCGCAGCAGCCAGTTCGGTTGCGGTCACCGGCAGGTTCAAGCCACCGGAACCGGCAAGGATGCGCTTGCGGATCTTCCCTGGTTCGGGGTCGTTCAGGCTTTCCACCGTATAGCCAGCATCGGCAATGGCCTGTAGGTCACGTTCGATGGTGCGCCGGGTCACGCCATACCGATCGCGCAGATCCTGAATCGCCACACCGGTCCGTGCTGCGGACAGGTCTCGGATCATACCGAGTATGCGGAGAAGTTGGACATTGCGGGCTGCGGACATTGCGGATTCACACCTGTTGATCGCTGAAAAGATTTACCCGTTGCCGCCCGCTTTGCAATCAACATTTGATCAAATTTTATAGTATGCGACCTCTGTTGTCGCATTGACACATAGGCAGTTACAACGCCGCCCGAAACTTTCTCCCAATTTGGGAGAAACCGCTAGAGGGACTTTGCTCTGGAACCCACTTCAGGGCGTCCAGATGCCGAAATCCATCCACAGCGAACGGCACCATCGTTTCCGTGTCCTCCTGGTTCAGGAACGTAAAGCGCATGGTCTGACCCAGACCCAGGTCGCCCAGCGCCTTGGTAAGCCACCGTCCTATGTGGCCAAGTATGAGCTGGGGGAACGTCGGCTCGACGTTCTCGAGTACCTTGATGTTGCCGCCGCCATCGGCTTCGACCCATGCGCTCTGCTATCGGCATTGACGCCGAATAGTGACACGGGGTCCTGATCCATCCGCCTGATCCGCCTGGTGTCCAGGTCACCATAGTGGTGTTGACCACCCGCTTCACGCTGCGACCTCATCTGACGCAGGGGCGGAATAGGCTTCTTCTAACGGCTCCTCAGGGGGGCGGTTGTTGAAGGAGCCTTAAGCCATGTTGAACCCCGTTTCGGAATGTGTCTCGCGACATCAGAACAGCGATGCTGGGCAAATTATCATCCCTGGATGGCAGGCGTTCGAACCGCATGAGACTGATCGGACATCCCCATTTCATGGTCAAGGTGGGTCTGGCTTCGGCCTGACCGCTACCCATTAGCCCCCTCGCAATGCGCGTCTGCTTCTGACGCCGACGGACGGAATGGCGGCTCTGCCTGACCGCCGTGCCGTGCCCTATCGGAGAACCATCATGCGAACCTTCACTAAGGCGCTGCTGTGCGCCACGGCTCTGACTTTCCCGGCTGTCGCGGCAGAGATCACCGCCGTCGTCCCTGTGATCCCGGCCATCTTCTCCCCAGCCGACGCCGAGTACAGCAAG
>CAIYCT010000416.1 GCA_903924765.1 uncultured Rhodospirillaceae bacterium | reverse complement strand
TGTTATTGCCAGGGACGGTCCCGCAGGAGTGTCGATGTCCGGCGATTCCGCCTAGTTTATGGTAGCGTTGACACCATATCGCAGTTCGGCGGCATAAGCCAGAATAAGCAACGTGATCCAGGGCTATCGCATATGACCATGAGCAAATTGGGCAAGGAGACGTCCGAGGAACTCGTCGCTCCAGCCGGCTCGCTTGAGCTTTCCCTTTACCGAGCCTTTGGACCCCTCCAACTTGGCCAAATTGAGGGCCAGTCGGCGTAGAAGGGCGATATTTTCAGGCCCACGATCCTTCCAGTTGCGCTTGCGGTCCTCGTTCATCGTCACGTCCAGAACCCAGTGCAGCCCATTCTCAATCCCCCATTGGGCGCGCGCCACCTCGGTGAACCGCGCTGCCGAAAGCGGCGTGCTCAGCAAATAATACGAGGTTTGCGTCGTGGTCTTGCCTTGGGTCTCGCGCGTGCGGACCATCTTGCCGATCGCCGCCAGACCCGGCCATCCATGCTGTTGCACAACCCAGCCAATATCGGTGCACACCGTGCCGATCCGCGTCTCGATGCGGCCATGATCGGCATCGATCGTCGTGTGACTGGCGTCGGCCGGACGCTCCCGGTCTTCCAGAAACAACTGGACGTCATTGTGCAGCGTGCCCTGATTGCCCTTCAGAGCGATCACATAGTCGCCCCCCTGCTCGACGATCTGAGCGCAAATCGCGCGTTGGCAGCTCATCGCGTCCGCCGTCACGATGCAGCCCTTCAGCGACAGCATCGCCAGAAGCTTGGGCACCGCCGTGATCTCGTTGGATTTGGCTTCGGTGGCGATCTGGCCGAGCAGCAGCCGCTGATCGACGGCCCAGGCGTGAACCATGTGCAGAGGCGATTGCCCGGATGCGCGGTCAAAAGAACCCCGCAAGGTCTTGCCGTCAACGGCGATTACGCCCTGCAAACCTTGGGCGAAGCGCTCCATGAAGCGGACGAAACAGGCATGGAACGGCTTGGGATCGAGCTGGCGAAACACCCGACTGAAGGTGTCATGGCTGGGAATGCCGTGCTTAAGGTGCAGGAATTGGCGCAGAAATGGCCGTTTGGCACGACCAAAGGCCTCCATGTCGGAGCAGTCCTCACCACCGCACAGCATGGTGCACAGGCCGATGATCAGCACCTCGTGAAGATTGTGACGGACATTTTCTTGCCGAGGGTCGCTGACCTCGGAAAAACACGCGATGAACTCTTCCATGCGGGGACACCTCGGTTGAATCCCAACGTTGGAATCCAATCAATCACCGCGCCGCAAGCCTAAAGTGCCGGAAATCCGCCATATGCGATTCCCCTGGGGGGAGGGGTGAGAACCGGCCACGCATCGCCGACCCCCGGTGAGCGCCCGTCACCCCGGACGTACAAAAAAGTGGCGGCGCCCGCGGGTGCCGCCAAGTTTAGGGAGGAAACGTCAAAAAAAAGCAGTGGCCAAGCCAACATGCTTCGACTCGAATAATATTAACCCAGCCTCAGACCTGCAATCTGCTTTTTTGCAGTGCGGCATAACCCAATTTTGGGGGGCGACGCAGCGCCTTTCGAATCGCGAGGCTTTTTACAGCCCTTTCGGTCAGAACGCGTGGACAGGCCCGTCCGATGGAAAGCCGGCGATTTTCGCGGTCTTGTTGTCCTGCGGCGATGCCGCGCAAATCCGCTAGCGCCACAGGTGGAAGAAGAGCGCGGTTATCGCGCTGCTGCCGATCATCCCCGCCGCCATGGCGATCACAACAGAGCAGCGGAGTTGCCGCATTTCGGCGACAAGCGGGGCGAGCGTCAGCTTCCCGGCCTCCTGTGATACATTTTTGACAATGGCGTCCACCAACAACACCGGGTCCACTTTCATCTTCCCGGCAAATTCCGTGATCGCCGTTGCCAATTCGGTGTTGGCTTTCTCGATTAAATCTTCGGTCTTTTGCAAGTGTGCTGCAAATTC
>CAIYCT010000415.1 GCA_903924765.1 uncultured Rhodospirillaceae bacterium | reverse complement strand
CGACATCATTCCGGAATCGGAGGGCGACATAATCCCGGAATGCCGGGCGACATGATCCCGGAATCAGTGGGCGAGATCATTCCGGAATGGGTGGGCGACATGGACCGGAATCAGCACTCAGGATTACAAATTCGTCTTTTGCAACCAATCCATGGCCCAGATCCTGGGGTATGAAATGGAGGCGTTTAT
Source organism: uncultured Rhodospirillaceae bacterium (assembly GCA_903924765.1). Classification (GTDB taxonomy): domain Bacteria; phylum Pseudomonadota; class Alphaproteobacteria; order Rhodospirillales; family Magnetospirillaceae; genus CAIYCT01. The sequence goes on along the minus strand of CAIYCT010000415.1, from coordinate 2,152 downwards.
CGGCACGCCTTTTCAAGACGTCATCACGCCTCATGACTTGGAGACTTGGATAGAACGGTTTCGCCAACGAACCGGCGACGGTGAAGACCCCTTGAACTCGTACGACATTCAGTTTGTGCGCCAGGATAAACAATTGGTTTGGATTGAACTGCGCGCCAATCGCCTCCGCTATCTGGGCAAGCCGTCGGTCTTGGGCATCGCGCGCGACATTACCGAGCGTAAACGCCATGAGGAAAGCTTGCGCTTAGCCGAAGAAGTGTTCAACAGCACGCAAGAAGCTATCGTGGTCACGGATATGGTCGGAGGCATTATCGCCGCTAATCCCGCCTTCAGCCGGGTTACCGAATATCCCATTGAAGAATTGATCGGCCGCAATATGAATATCCTGCATTCCGGACGTCAGAATAGGGATTTTTATCAGCAAATGTGGGCTTCGATTCGCACCAACGGCACGTGGCAAGGGGCCATCTGGAACCGCCGCAAGGGAGGCGATATCTATCCAGAATGGTTGACCATCAGCGCCGTGACCGATGCCAATGGCCATGGAAGGTGTTGAAACCTTGGATGACGTCTCGACGGTGGCGCAAAAAATCATCGAGGAATTGTCCTGTCCATTTTTTCTAGTCAATGGCTCGACCGTCAAAATCGGCTGTAGCGTCGGTATCGCCTTTTTTCCGGCCCATGGTGAAACGTGGGAAGATCTTTTGGCGCGGGCAGACCAAGCCCTGTACCACGTCAAGAAATCGGGCAAGGGGAGATGGAAAATCTACAACTCTGACTGTTCGATCTAACTCGGTTTCTTTTTGTGCGCTGCATCACGTTAATTGTGCGTAACGATACTCTTGACTTTAAGATTGGATGAACGACCATATTAAAGGAGTTGGTTACTCTCATCGAATGCGGTGTGAAGATGGATGGCGACAGTAAAAACTCAGAACCTGCGGAAGAGACTGAAGGGCAAGAGCGGGCTCTTAGTAAGGACGATCTGATCAGGCGAGCGAAAAAGGAATTCGATCTGGTCCTGCGGGTTCGCATGAACGGTCCGTTCAAAATGGAAAAAGAGATCTGCGAGCATTTCGACGTCAAGATGGGCAATCTTCACGTGGAAACCTTGGAAAAAATCGGCAAGGTCTGCAAGGCAGGCGACACCTCGCGAGGCTCAACCTATGTGGATCGGGGCTTGCTTTATGGGATTTCACTGTTTCGAGCGGAAAGCGGAAACTACGTCGTCAGCTATAAATATCTATGTAAATCATGATTTAAGGGCGAGTTTGATTTAAAATCGGGATCGTAACAACGCTTTTGGACGGTTTCAGCCACAGCAGCCACGGGCCTGATCGGGTGACCAAAACCATTCCGTGCACCCGCGCGTAGGTCCCCATCGGTTGGCCGGAACAAGAGAAGGTGACGGTTTGCACCGTTCGATCCATCAACGTGTCGTTCATGACTCCGCCCAAAACCTGGGTCAGCGGGGATTCCGAAAACAAGATGTCGGCATAGGAACAGATTTGTCCATCGACAGAGCTGGTTTCGCTTTGGCTTAAATTGACCGTTCGGCCCAAGGGAGCCGCGTCGGTTGTCGCTTCCACCGGCGAGGCTTCGGTTATGGTCCAAGACTGCGCCAGCCAAGCATTATGCGGCGGTTCTATAATGTTGAGACGCGACTCGCAGGCCGACAACAGCGCCGCCACGGCGGACCCCAATAAGACGCCACGAGCGAGTCTCATGGTTAAAGCGTATCCAGCAATAATTTACGCCGTCCCAACGGTTGCACAGGGCGGGCGTTATTGGGGAACAGCATGCTGAAGCGCTGCAATTGCGCAAAAGAAGCGCTGACCGGTTTGCGGTAAACAGCCCACTGAACGATTTCGGAACAAGGCGGCGTGGTCAAAGATCCGGCATAGCGAAAAGTGGTGGGATCAACGGGGATCAGTCCGCGAAAATCCAGGTTACTGGTTGCGGTGGCGGTTTGTCCGCCTTGATCGGGCATGGTGCTCCAGACCGTTTCAAGCACGGGATTGGCGGCTCCTTCCACAATCATCACGCCCAAGACGGCCAGACCGCCTTCCGAAGATTTATGAACGAAATGAGCCTCCATGGCGGCATGAACGCCGTCGATCACATGCTCGCTGGGGTGATGGAAGTGAAACTG
>CAIYCT010000414.1 GCA_903924765.1 uncultured Rhodospirillaceae bacterium | reverse complement strand
TGGAAGCCGCTGGTGTTCCTGACGGCGGCATTGCCCTGCGTCTGGCTGCTGGGGCGCATCATGATCGGGGGCTATCTGTCGGTCAGTTCGTTGTCCGAGACACCGGTGGGTTTCATCAATCGCTATTTGGGGGATTGGGCCTTTACCTTCCTGATTATCTCGTTATCCCTGCGCCCCTTACAGGAATTGACCGGGTTGAAAAGTCTGGCCAAGTACCGGCGGATGATCGGTTTGTATGCGTTCTTTTATGCGGTTCTGCACGTCATTGCCTATATCAGTTTGGAATGGGCTTTCAATTTGGATGATATGGCTGCGGACATTTACAAGCGCCCGTTCATCATTCTGGGGCTGCTGGCATTTCTGATGCTGATTCCCTTGGCGATCACCTCCAATAACGATCAAATCAAGAAGATCGGGGGCAAGCGTTGGAAGTCGTTGCATCGGATGACCTACGCTATCAATTTTGCCATTGCTCTCCATTTCATTTTCGCGGCTACCCATGAGAATGGCGAACCCTACATTTACGCAGCCGCCGTGCTGGGGCTTTTGGGCTATCGCTTCCGGCAGTGGATGCAAAAACGCGCCATAGCAGCACCATCTGCTTCCGCCCTTTAGTCCCTGATAGAAAATGAGAAGCATTCGCAAGTACTGTGCGATAAACGGTCGGCATGCGTTTTTTGTTTGATTCTTCGGGCCAAGTTGTATTAACCAAGACGGAATAGCCGATAGTGGCTGCCGCTCGTTTTTGTTAGGGGATTATGATCGTGTCCACAGCTGTCGTCCGTAGCGAAATGAGTCTGCGCTCCATTCTAATGGCCGGTTTGTCCTATTTGGGGGTGCTGTGCTTTGCCCCGCTGTTGATTGCCCGCGATGACGGGTTCGTCCAATTTCATGCGCGCCAAGGTTTGGTCATCTGGATGTGGGGCATTCTGGCGCTGTTCATCCTGCACATTCCTGTGGTTGGCGAATGGGTTTTCGGTTTCACTTCGATGATTGTGCTGGCCTATTCAGTCTTGGGTTTGGTCTCGGTGATTTGTCAACGGGCTTGGAAACTGCCGTTGATCAGCTGGGTGGCTGACCGCTTTTAATGGCCGATCCGGATCAGGCCGACGCTTCGACCCCTCGACGCCGGGCTGCGGTGCGACCACCGACGCGGGGCACCCGGGGCAGTGGTGTTCTCTCTGTGGTGTTTGTGGGGCTGGCCCTTTTGGGCGGGGTGGCGGCTTGGCCGACGTTGCAGCCCATTTTCAGTAAACTTCACTTGGGGATCTTGACGGCAGGGCCGGAAGGCCAGGCGGTCAATGTCCCGGCACCATCCGCTTCCGCAGCCAGCGACCAAGCATCCTATCAGCCGGTCAGCAAGGCGGATCGTCTGGAAGCGGCGGTGATGTCGTTGTCCGTGCGGCAAGATGTGGTGGAACGCCGTCTGGTCAAAGCCGAAGAAGGTCTGCGTGCCGTTGCCGAGGGTGGCGGACAAACCGGTGATGCGCAAAAGGTGGCTCAGGATCTGGGGCAATTGCGTCAGGAGATCGAGGCCCTGCAGCACGCCGCCGCCAATGTTCGGCATTTGAAGGACCGCATGCCTTTGTTCCTGCTGGCTCTTGGTCAATTGCGCGAAGCAGTGGACCGTGGCACGCCCTATGAAGACCAGTTGCGGGCAGTAGCCGCGTTGGCGGTTGCCGCCGGTGGGGCCAATGGGGCAGTCTCCCCCGCCATGATGCAGCGACTTGATACCCTTCAAACCTATGCCGCACAGGGAGTGGAAAGCCGGGTTGCCTTGGCTTTACGGTTCAACGACGTTTCGTCCCAAGCCTTGCGCGAAGTGGGGATTGCATCATCCCCTCCCATGATTGGCCGTCTCTTGCGGTGGATCGGATCGGCCGTTCTGGTGCGGCGGGCTGACGAGCCTGGTGACGTTTTGAGTGGGGCCGCATCCAGTTCGATCATCAGGGCGGGGCATTTGCTGACAGCGGGGGATGTCAATGCGGCGGTCAAACAGCTTCAGCCGGTGGCGGAGCAGGGCGGTGAGGCCCTGGATGCGTGGTTGAAAGCCGCTTCGGGCCGGGTGGCGGTCGATGATGCCCTGTCTGAATTGTCCGCTGCGGCGCTGACCCAAACGGCCGTCGGAGACTGATCCCATGATCCTGCGACTGTTGTCTTTGTTGGTGGTATCGGCCCCGGTCATCTTCGTGACCCTGTGGTTTTCCGGGAATCCGGGACAGGTGGTGCTCGACTGGCTGGGTTGGCGCGTGGAAACCAATGTTCCTATTTTTCTGGTGATGCTGCTGGTGGTGTTTGTGGTGTTGTTCGTGGTGGAGCAAGGCGTGGCGTCACTGGCCGCTTTACCTGTCCGTTTGCGGAGTTCCCGCCGGGCCAAGGGCATGGAAAAGGGTTTGACTGCCTTGATCGAGTGTCTGGATGCCGCCGCAACGGGCGACATCGAGACCGGGCGACGTTTGGGGGCCGAAGCGGTTCGCCATCTGCATCGTCCCGATTTGGCGGAACGACTGGATCGGTTGATGCCCCGGCCTGCCAGTTCGCCGGAGCCCGCTGCCGCGACGTCGTCGGTTAAGTCGCCGGGGCGCAAGCGAAATTGGTGGGGGCGTTTATTCGCGATCAAGCCCCGGCTTATGCCGTTACCGCCACGGGGCAGGCCGATGACCCCGCCCGTAACGGCTCCGTCCGTTTCGTCCGCGATGAGCGCATCTGTGGCGTCGCCTCCTCCGGCACCGCTGCCGGTGTCGGCGTTGGATGAGGCCGCTTTAATCGCGGCGATACAGGCGGGCGAGTGGGAGTCGGCGTTGAGTTTAGTGGGGGAAAGCTACCCCACATGGCGAAATCTTGTGCTGCTTGGGCAGGCGGTGACACTGGCGGCAACCGTGCCTCAACAGGCTCGGGACCTGGTTGGTCAGGTGATTGCCGACGACCCTGCCCAATTGGCCGGAATTCAACTTGCTTTGCGGCTGGATGTGGCGGCAGGCAATCGCAGTGCCGCTGAAACGGTGCTGTTGGGCATATGGCCGCATAGTCCCAGTTTCCGACTGATGACTCTGTCTGCCCCGCTGTGGAGCGATGCGGATGCCGATACCCGCGCGGCTTTTGTCACAGCCTTGGCCAAGACCAATCCCGACCATGCGGCCAGTCATTTGATCTTGGGCGAGCAAGCGGTTTTTGCCAGACAATGGGGGGCTGCTCGTTTGCACTTGGTGGCCGCTGTCAAAGCGGCCCCATCGGCAGTCGCCTATCGGCTGATGGCGTTGGTGGAAGAGCAGGACGGCGGTGATGCTGCCGCCATTGACATGTGGAAGCGGCTGGAAGGCAATGCCCCGGCGGCAGAAACGTGGCATTGCCAGGCCTGCGGTGGCGTGACCGAAGATTGGGGGCTGGTCTGCCCTCAATGTGCGGCGGTGGGTAAACTGTCCTGGCGCTGATTAACGCCCCGCAGCGGCGACGATCAAGTGGATCAGAACACCGGCGGTTCCGCCGACGATGGTCCCATTGATTCGGATATATTGCAGGTCTTGACCCACATGGCTTTCCAAACGATCAACCAGAGTCTCGGTTCGCCAGCGCATGATCAGGTCGGCAATCAGCGCCCCGATGAAATCGCGCCGGGGGACGATCAGCCGTTCAAGGGCGTCGCGTAGCCAGCGATTGAACGAATGGCGCAGTCGGCGATCGGTCTTCAGGCGGTGCGACATATCCTGCAGCGTTTGCAGAACGATGGTTTCCAAGGTTGCGGTTTCACCGGCAAGGTGAGCATAGAGGCTTGTCCAAATTTGCGACAAATAGGTTTCGATGGCGGGATCGTCCATGATCTGCCCCTTGATGTCGTCCAGGCGCAGGATGAATTCGGGCGATTCGGCCATCTGAGCGATAAACAGGTACAGGGACTGGTCAATCTCTTGGCGCTGAGGATGGTCGGGCTTGCGGAGTTCCGCCAGGGCTTCGTCGATGCCGGTGATCACCGAATCGGCAAGGCGGTTTTCCACCCAAACCGGCATCCATTCGCCGCAGCGGTCCGCAACCTTGGCCCGAATATAGCTTTCATGTCGTCCGACAAAGTCCTGCACCGCGTCCAAAGCGACGTTCAGCAGCGAATGATGGTAGTTCTGACTGGCAGCGAAGGACAGCACTCCGGCCATACGGCTGGGGGTGATGATCATGTCGATCCCGCGCCGCAAAGCTGTTCCTATGGTTCCGCGCAAACGATCTTCACCGATGGTTTCCAAAACCGGGGGCAGGGCAGTGGCGATGCGGTGGGCGATCATGGTCGCGGTCTGGGGATCGTCGAGCCAAGCTGCCAGACGACCTGACGGGTCCAACTCCTCCAACCGTTGGGCCATGGCCGAAGAGGCCAGCAGGTTTTCCGCCACAAAGCGACCGATGGCCGCCGCGATTCTGGCATGTTTGCGTGGAATGACGGCGGTATGGGGAATGGGGATGCCAAAGGGGTGGCGGAACAATGCCACGACGGCAAACCAATCGGCGATAGCCCCAACCATGGCCGCTTCGGCAAAGGCCCGCAGCAGACCCAAGCCCAGCGGCAGGTGATCCGTGAAGAATATCTCTTCAAAACCATAGGTGGCGGCAAACAGCAGTGTTACGCCCAGCAGCAAACCGGTGGCGACCATCCTCATGCGGCGAAGCCCCCTTATCCGCTCTTGGACATTGTCGTCGGCGGCAGGCGGTGGCAAGGGACGCATGACTACTTTACTCCGGTCATTCATGGATGGGGCCAAGATTGCCCCAACATCAGCTGTTTGCAAACCGCTGATTTGATCGGCACCCACGGTCACAAGACCATGGCATATGCAGGAGCGGGTTGATATAGTCCGGTCAAGTTTCGGATCGGGGGGCCTGGTGACGAAAAAAGTTCAGCAACACGATTACAACGCGCTTTATCTGTTATCGGCCCTATGCATGATTTTCATGACGCTGGGGGTGGCGGTTCAGCCGTTGTTTCTGCGCAATGTCCTGGAAATCCCCTTTGCCCAGGCGGGAGCCATCAACGCCAACGTGCAGGTGGTCACCGAGATTCTGGATCTGTTTGCCGTCGGTTATCTGGGCTATCTGTCCGATCGGGTGGGGCGTGCGCGGATTATTGTTTGGGGGTTTCTGGTGGCGGCGGTCGGTGCGGTCATTGCCCCATCCAGTGCCTGGTTTGGTGTGGGGGCTGGCGGCGCGCTGGCGGTGTACTATTTCTCGCGGGTGATCATGTCGCTTGGGACCTGTGCCGTCTGGCCGCAATTGTCGGCGGTAGCCGGGGATTTCAGCGACGCCGCAAGCCGAACCCGGATGATGTCCAATACCGTCTTTATGATGGCTTTCGGTGTTTCGCTGGTATATGCGGTCTTGATGCAAATCCCCAGTCATGCCGGGGTGGTCTTTACCATGATCCTGGCCGCCTTGGTGGCGTTGGCGGGGGCTTGGCTGTCCAGCTTGATATTGGCCGATGTGGCTCCCCTCAGCCAGAATCGTTCTGTACCGTGGAAGCGGATCTATTCCTTGATCCGGGCCGAACCCCATTTGCAATTGGCATTCGCCAGTTCCCTTTTTTCACGCAGCGATATGGTGTTTGTCGGTTTGTTTCTGATGCTGTGGTTTCTGTACTTCGCCGATGTGTTGGGGGTTAGCCAGGAAGAAGCTGCGTCCCGCGCCGGGCTGCTGATCGGCCTGATGGGGGGCGTCGTCCTGATTGCAATTCCCCTGTGGAAGCTGTTCATCGACAAATTTGGGCGGATTTGGGCGGTGGCAGTGGGGACCGCCATGTCGGCTTTGGGCTTTGCCGCCATGGGATTCGTGGTCAATCCCTTCGATTGGTTCATTCTGTTTCCGGTCTTGTTGTTTGCGGCCGGGCAGGCAGGATGTTTTATCGCCCCCCAAATCATTATCGTCGATCATGCCCCACCGGACATGCTAGGGGCCGTGCTGGGTGCATTTAATGTCACAGCCGGTATAGGCATTATCTTTTTCGTTCAGGTTGGTGGATTTTTGTTTGACATCGGGGGGCCGCC
>CAIYCT010000413.1 GCA_903924765.1 uncultured Rhodospirillaceae bacterium | reverse complement strand
TGACGCAGGCACGATGGTGGTTGGTGTGGTAGATTTCTTCATGGCGTTGCTTTCCTTTCATGGATTCGATACCCAGAGCCTACAGGCTCAAGGTCAGCAACGCCTACCGCACATTTTCAACATTCAACGGGACATCCCCAATTTGCCCACTGCCCCCTGTACCCGTTCGACCCAACGGGGGAGCTTCGCCTCAAACTCGGCTTGTAAGGACGCAGGGATATGAATGACCCAATTTACGTGAGGCGCGCCGTTTGGGTTCTCCAATGTGTAGGTGTATAGCGGGGGCGGTAGCTGTGCTGCTACGTCTTTCTTTGCGTGACGATTCCACCAGTCCCTAAACTTGTGACGGATGCGCTCGAACAGCGTTGCGGCTGCGGCGGCTGGACTTTCATGCAGGTGGATAACAACGTAGTTATTGAGAGGACGTCCGATTGCTGCTGAGAAGTCCACCCCTCTGAATATGGACTGCGTTACCCGTCGATTGATGTGTGTGGTGGTACGGGTTCCACCCCCTACATTTTTGGTCAACTCTGAGCCACCTATACTAAATACTGTGCAGGACTCGCACAGGTGGCATTGTAAGGCATAAAGAACAAACTAGCAACATATTAACTTGGTGCGCGTTCCCTTGCCTCTGTGGCCGCTTCCGGCTCAAAGACGATACGCAAGCGGGTGTGCGTCGCCTTGGCAAATCGCTCTAGTGTGCGGGTCGAAGGCATGGTTCTGCCACCTTCTAACCTTGCAACAACGGCCTGTGTCGTTCCCATAGCGCGGGCAACTTGTTCCTGCGTCATGTCGGCATCGCTCCGCGCTTTGATTAAAGCGGATGCAACGGCAAATTCACTCTCAAGGGAATCATAGGCGGCGGCAAAATCCGCGTCCTGCATCCACTCTGCCGCCGATTCATCGACGGGAATATATTTCCGGCTCATTGAACCTCCTTTGCCCTTTTCAGGGCGATTTCGATTTCCCGACGCGGCGTTTTCTGGGTCTTTTTCACAAACACATGAACCACCACCACGCGGTAGCCTGTGGCCGTGACATAAACCGCGCGGGCAATGCCGTCTTTGCCCTTCATCCGCATTTCCCAAAGTGCGCCTTCAAGATGCTTTACATACGGCTCATGGACGTTCGGAAGTCCCGCCGATTCGATGAGCCGGACAATGCGTAAGAAGCGCGCCCGAATGTCCACGGGCAGGGCATCCAGTTCCGCCTTTGCTACATCATCCAGAAATTGAACCGTCCAAGTCATAAGGCCGTTATACCATTTTTGCAATAATCTGCAATCATAAAGCTGCCCGATTCATGCCATGCGTCCGGCATGAATTACCACTTCGCACAAAACCGCGCGGCGGGTGAGTAGGGGCGCATATTAGCGCCCCTATTGCTTGGCTGCGGGCGCGTGGGTGCCTTGGTGGTGGTTTCTTCCTTGGTCGCCGTGGCTCTCGCGGTCGCCCGCGCCACTTCGTCGGCGGTTAAAAGAAACTGCCAAAAAACATCTTCCGTGTCGTACAGGTCAACCCCAAACGCTTCGGCATATCCGCGCGCCAATGCGCGCGCGTCTTGGTTCTTCGCGCCTAAAATCTGGATGATCGCCGCGCCGTTCCATTCTGTCTTAATGTGGTTCATAAGCGCGGCCAAGGCGTCGGGCGTGAGGTCGTCAAGCTGTATGCTGACGGTTTTCCGGCGTCACGTCAATATAGTGGCCGGATGCCGTGGGGAATTTGTATTTACTGGACACCCTAAAGGGGGTGCTTATCGCTGCGGGCTTCCATGTTTTTATGATCTGCTCGGGCGCGTGTGTTTCTGGGTCGGTGCTTGGTGCTGCCCGCTGTACCCATAAAATATTATCATGGTCAAAATTTAGATGCCGTTCTATCATTCGGCATTTATACCGCGTACACCAATAATAAACCGTGAATCACCCTAGTCTTGCCGAATAACTGAAACATTATATTTTGTGAACAAGTCGTTAAGAGCCTCGGAAATGAGGCTTTCTTTTGTCCTTGTCGGGTACTTCACTAGGATAGCGTTGATACTGCTCTTGTAGCCCATAGAAAGCCACGCGCCAACGTGCGCCTTACCTTCACGGCTCGGCGCGGCGTAGGTCTTGGCGGTCGGCTCTGGTGCGACTTCCGGCGTGGCGTTGCCAAGCGCGGATTTAAGCGCGGCGAGTTTTTTCGTCATGTTTACTTTTTCCCTTCTTCCGTTGTTCACATGTGAACAAATACAGTCTTTCAAGTTCGGCGGCGGCTTTGCCCTCGGGGTCAATCTCCTGCGGGGCTTTGCCGGAAGAGGGCGCGTGTGCGTAGCTGCTGCGCTCTGACAGGTGAACAGGGCAAGGTTCCATGCCGCAAAAGCTGGCGGTGATTTCCTTCAATTCTTCAGCTATGCGGCTGCCCTGCGGGTGGATGGTGTTATAGACCACAAAGGCGGGCGGGTCGTTCTCGGCGGCTCGTATCAGACTGCGAACAGTCGGCAAGGTTTCCATGTCGAACATTTGCGGACGGCTCGGCACTAGAACCAAGTCGGAAACCTTCGCGGCTTCGATTGCTGCGCTGTCGTTTTTTCCGGCTGTGTCGATAATGATAATGTCCGCGCCGTTGCTCTTGGCCGTTTCGACGGTCTGCCGCAAGCGGCTAACCTGTGCGGATATGACCACGGGATTTTCCCCCTCGCGGCGGTCGCTCCAGTTCGTTGCGTTCGCTTGCGGGTCAAGGTCGATCAGCACAACGGTTTCACCAACCTTGGCGGCTGCAACGGCTAGGCCGATGGCTATGGTTGTCTTACCACTGCCCCCTTTTTGGCCGATGATTGAAATTGTGAACATGTGACCTTGTGAATTTGTTTCAGCCCGCATGTTTTAGGCTCGGTCGCTGTCTCTGTCAAGCAATGAGGTGCTGGGCGTAGTCTCACCGATGCCTCAAGCCCTAATACCCGCAAACTGGTTCAGTCGCGCGGCACGGCGTATCCACAAAACCGCTGCTTTCGCGTCTTGCCAAGCAATTAACGCGCACGCGCCCAAAGGGCGCATAAAGGCGCGTTTGGTTATGCGCGTTAGCGCATCCCGTTTGTTCGTCGTGCTTATAGCGCGCGACGAAATGCGCCCGATTAGGGCGCGCCGTTTATGGTGGCCGCATAGCGAAAAAACTTATCCACAGCCTAGAGATTCTATATTCTTCTTGTTCATAGATTCAGGCGGGAATCGTCTCTCTGAATCAATGCTTTATCGGCCTATCGGCAACGTTTTGGAATGGGTACGGCAACGTTTTGGAATGGGTTGGGCAACAAATTGGAATGGGTACGGCAACGTTTTGGAATGGGTTGACGGCAACGGCAACACAGAATAGATTTGTTGCCGTTGCCACTAGGGAAAACCCATGACCGAACCGTCCACGCGCCTACGCACCATTGAGGTTGAGCCAGACGACTACTCCCTAATCAAACCGGGGGAACTCGTTGACATTATCGAACTGTCGCCCCTGACGTTGCAGGATAGGCGCATCTATAATTTGCTCATTCTCAACGCTTGGGAAAGCATCATAGAGCCGAAAGAGCACCTTATTAGAAAAAATGAGCTGCGTGGCTCTCATAATGTCAACAAACGTGTGGACGATAGCCTAAAGCGGCTCATGGGTGCTGTTGCAGAGGTAAAGATTGAACGTGTTGGCCCTGACACGGGCAAGTCAGAAACCTTCATTCGGCGCGTTCAATTACTCGGCACCACGGATGAAGCCATAAAATCAAACGGGGTGGTGTATTACACGTTTCCCGCAAACCTTCGGGCAATCATCAAGAACAGCACCCAATTTGCGCGGCTGCAAAAAGAGGTCATGTACTCATTTAGCAGCAAGTACGCGCTGGCTCTCTATGAGATTGTCCAGAAGCGGGGAAACCTGAAATACAAAACCAGCGAGGAGTTTCCCTTAGAAAAATTCCGCGCCTTGCTCGGCGTGGAAGATGGCAAGCTGGAACAGTTTAAGAGCTTCAAACAGCGCGCCATAGACCAAGCGGTTTTAGAGGTCAACGGCTTGGGCGAATATGGCTGCAAGATTGAGCCGATTTATACAGGCCGCAAGGTGACTGCCGTTAGGCTGTCATGGTGGGCGAAGAATCTTGATGAGAAGAAAGCGGCCTTGACCGAGTTACGGTATAGCCGCGTCGGAAGGCGTGCGCGCCTTACCGGAGCGGTCGAAAAGGTCGAACCGATTAAGGCACTCCCGAAGGCGTCTACCCATTCCAATTTGTTGCCGTCAGATTCTTCACGGCGGCTAACCGAAAAAGAGTACACGCGCATCAAAAGCCACTTCCCAGAATTGGATATTGATATGTTTGAGGGCGAATTTAGGGAATGGATTGAGACGAAAGAACCCCCTGACGATTACGCGGCGGCGTTCTATGGATTTATCAAGCGCAAGATTAAGAGCGGCTCCTAAAATTCCACGGCAACAAATTGGAATGCCCTTGCACGGGGGATGCCCTGCGGCGGGGGCGGCGCGCCCCCAAGAGCAAAACCCCACACCACGGCGGTGATGGGGAAAAGTTAGGGTTGCCTCAAGCGGCAACCCGTCCTTCTTCATTGTCGGCCACCTGCTGCGGCTGTAGGCGGTGCAGATAATCGGCGGCGCGCTGGGCGTGGGCGGCTGCGCTAAAAATCAGGCGTTTGTCGTTCTTCAAGGCGGCAAGCCAAGAGGCGATATAGGCGGCATGGTCGGGCATCACTTCGGGGGTAATGCCAATATCAGCACATAGAAAAGCGGCTCCGAGTTCGGCAACCAATTCCTCTTTGGCGTAGCCTTCATCCCCATGCACCACACGGCCAAAGTCGCGGGCTAGGCGGTTATCGTGTTTCGTCCAGTGGGTCAATTCATGGGCGAGGGTGGCGGCGTAACTTTCAGCATCCTTGAACGCTTCAAAGGGTGGCATCTGCACATAGTCGGGGCCTTCGGCATAAAAGGCGCGTGTCCCGCCGTGGCGAATGTCGGCACGGGTGGCGGCAAAGAAGCGGTCGGCGGCTTCGATCCGTTGGATGGGGGAAAGGGCAGGGGGTACGGCCTTGGCGTAATAATGCGCGGGCAGGTTTTCGCATTGCTCGGCATTAAAGACGGTGTAGCCTTTCATAAAGGGAATCTCGCGTTCTACCTCTGCGCCTTTGTCGTCGGTTTCGGTGCGGGTGATCCGGTTGGCATAAACCACCAGTTCGCCGGATTCGCCTTTGCGAACATTCCCGCCAAGTTCAAGCGCCTGTTTGAAGGTCAGCCAAAGCGGGCAAGCATAGCCTTTTTCCACGGATGCGCCCCAAAGCATCAGAACATTAATTCCATTGTAGGGGATTCCGTTATGACGCAAGGGGCGGGTGATTTTTCCGGCTGCGTGGTCGGCGTTCCACGGTTTGAACCAAGGGCGGATTCCTTGCTCAAGGTCGGCAATGATCTTGTTGGTGATGCGGGTATAAACATCGGTACGGGTATCGGTCATTTTATCTCTCCTTCGGGTTCTGGGTTCATGTCCGCGCATGAACCCTTGCCTGTCGGCGAGACTGGGTAAGGAGGGAGCAAGGGGATTCGCGGGGAACCGGCTGCACGACCGCAGCAACGCGAAGGGAGGAAGCTGGGCGGAAACCCCTTGCTGGGAAGCCTCTAGGGCAAAGCCCTATGGTTCCCGCTTCGCCGCTTGGGCGGCGGGTAAAGATGCGTTAGGGATGGAAGCCAGAAGGGGCGAGACGCGGGCTTTGCGGCTCGATGCCACGACAGCCAGCCCCGTTAGGGGAACGTCCTATAGGAATATTTAAAGCTGTTTCGCTATAATAGGTATTGGCGTCGAATCATTGACGCATATACACTCTGCCCCATTATGAATACGCCATTGACCAGACCTGACCATCTTCCTGATTTTGGGAATCCTCCGCTTAATGAAGTGGTGCTAGGCATCCAATTTGCGCCTGCGGCTGGGTATCAGCAAATCAGGGCGGGGGAAGTGTGGGGGCTATTTAAAGACGAATTTCCACTCGTTGAGGAATTGCCGCCTCTCGTTCCATCGTTTGAAACTTTTGGCCTTCCCCCCCGTCCTTCTGTCGGCTTTGGCGTCATCACCGGCGCGCAGCATGACAGATTTTGGTTCCTGTCTAGCAATAAGGACGAACTCATCCAATTTCAGCAAGATCGCCTCTTGCATAACTGGCGCAAGGTTGGGGATCAAACAAATGAGTATCCGCGTTTTGAGAAAATGATAGCCCGCTTCCAAGATGAAGCCAGGACACTAGAAACCTATTTCTCAACGCTCTCGCCTCAAAAACTTTCCTGCAATCAGGCGGAAATATCCTATATTAATCATATTCGCATTGGCGAAGAAGGTGGCCTCCACTCTGCAACAGAGGTCTTTAGTTTTCTAAATTTTCCAGAACCAGAACCAGAGGAAGTGTCGGCTTCATTCCGCCGGATAATTCTTGATGAGAGTGGTAATCCAGTTGGACGGCTCACCTGCGAATTAAATTCAGCGATTGATATAGAACGGCATAAGATATTAATTCTGAATCTAACGGCGCGTGGGATGCCTACAGGTTCAGATATTGACGCGGCAATTCATTTTTTGGTGCATGGTCGAGATGTTGTCGTAAATGAGTTCGCGGCCATTACCACGGAAAAGGCCCATAAGATTTGGGAGAGGCACACATGACATACATGGAAACCAGCGCGGCCTATTCAAAAAAATGGGTGGAAATTACCGGCGCAAACGTAAGCTCAATCCCGTCCTTATCTGCTCGCCGTGTTCAGGAACCCGTGCATCAATGGCATAGTGTTGTCATGGATCGGCTAAACGCGCTCGTTAAACTTGAGCGCGGCTGGGATGGCTACAAGGGGATTCCCGTCAGCTTCGAGAACGCAAATTTTGCGCTTAACCTGCTCCATGCAGCTTGTTCGATTGACACGCCATCGCCGCAAATTGTCCCTGGGTCAAACGGGGATTTACAAATCGAATGGCACACCGAGGAAGGGGATATCGAACTCCATATTCAAGCCCCTTACAAAGTTGAAGCATGGCGTTCATCTGAAAGCACGGGAATCGACGGTGAAGAAATAAGCCTCACCAACAATTTTGCCGTTGTTGCCAAGTGGATTGCTGAAATTTCGGAGCCTATCATTGCCGCTCGATCCTCCGCCGCGTGATGACCAAGGCGGGGTGATCCCGCACGATCACGCCGGTATCACCGCAAATGACGGAATTATCCGTCGCATATCAGAAAATCAAATCGTCACAGATAAAACTGGTGCGCGGCGAATTTCGTCGGTTGCCTTTAAGAAATCAACCGGCCCCAATGAAGGGATGTCCGTAGATTTAGAGGCATTAATCATTGAAGCTGGAATTGATCCGCGCCGTCATGTGACCAACCCTCATTGGACAGGATCGCTACGGTTTACGGCAGGTGACTTACGGGCTGAAACCTTCCAAATCGGTTTTGATCCCGACGATACCAACCCGTATCACGGGCAGGTATGGGGAACATTCAATAAACCTAAACAGCGCCGTTTACAGGAAATTGCCACATGGTTCGTGGAAATTCCTGATGTCGCCCTGTAAGGCAATATTCGGTGCATGTCATAGACCAGGCCTCGCCCATCCCGAAGGACCAACTGGTCATCTTCGAGGGCGATATAGCTTCTACACTCGATTTCGGGTGGGAGTTCCTCGTTCCAGACGATGTTACCGTCAGCAAACTGGCGAGCGACGCCTACCCGCCCAACTTATGCCGGACCCACCGCTTCAAGGTATCAATGTCCCGACTGCGGAGGTTGGCGTCACGGAAGGTATGGCACCAGTTCGTCGTCATTCGTCCGAAACCACCAACTGCGCCCTGTTAGGGTCGTAGACATAACCGGTGATTGTCCCATCCCTGACCTTCTCAATCGCTTCGTCGATAACAAAGAGGGGGACCAAGAACCATTCGCGCGGTGTCACCGGATTGCCAAAACGATCCTTGATCTCAACGTCAAGCCGAGCGGCACCAAAGATGCGGTGAATGAGGTTTTCCAGGCGTGTCCGGTTGATGTTATATAGCTCATAGGTCGCGACGATTTCCACGTCAGCCAATAGAAAGGTGGGATCAAGCTTGGCGTTAGCAATCCGGCGCTCAACATCCCCCCCGGTCACACCGATCTTATGCAGAACCTCACGATGGGCGGCAATCGCTGGCTCTTCGGACTTGCTCCGCAGGACATAAACGATGCCGCTGGCCTGGTCCCCGTCTTCGTTGTGATCTGCGAACAACGGCCCCGCTGTCAGCTCAGTAATCCGCCGTCCGCTCTCGTCTTTGTATAATGCACGCTGAAGCGACCGCAAAAGCAGGTCGCTTTCTGTGCCATTCGAGTAAATAACCCGTAGGCGGGCATCGGTCTCACCATTCGGAGCCTTAAGCGTTTCTCCGACTTCCGCGACATAGGCAGTCTGACCGCCAAGAATAAAAAACTGGCCCGCTTTGATCTCGGCCTTTGAAAAGCCCGCATCCTTGACGAACTGCCTGGTTGAACGCTGACCATTTTTGATGTCGCTTTGCACCTGGTCGAACAGCGGCTTGAACCGCTCGAAGTCCTCACAACGCAGGCGATTGGCGATTTCTTCGGCGGCGCGCTTCTCGGCAGTTGATCGAACATGCCGAAGTTCGTTGATGTCACCAGGCGCGGCAATATCAATCCCAAGCTCGGCCAAAAGCGCGTCATCGTCCAGCGTATCAACTTCGGACGCGGCCCGCACCACCTCGCCGGAAAGCAAGCCTTGATGATCCAGCGGAAGTAAAATCACATGGCAATCTTCTTGTTCACGCAATCGGTCCAAGCGCACGGCATAAAGCCGCTCGAAAATATCCCGCTCCTCGCCATGGTGCGGAACCCGCCCCAGTTCGGACACAAAACGCTGAATCTCCTCAAAGCCAGCAATGATCCGTTCCTCGCGGGGGGTGCGGCTTGATGTACGTTCCGGCTCAACCTCGACCCCAAGCTCATCAAGAAGGGCATCATCCTCTTCGGTAAACTGCTTAGCCACGGGCAGCCTCCGCTTTCATACGAGCCAGGAAGGCAACCCCCTCGGCCATACGCTTTTCCCAAGGGTCGGGCGACGTAATCGACGGCAGCCGACCGCGTTCCTGCTTGAACTTCAACGCCCGCTTGGCTAAGTCGCGGGCTTCCTCCGGGGACAGGTTCACCCGCTTGGCGGCGATGACGGCGGCAACCTGTTTCAGGCTGTCCTCGCTCATCGTCTTGGCCAGAATGGCAAAGGCTTCGCCAAAGGGATTGATGCGGTCGATCAGGTCGATGTCCAATTCGCGCACATCCATAGCGAACCTGCGGACTCCCTGAATAAAGGCGGTGTTCACGGTTTGCTCATCACCGCCGACCGGCCCGCCCGATGCAACTTCTTTGGCTTTCTGCGTCAAATTCAGCGCGGCGATAGCGTGCTGACGAACGGCCTCCTGGTCATCGTCATCAAGCTCCGGGAATTTGTCCTTCACAATCTTGCCCATGCGAAGCTGGGTCAGTTCCTCCGGCACCAACTCGGAATCAAACAATCCGCGTTCGATGGTGCTTTTATCCTGAACAAAGGCGGCAATCACCTCGTTGATATCCTGCTTGCAGATGCGCTGCGCCTCTTCGCTCTTGGGCGGGACAAGCCCCTTGATTTCGATTTGGAACTGTCCTGTTTCCTCATTAAAGCCAACATTGCACTTGCTGGAATCATAGCCACCCTCGCCATAATCGAAGCCTGGGGTTGGCCCATTGGATAGGTTCTTTGGCTGAAACTCGAATCGGGGAGCCAAAACCTGCTCCATCAATAGGCTGGCGGCAATGGCCTTCAGCGTGTCGTTAACCGCCTCGGTCACGACCGCTTCCGAAGCGTCCGGCTCGGCGATCAGATTGGTGAAGCGTGCTCGTGTCTTGCCGGGAGCATCGCGAGTGGCGCGGCCAATGATCTGAACGATTTCTGTAAGGCTAGAACGATAACCTACGGTCAGTGCATGTTCGCACCAAATCCAGTCAAAGCCCTCCTTGGCCATGCCCAGGGCGATGATGATATCCACATGGTCACGGTTATTTTTCTGCGCCGGGTCTTTGAGCGATGCAGCCACCCGTTCGCGGCGGGCCGAATCATCGTCCACCAGGTCGGCAATCCGTAGAATGCGACCGTCTGAGGTCTTGACCAGTTGGAAGCCGGTCGCCGGGTCGCTGCCCTGCCAGCTTCCAAGCTCCTCAAGGATATGTTCCACTTCCCTGATCTTGTCCTTCGTGCTTTCACGCGAATTGACGCTGGGAATGTGGATGATGGTTTTCTCGGTCGGATTCAGCACCTTCAGAATGTCGTCGGCATAGGAACCGGCATAGAAGAAATAGCCAATATCAAGCTGCTTCAAATAGACATAGCCATTAAGCTGCTCGTAATAGGTATAAGTCACTGTATCGAAACGGGCTTCGTCCTGCGGGAGCAATACGGCCTCGGCATCGCCCCGGAAATAGGAACCCGTCATCGCTACGATATGAATGCGGTCGCGGGCAATGAACTGGCCCAGGTGAGCGCCCAGCTTGTTGTCCGGGTTGGCGGAAACATGGTGGAACTCGTCCACGGCAATCAGCCGGTCGTCAAAAACTTCCACCCCTAAGCGATCCACGGCAAAGCGGAAGGTGGCATGAGTGCAGACCAGAATTTTGTCCGGGCTGTTCAGAAAGGCTTCGACCGATCCCACCTTGCCGCCATTGTCCGAACCCGGCGCATCGCATAGGTTCCATTGCGGGGCCACCACCCAATCGGCCCAAAACCCATATTGGCGCAACGGCTCGTCATGGAAGCTGGCCCCAATCGAGCGTTCCGGCACCACGATAATGGCCTGTTTGATCCCCTGATTGTGCAGCTTGTCCAGCGCAATGAACATCAGCGCACGGCTCTTGCCAGAAGCTGGCGGCGATTTAATCAGCAGATATTGTTCGCCCCGTTTCTCATAGGCGCGTTCCTGCATGGGGCGCATTCCCAACGCATTGGCCTTGGTTGAACTGCCATTGCTGGCATAAGAAACCGATACGGAGGGGACAGATTTAATATGGCTGCTCATGCTTTTGCCCCTCTCTTGGGGTTTTTGGCCGGACCCTGTCCGGCGGTCATTTTGGTGTAAAGCTCAAAAAGTTTTTCTAGCCGTTCGGTATCGTTCTTGAACCGGCGACCGATATAGATGCGTTCCAGCACCTCGTCATTGCGCTCGTGCGCTTGGCGCAAGTCGGTCGGCATGGTGTCGGGGTCGTAGAGATCGGCAATGGTCGCTGGAAAATGGGATTCACGTGCGAGAAGGATGTCTTCGGCGCAACGGGTCAGGTCTGCTTTGTTTTTTTCCGTCAACGCGGGAACCGGGAAGGTGTTCCAGCCGAGAGTGTTGGAATAGCGGTATCGAGTTTCCAGCTTACCGCACACCGTTGCAACCCAAACCAAATGCAAGCGCGATGCAATCAGAGCCATGTTCCACAGAGGGGCGTCGTAAAGGGCAAAGGCAAGACTTGATACTATGTTCTGTGCAGATAGAACATCTACGGGAAGATGCTCGCGCCGCTCCGACGATACACTTGGTATAGCTATAGTATAGTATTTAGCTACACCCTGAATTTGTTTAAACCGGTGTGGTTTACTAGAAAATGCCTGCGTTGATTGCGCCGGACTTTCCAACCTCATTTGAGCGACTGCCTCCAAACGGGCCGCAACCGGAGGAATGGATTCTGCCAAGAACCGATCATTGTCTGAAATCCAAAGGCAACATCTAGGGTTTCCGTTTATCAGTTCCTGCGAACCAAGGAATCCATAGATAAAATGGGTAGATTGCGGGAACTCATTTATGAGTGAAGCCGCTTCATCGCGACTAAGTATAAGGTTTCCACCATCTTTCGGCATATTTCCCAATACCATTTGCGGTAAGTCGGAAATCGAGCGCTTCGCTGCGCTCATATTAACCGGCGCACCCTCCGCAAGATATTGGTTTATCTGCTCAACTTCTCTCCTGTGTTCAGAAATGTATATGAATTTCTGGCAATTCTTGCTTGATGTTAGACCGACGACAGAAACAGTAACACCAGCGTTGTTTGCGGCATTGTTTGACCACCTGAAATTAGGTGCGGCAAAGTGAATACTGATTCCACTGTTAAATATAATAGGCCAAATTATGGCAGCGTGTTCACCTTGACAAATTGAATTAGTTGACACAAATGCAGCTTCGAATCCAAACCTAGATATATCTAAAAATTTCCCAAACCAGCCCGTGATGTAGTCTAAAGATCGCCAGTTGTTTGTCCTATCTTCAAACAAGCGTCTTAAATCTTCTTTTTGCTCGGCTGACTGTCGATTGTAACCAATATATGGTGGGTTCCCGCAAATATACGTCTCCCCACCTTCGTTCTCAAAATCAATCTGCACTTGGTCCAGCTGCGTATGAAACAAATCATCGCCGCGCAACTTCACACCAGTACCAGTCGGCGGACAAACGCTTAGCCAATCCACCCGCAGAGCATTGTCGCAGGTGATCCAGTTTTCAGAACGCAGCGGCAGAAACTCGTTCAAGGCCAGTTTTGGCCCACGATAAAGCACGTCACATTGAAATTCGGCGATTATGAGAGCTAGGCGCGCAATTTCTGCCGGAAAGTCTCGAAGCTCAATCCCCCGGAAATTCGTCAGCGGGATTTCCGTTTTTCGGTCTTGCTCATCTCGCCGCTTGTTGATCCCAGCCTCAATGGCCCGCATTTCCTTGTAGGCGATAACCAGAAAATTGCCGGACCCACAGGCGGGATCAAAGACCCTGATCCGGCTTATGCGCCCCCGCAAGTTCAAGAGCTTGCGCGAATTATCACCAGCCTCTTCCAGCTTCTCGCGCAGATCATCTAAAAATAGAGGATCAAGAACCTTTAGGATGTTAGGAACGCTGGTGTAGTGCATCCCGATATTGCTGCGCTCCTCGTCCTCGGCTACCGCCTGGATCATCGACCCAAAAATGTCCGGGTTGATCTTCGTCCAATCGAGGCTACCGATTTGCAGCAGGTAGGCCCGCGCGATCTTGCTGAAGCGTGGCACATCCAGATTGCCAGAAAATAATCCGCCATTGACGTAGGGAAAAACATCCGCCCACGGGCGCAGACCGCTCGTGGCCCGGTCCTTTACCGGCGTATTCATGGCCCGGAAGATTTCACCCATGATTTGATGGGTGTCGGAGGAATCCCTCGCACCCATCTGGCTCACCGTTTCGGTAAACAGGCCGGTTCCGTTGAAGATGTCTGTCTTCTCTGCAAAAAAACAAAAGATCAAACGGGCCATAAAATGGTTCATATCGTGACGGCGTTCGGCCTTGCCCCAATCCGGGTTGTCTTTCAACAACTCCACATAAAGCCGGTTTAGCCGCCCGGTCGCGCGAATATCGAAGGCGTTCTCACTGATCTGCCGTGAGGTGCTGATACCTGCCAAGGGCAGGAATAAACCGAACTTGTTGGGGAACTCCGGGAAGGTGCAGGCAATAGTCTCGCCACTGGTCAAATCCTCCGCCTCGAAGCTCTCGCCGTCCGTAGCCAGAATGAACTTAGCCTTGGCCCTAACCGTCGCTGGGCTGGCCCGCAAAGCGGACAGCAACCCGCTCACTTCGCCGGACTTGGCAACGGCAATATGAATATTGTTGGTCTGAAGTACGCCCCCAAGGTCCGACTTGTTCGACTCGCCCTTACGCAAACGCTTGATCGTCGTTTCCTTGTTCCCGAAGGCTTCCAGAAAAGCATAGGGGAACTCGACCGAATCAAAGGGACTTTCTGCCAGCACCGAAACAGCTTCTTCGATCTCAACCGGATTCATCGAACATTCCCCTGAGTAATTCGCGATATTGTCGCGGCGCTTACGTTATAGCTGCGGCCAATTTCCACAAGGCTTTCTTCGCCCTTCTCGCGCCGCGCTAAGGCTTCGGCCTTTTGGTGTTCGGTCAACTTGAACGGACGGCCCAGGCTCTTGCCCTGTGCCTTGGCGCGGCGGCGGCCCTCGCCAGTCCTGGCCTTGATAAGATCACGTTCAAACTCAGCCAACCCGCCCAATACCGTCAACATCAACCGGCCATGCGGCGTTGTGGTGTCGGCCCAAACATCAGCCAAGGAACGAAAGCCCGCCCCTTTGTCCGAAATCGTCTTGAGGATGTACAACAGGTCGAGGGTCGAGCGGGCAAGCCGATCAAGGCGCGTCACCAAAAACACATCACCAGGCTGTAAAGCGACAAGGGCGCGCGCAAGCTGCGCGCGGTTCGACTTCGCACCGCTTGCCACTTCGCGGAATACCTTGATGGCTCCCGCCTCGGTCAGAGTGGCAAGCTGCGCCTGGACGCTTTGCCCGTCCGTCGAGACTCGTGCATATCCGTAAATCATGCCCTTATTATGAGGGTGACTTATGCAAAAGAAAATCCCTTACAGGTCAAGGGGTTCAGATTATTGCATAAGTCTTGATTTATGCAATAAAGCTATCATCCGGCTCGGGCAATGGATTGGCCGTCATCATTTGCCCGTTTGTGCTGGTATCGACGGCGGGACGGCTTAAAGCCACTTTCCCGACGGACTGCCGCGCCGATTGCTAGACTTGTCCCCGCCCGCTTCCCTGCGACACTGCCTTGTGGAGCATGAACACCGCCTAGAAAAAAATGCGCGATAAATTCAGGGTCAGTACCCTTGACGATGTATTTTGCCAATCGCTTCGCATACGCCGGATTAACTGGCTGTATGTCGATGTCGAATTTGCCGGGGATGTCCCGCCCGATGTTGAAATTTGCTTGGCAGGCATCGCTGGTTGAGCACTTTACGCAGCCTTTGCGTTTTGTTCAAGTTCTGGCTTGCTGACATTCTCGGTCTGATGGGCAAGCAG
>CAIYCT010000412.1 GCA_903924765.1 uncultured Rhodospirillaceae bacterium | reverse complement strand
GGCCGAGCGCTTCGGGCCTCGACCTTATTGGGATCTGGTGGAATAAAAGCTTGTTGCCGTAAACCGCTATTTACAGTGTAATGGCAGGAACTTTATTCAGGCGAGCCATCATGCTTCAACCGACCAGCGATCTTGCCACTCATTTCCTGCAATGCGGCAATGTGGGAGCCAATTTGACCTTGGCCCCCGGCGAACGCATGGTCATCACCGACGACATTTTACGCCGCTCCCAATTTGACCGCGCCGCGTTTGGCATGGCGGCGGTGGTGGCTCGCGATGCCATGGTCGGTCAGGCCGCCTTGCTGTCGCTGGGACAATTCGCCACCCGCATGTCCACCAGCCGCCGCGAAAAATTCGAACGCTTGTTCACCTTGATCGAGGAAAGCGCCTTCTCGTCCGACGTGCGCTCTGCCGCGCAGAATATCCTGCAGGCGCGCTCGCTGGATGCCGAGGTCAAGGCGCTGAGCCACGAACTGGGCGACATCATCAATCCCGCCCGCCTTCGCTATCGGCAGTTTCTGGATGTGGTCAAGGCACTGATCAATCGCAAAATCAGCCGCGACCTGTTCAACGACGAATTCGCCGACTTCACCAAGACCGTGGCGGGCAAGCTGGATTTCGGCATTTACGCCCTGTGCGTGGACCGGTTGTTCATCAGCAAGAACATCCCCATGGAAATCAAAGGCGACATCTTCGCCCAGATCCTGACCTTCCCGCCGCTAATCCGCAAAGAGCTGGTCACCAACTTGCTATCCTCGTCCACCGCGCCGGGAAAGTTGGTGCAATACGCCCAGCGGGAACTGGCCATCATCATGGACCGGCCGCAGCTGACCGAGATCATGCTGTTCACCACCTTGAAGCTGTCTTGGGCGGCGCAAAAAGATCGGGCCGACCGAGCCGCCGTCAAAGCCGCGTGAGGTCGCCATGACCTTTAAGGCTTTGGTGTGCCCCGCCTTGGGGCAAGATTTGCAGATCCAGGACATTCCTCGTCAAGATCTGACCACTCACCAGGTCCGCATCCGCGTCAGCGCCGCCGGGATCAATTTCGCCGATTCCTTGTTGCTGACCGGTGCCTATCAAGAAAAATTGACTCCGCCCTTCGTCCCCGGTTTTGAACTGGCGGGCGAAGTGATCGAAATCGGCAAGGATGTCGTCACCTGCAAACCGGGCGATAAAGTTTTGGCGGCGGTGATCGGCGGGGCCTGGGGGCAAGAAGCGGTGGCCCATTGGCGCGATGTTCATGTGCTGCCCGACGCCGCAGATATGACTCAAGCGGCGGGATTTCCCATTGCCTACGGCACCTCGCATCTGGCTTTGATCAAGGCGGGCCTGACCGCTGGCGAGACCTTGGTGGTGCATGGGGCCAGCGGCGGCGTCGGCTTGACCGCCGTAGAAATCGGAGCGGGATTGGGGGCGCGGGTCATCGCCTGCGCCAGCTCGGACGACAAGTTGAAGATCGCCATCGAGCATGGCGCCGCCATCGGCCTGGATAGCCGCAGCGACGATCTGCGTGAGCGCATCAAGGAATTGACCGGGGGAAAGGGTGCTGATTTGGCCTACGACCCGGTAGGCGGCCCCGCCTTCGATTGCGCCCTGCGGTCAACCCGGCCAGGAGGCCGCATCTTGGTGATCGGGTTCGCCTCGGGAACCGTGCCGCAAATTCCCGCCAACATTTTGCTGGTGAAAAATATTTCCGTCTTGGGGTTCAGCTGGAACGCCTATCGCACCATCGACCCTGACGCCATGCGGCGTTCGTTGGCCGATTGCATCGACCTATGGACCCAAGGAAGACTGCATCCCCATGTCTCTAACATTCTGCCGCTGGAACAGGCGGACCAGGCTTTGGGGCTGCTTAAAAACAGAACCGCCACCGGCAAGGTGATCTTGCAAGTGGCGGAATAGATTTTCTGCTTTCCCTCTTTTTCTGCGTCACCCCCGGACTTGATCCAGGGGTCCATGGATTACCGGGGCAAGCCCGGTAATGACGAGATGAAAAAAGGTTAAACCACTAAGTTCGAATTAGGCGGCGAACTTAGCGAAAGCGGGAGCCAGAGCTTGCAAAGCGGCAACGCGAGCGTTCAAGGGCTCGATCGCCTGAGTGTAAGCGGAGCTGGCCAGCTCGACCAACTTGCGGCTTTCGGCAATGGTGACCTCGACCGTTTCACGGGTCAGGCGGCTTTGCAGATCGGCCAATTCGGCGGGGCTCTTCACGGCCAACAGGGCCTTGATGGCGGCGTCGTTGGACGAAACCGTCTTGGTCAAAACGTCTTGCGTGGCCTTGCTCAGCTCTTCAAAACCCTTGTACGCAGCGGTGCTGCTCTTGACCAGGGCTTCGGTGGTTTCTTTGTTGAAAGCAACGATCTTGTCGAAAACGGTAGCGCTCATCTTATCTCTCCTTAAGTGAACCAAACAGCGCGGCCTTATGCTTTGCTGCATTGCAACATGAAGGGGAGATTACCCAAAAAAATTTCGGCTGCCAAGATGTTTTTTGCATTGCAC
This sequence comes from uncultured Rhodospirillaceae bacterium, assembly GCA_903924765.1. Lineage (GTDB taxonomy): Bacteria > Pseudomonadota > Alphaproteobacteria > Rhodospirillales > Magnetospirillaceae > CAIYCT01. The sequence goes on along the minus strand of CAIYCT010000412.1, from coordinate 3,048 downwards.
AAAAATGACGACGGTTGGGACCTAGTTGAAGCTTTGGACCAGCGATCCGACCACCATATACCAGCCGTCAACCAGCACGAAAAAGATCAGCTTGAACGGCAGCGAGATCATGGCGGGCGGAATCATCATCATGCCCATGCTCATCAAGATGGACCCAACGACCATGTCGATAATGATGAAGGGCAAAAACAGCAAAAAGCCCATTTCGAACGCCCGACGCAGCTCGCTGATCATGAAGGCGGGGATCAAGGCTTTGAGCGGAACGTCCTCGGCTTTTTCCACTTCCTTGGCTTTGGACAAATCCATCAGCAGACGCAAATCGCGCGGGCGCACATGCTTCATCATGAAGGCATGCACGGGTTTGACCGCCTTGTCGAAGGCTTCGAATTCATCCAAATGGCCATCCATGTAGGGTTGAATGCCCTGGCTCCAACTTTCCTCGAAGGTGGGGGCCATGACGAAGGCGGTCAGGAACATGGCCAAGCTGATCATCACCATGTTGGGCGGCGTTTGCTGCGTGCCCAAGGCTTGGCGCAAGAAACCCAGCACCACCACGATGCGGGTGAAAGCGGTGACCATCATGACAATGGCCGGGGCCACCGACAGCACCGTGGTCAGGACGATCATCTGAACGATACGGGTAGTGGACGAGGTCGAGCCCAAATCCAAACTGAATTGCTGCGCTTGCGCAGAGCCGGCCGCCGTCAAAGCGATCAGCAACAGCAAAGAAGGCATGACGCGCCGCACCATCAACACTGACTTTCCCCCTCTTCATCCCGGCGGGCGGACTCGATCACCTGCGCCGCCCCCCCCAACAGCAGAAGATGGTCACGATCATCCTTGCGGATCAAGACCAAACGATGCTTGGCGTCCAATGTCAGGGTTTCGATCACGGCAAGGCGTCGCTTGCCGCCGCCTGCTCCGCCCATGGCTTGGGGACCGTAACGGCGAATTGCCCAAGTCAGCCCCAGGATCAATCCAAGGACCAGGATCAGCGCGGCAATAAAGCGAAGGTAATCGACCTGATCCATTATCCGCCGTTCAACACCGTCAGGCGTTCGGCCAATTGACCTTGGTGCGAACGCACGGATTCGGCCAGATGATCCAGATCGTCAATCAGGGCTTCCATGACGGGCAGCATGGTCTTGCCTTCTTCGTCCACCAAGCCCTTAGCGGTTGTGCAGACGAAGCGGATCTTGCCTTCCAGCGCGGTCAGATCGACGCGAGCGCCGGTGGACATCATGCGTCTGGCCGTGGTCACCAGCGAGATGGCCTTTTCCAATTCTTCCCAAATTTCCAAAGCCTGTTCGCTCACCCTACATTACTCCCATCCGGCTCCCAATCCGCGCCCAACTCGGGCGGAGGGACCTGTCCATTGGCACGGTACACATAGGCCAATATCTCGGCGACGGCCACGAAGGCCTCGGCGGGAATGACCGTATCCACATCCACCGCCGCAAGGATTTGAACTAAATCCGGGTCGGTGCGGACTTTCACCCCATGGGCGAAAGCCAATTCCAGAATCTGCTCGGCCACCTTGCCCTTGCCAGTGGCCACCACCTTGGGCGCCCCCAGATTTTCCAGTCCGCCCATGACCAGCGCCACCGCCAGCGGAACCGCGCTTTTAGGTGGATTTTCAGGCTGATCGGCATCGGGTCGGTCGGACATTCACACTCCAGCGCAAGGCCGTTCCATGCGGACATGATCCGCTCCGGCCGCTTAAAAAAGGGTTACGGGCTTGCGGTATTTTTTTACCAGAACAATTTGACACACCCATTTTGTTCTTATAATGTTCCAGAACGCATTGGGACCAATTGGCTGCATTTAGAAAGTAAATCTAGTGTTCGCAATCTCTTGCTGGCACTATATTTCGTGTTATCGATGGAAAAATCATAATGCCAAGCTTCTACGAATTTTTTGCTGGCGGGGGCATGGCCAATGCCGGTCTAGGTCCAAAGTGGGATTGTCTGCTCGCCAACGATATTGACTCCATGAAAGCAGACGTCTATTGCGCCAATTGGGGACGCGAGCATTTCCTTGAACTGGACATTAATCTCGTAGAGCCCGCAGATTTGCCAGGAAAGGCCGATTTAGCGTGGGCTTCATTCCCTTGCCAAGACCTGTCTCTTGCTGGCAACTACCAGGGAATAGGCCATCGATCCGATCTGCGACAGACGCGCTCGGGCACTTTTTGGCCGTTTTGGGATTTAATGACGCGATTGAAGAATGAAGATCGCGGACCGCCCTTGATTGTTCTGGAAAACGTCTGCGGGGCGCTTACCTCCAATGGAGGACGCGATTTCGTTCGCATTTCAGAATGCCTTTCTGTGGCCGATTATCGTTTCGGCGCCTTGGTCATCGATGCCAAGCATTTTCTGCCGCAATCACGTCCCAGGCTCTTTTTCTTAGGCATCTCCTCTCACTTATGCATCCCTCATGAAACGCTTTCTAATGCCCCGATCTCTCCGTGGCATTCTCCCGCTCTTGTCAAGGCTCAATCCCTGCTTTCGCACCAAGCCAAGCAGAACTGGGCATGGTGGAACTTGCCGTGCCCGCCAATGATGACAACGCGTTTTGTCGATTTGATCGAAGACGACCCCATAGGCTGCGACTGACACACCGAAGAAGAAACCAAAACTTTGCTCAAAATGATGAATGAACGCCATTTGTCAAAAGTGAAGGCCGCAGCAGCGACGGTGGTTCGAACGGCTGGAGCCGTTTACAAACGGACTCGATTTGAAAATGGCCAGAAACATCAACGAGCGGAAATCAGATTTGACGATCTTTCCGGCTGCTTACGCACCCCGGCAGGCGGTTCATCACGACAGACCATCGTCGTTGTTGAGGGGGCGCGGATTCGGTCTCGACTGCTTTCGCCTCGTGAGGCCGCGCGGTTGATGGGGTTGTCCGATACTTATAGGCTTCCGGCCAATTACAATGATGCCTACCATCAGGGCTGTTCAACGCTAATTTCATAAGCAAATTAGCGTTCTGAAAAAAGACGATTCCCCCCGCGTCTTTTATGTGAATCTATAGGGGTCAACCATC
>CAIYCT010000411.1 GCA_903924765.1 uncultured Rhodospirillaceae bacterium | reverse complement strand
CGATATCTCGATACGCTCGCGAAGTCTGAAGGCGTGATAGTTCGTGATAACGATCTTCGCCTTATTCATCTCATCGATCATGTCCGGCGGGATCAATTCGCGGGTCCGGTAATAACTGTCTGGGTCGGATGGCTTCAGAACACGTAGCCGATCACGGATAGTTAGGCCCGGCGTACAAATTAGGAAACCTTTCGCGAACCTTTCACTTCCGCGTTGCCTGACCGCGTTGACAGTCTGCCACGCAATGAGCATCGCCATGACGGTGGTCTTGCCGGCGCCGGTTGCGAGTTTCAGGGCAAGCCGCATTAGTTCAGGGTTGGCGTCTCTGTTCGCTGATGCGAGGTACTCCAGGATTTCCTTGCCTGCTTTGAAACGTGGCGCCACCTCTGTGAGCCATATCGCGGTTTCAACCGCCTCCACCTGACAGAAAAAGGGACGAATAGAGTTGAATGGGTGATGGCGCCAGTGCTGGAGTAAGCGGGCCGTGACAGGGGTGACATGCCAGTTGTCGGGGTTTGGAATGGCTCGCCACTCGTCAACCTGTCCTCGCACCCGATTGATCATGATCGAGGTGGCGTCATACTGCTGCTTCGTGGTGGACAGCCCGCTTCCGTCATCAAAAACGAACGAGGTCTGACTGGCGGCCGCCTTCTTCTTTTTTGCCTTCGGGATCGGGGTTATGAACTGAGCACGCCGCCGGGCGTCCTTGATCTGTTGCGTCGGCTGTCCTGTTTCATCCAATTCCCAATGCCGGGCGGGAAGCCTGTAGGGAGAGTTCAGGATCGGGTGGTCAAAGAACGGATTGGACATAGCCGACACCCTGGACTTCGTGTTCTGTGAACTTGATACCCACAATGCCGAGGTTCAATTCGAAGAGCAAGCACCGATGAACCGGAAGCCCGTCCCTTCGGTAGCCGTTGAACTCGTACAGCCACATATCGGGTTCGTAGGAAAGGTTGAGCGGCTCGATGATGCTCGTCGCGCTCTTGCCCTCTGACCATCAATTTGGTATACAGGTAGTAGATTAGTCCGTATAGGCGGGCTCATTTAGTGGAGTATGGTAGATGGCTAAGGGGGCACACCCAACCGGGTCTTGATGACCGGCATCGTGACGCTGATGGAATGATCAGGCGGAAAAATGGAAACACCGAGGTCGGCACCTTGCGCGAGACCTATGGAGATGGCTTTGCCGCCGGCACTCGCCGCGACGCTCATCTCAGCACCGTGCTCGAACGCTCAGGGGAACCGTCTCTGAGCCAGTATTTGAAGTCTGGCCGGTAGCGTAGCCAAGAACGACTACACCGCCAGCTCTAAAATAACACCTCCCCGATATGGCTCCGGTGAAAATATCGTCTTGACATTACGGAGTGTAGCCGACACCACCAAAAGTCATTTTGAAAAGCCCCTTTTCATTATCTTCCCATTCATTGAAAGGCGGTAAATCCACCTTATTTTCCAACCAATCATTGACATCGGCCGTTATATCAACCCCGTTTACCCTCCAGTATAATTCCGATATACCACCCGCTTTATCAAAATATATAGTTGCCGGGCCATCATCGCGATGAGAACAGTATAGTTTTTCAGGGCGCAATATATACCACTGAAGGCTCGAAAGTGCCGCCACACCCGCTACAGTAAATTCCGTTCCATCTAATGTGTTAGTGTAAACGGCATCGACATCAGTCGTTATAATAGAATATTGCTCCACAATGACACACCGATCTGTGCCTACAACTTTGTGATGCTCAAACGATGTGTTGCCTTCTCGCCCTTTTGCTTGCCTATACCGCTCTTTCTTTAGATTTATGTATTTTGAAATATCGGCCCTGGTCCATGTCAGAACGATTGGCATATCGATCTCCCAAAATGGTCTATCCGTCGATCAGGGGCGCTTGTGGACAGCGCGGTGTAAGGAACAGCGGATTCGGCTGACCATACCACCTTTCAGAAACATAACAAAATAGTGGAAATGTTATATTCTGGGCTAACCACTTAGAAAGTAAGGCGATCATCCATCGCTTGACCTCCCCCCATCCTAATAATATAAGGAAAAGTGCCAATAAACTACAAACGATGAGGTATACTATGTCTCAAGCTCGCGTTCTCACAGAGGCAGAACTCAAAAGAGTGCTCGCCGTGACCGCTCAGGGTAAGCACGCTGCCCGCAATAGGATGGCATTTATTCTTTCCCATCAGGCCGGCATGAGGGTTGGGGAGATCGCCGGGCTGACGATTGGGGATGTCTTCGAGGGTGATGGAACAGTGCGTGCCCAGATCAGGTTGTCGGCGGCGATAACGAAGGGGGGCCATAGCAGGGTGGTATATGTCAACGACCGGCTCCGGAAGGAATTGGAACGGTATAAGGCGACACTGGGTAGCAACCTCAAAGCGGATCGGCCCCTCCTGCTCAGTCAGAAGAATACAGCATTCTCTCCAAACAGTCTTTGCCAACTAATGGGCAAACTATATAATGAAGCTGGTCTCGCTGGCGCAACAAGTCATTCTGGCCGTCGCTGGTTTATCACGAAGTTGGCGCACAGCGGCATCTCGGCGAAGGTCATCATGCAGTTGGCCGGTCACAAGCACCTGACGACGACCCAGCGGTATATAGAAGTGAATGACGATCTGATGCGGGCAGCCGTTGAGGTGCTG
>CAIYCT010000410.1 GCA_903924765.1 uncultured Rhodospirillaceae bacterium | reverse complement strand
CCTGTACTGCGGACTTATTTTGTCTCTAGCCGTTTAACGGCTCGCATGTACCCTAATTCGGCATGAAATTACCGTATACGTCAATACATTTTTTGCGCCAGACCGGTCTTGCCTGTTTTAGATAGCTATTGGAACTCAGTCTTCAACCGCAATAAGCCGTATTTCTCCCAGATATGCGCTTTCCTCCAGACTACAGTGGCGGGACGCTTGACCTAACGTGTGACGGGCATCAATCCGGTAGTCCCCTCCATTCGGGGGGAGTCCGTCGAAGCGGAAATCGCCGAATTCGTCGCTCTGGGTGCGGGCAATTGTTTTTCCGTCATGTACCAGGGATATTTCAGCCGCATTGACGCATTCCAAAAGCCCACCGATATCAGCACTGACACTGCCGCCAATAAAACACGTTTCCCATCGGCTGAGCGACCGGTACCAAACCAGGGGCCGCGTCCCCAGCTCTGGTTTCAGAACCTTCAGCTTTTCCTGTCGCGCAAGATTGACCATGTCCACATCGTCTATCTTCAGCGCTTCGAAAACATCCGTGGGGCAGGCCTGCTGGCAGCGGGGAATGGTCCATCCCTGATCCAACAGATGCGCGTCGAAAATCCAGGTTTGCGGGACCTGTTGCTCTTCGTTCCAGATGATCGCGTTGTAGGGGCAGCTTTTAAGAAGATCCTTGCGGCCCTTGGCTTTGACCGGGTCGATGATGACGATGCCGTCCTCGCGTTTGCTGATCACTCCACCCGAGGCATTGATGCACGGGGCGTCGTCGCAGTGATTGCACATGACCGGCAAATAGAGTGTCTCGACCATGGGGGCGCTGCCTTGGGAGCGGCGCAGGATTTGGATGGTGCTCTCGCTGGAAATCGACGCTGGCGCAGAGTAGCCGGGACAATTGTTGCCTACATGTTCGTCTGACTCGGAGATAACGCAGTTGTAGCAGTTCTCGCATTGTCCGACGTTGATGATCATGTTCCATTTTTTCATGGCCTACTCCTCACTTGCCCTGGCTTTTGCGGAACGACAGAGCGCCTTGCCACTTTTCGATCTGGACCAAGCAGGAATTGGGACTCATGCTGCTGGTGCCTTGGGATTGGGGGCGATCCGGCGTCAGCAGGTTCATGCATCCGCCGATATCGACGGTCTCTCCATCAATATCCACCAACTGGAATTCGGCGCTGGCCTCATAGGATTTGACCACACCGGGCGTCATCGCCGGGGATACATCCGCCGCGCAAATCACGATGCCTCGGTCATTGTAAACCTTGACCAGATCCCGATGGGAAATCCCGCGGGTTTGTGCGTCCTCGGAATTGATGCGCAGCAGCCAAAAATGGTGACCGGCGATCAAAGCTCGATGATCTTTGATCTTGTTCACCGCACTGTTCTTGCCGTCGCAATAAGTATGGAAACTATACCTCGAGTGAGTGGCAATCATCTGGAGAGGGTATTTCCCGGTCAGAGTCTTGGTGCCGCGTCCCTCCCAGGACGGGATGTAGCGATTGAGCGCGGGGCGGTCGGGGTTGTTTGACGTGTGCCGCTTCAGTATTTCCGGCACGAACTCGAACTTTCCGCTTGGGGTTTGCAGCCCCTCCCCAAACTTTTCCGACCATTGCGACGGCAGTGGATGCGGCTCCGGCACATCCTTGGGGCGGCCCTCATAGAACCAACGCATGTCCACCGGCTGCCCGATTTCTGGTTTTTCAGGGGGAACGACGTAGTAGCCCTTGCGGCAGAAGTCGCGCCAGGAAATGCGGTCGGGTAAGTCCGAGGAATCGAAAACACGCTTGGCCCAGGCAAGACATTGTTATGCGGTTTGCCCCTGTTCCACGTGAATGGAATGCTTATCACCGGACTGCTGCCGTTTTCGGTTGGCGCTCATGTGGTCGTGGCAACCCCGCAAGGATATCGCGGAGAAGGGGTCATCCCCCATTTCTGGGAAATAGTCGAACATTACCGGATCAATTTCTTCAGCGGCGTTCCGACGATCTATGCGTCCCTTATGCAGGTGCCGGTGAGCGGGCACGACATCACGTCGCTCGAATATGGCCTCTGCGGCGCAGCCCCCATGCCCATCGAGGTTTTCAAGGGTTTCCAAGAGCGTACGGGGTTGAAAATTCTGGAAGGCTACGGTCTTACCGAGGGGACGTGCGTCAGCAGCATCAATCCGTCGCTGGGCGAACGGCGCATCGGTTCGATTGGTTTGCGTTTGCCCGGGCAAGCGATGAAGGCCGTCATTGTCGATCAGAACGGCAATTATGATCGTGATTGCGTTGCCGATGAAGTCGGAACGTTGATTATTTCCGGTCCCAATGTTTTCCGGGGGTATAGTTCGGCGGAATTTGACGCAGGGCTTTGGCTCGATTGCGGCGATGGCCGCAAATGGCTCAATACCGGCGATCTGGGCCGACAGGATGCGGATGGCTATTTTTGGCTTACCGGACGCAAGAAGGAATTGATCATTCGGGGCGGACACAACATCGCTCCGGAAACAATCGAGGAAGCACTGCATCATCACCCGGACGTTCTGTATGTGGCCGCCATTGGACGTCCCGATGCTTATGCGGGGGAGCTTCCGGTTG
>CAIYCT010000409.1 GCA_903924765.1 uncultured Rhodospirillaceae bacterium | reverse complement strand
CCCCTAATTCTTGCTGCTAAACAAAGAGAACTAGGGTCTGATAACAGCGCTAAACCTCCGTCTGAGACGAGAGGCGCGGATAACAAAATAGCGAGAGGTCAATTTCGCAAAAAATGGGCGCGGGAAAAAAACAAAAACCTGCGCCTGTCATAAAGTCAGCCTATAGGGAGGCGTCGAATGAGAATTCATTTTGGGGAAACCCTGCCAATTGATGTGGGTGTGGTGTCGCGCGCTTGGGAAGGGTTTATTGCCGGGGAAAATGTAGCGCAGAATGCCGTTCGGCGATTGATCAAAGAGTCGTGGACAAGAAGTTTGGCCCAAGGCGTCGATCCCGCCCGTCATGGCGCGCCCTTGGCGGTGAGCGGCGACCGGTTTCATGTGTTGAAGCGCCAGCATCAAGAGCTGATCGAGGCCGCTCATCCCTCGTTGGAGCAAGCGCGCGATTTTCTGATCGAGTCCGGCACCGTGATGGTTTTGACCGATCCGAACGGGGTTATCCTGTGGATCGAAGGGGACGAGGTCGCCAAGGAATACGGCAAGGAAATCGGACTTGCGCCCGGGAGTCTGTGGGGCGAGTCGGCCACCGGCACCAATGCCATCGGCACGGCCCTGGCGGCCGGGCATCCGACGCAAATTTGTTCGGCGGAACATTTCCGCCAGGAAATCAAACGCTGGACCTGTTCCGCCAGCGTGATCCGAGACCCGCTTGACGGAACCATTCTGGGATCGTTGGATATTTCCGGTCTGTCCGGCAGTCACAATACCCATTGCATGGCTTTGGCCGTCTCGGGGGCTGGACGCATTGAAAATCGGCTGGCATCCATGGAAATGGAAAAGCGGTCTCAGTTATTGGACTATTCCATATCCAATGCCAGCCGCTGGGCCAGTGAAGGCGTCGTGATTTTTGATCGGCGGGGCCGACTGATCCGCGCCAACGATAACGCCAATCGATTTTTTGACCGCCAAACGTCTGAAGGGCGGGGTGCGTGCGAGTCCCTCAATCTGAGTGCCGCACCCGAGACCGATGGTACAAATATGCCGGATTGGGTCCGTAAGGATTGGCTGCAACCCGTCGTCCAAAACAATGAACGCTTGGGCACGCTTTTGATTATTCCCACAGCTTCGGCGCAGATGAACGCCCTTTCCACACCCCCCCGCAAACAAGACAATCTCTCTGCGAAAGAAGGCCCCATAGCGGAAATCATGGGCAACAGCCCGACGATGACCACGGTCAAAGACAAGGCCAATCAATTGGCGAAATTGTCGGTGCCGGTCTTGCTGCTGGGTCCTACCGGCGCGGGCAAGGAGGTCTTCGCTCAGGCCTTGCATTACGCGGGCTCCAATCCGACCGGGCCTTTTATCGCCTTCAATTGCGGCGGCATAACCCGCGATCTGCTCGCCAGCGAATTGTTTGGATATGTTGAAGGCGCGTTCACCGGAGCGCGTCGGGGCGGACAGATTGGCAAATTCGAGGCCGCGAACGGCGGGACCTTATTCCTGGACGAAATTGGCGAGATGCCGATGGAATTGCAATCTCACCTTTTAAGGGTGTTGGAAGATGGCGTGGTTTATCGGTTGGGCGAAAACAAACCGCGCAAAGTGAGCATAAGGCTTATCGCGGCGACCAATCGCGACCTGAAAGCCGCCATCGCCAAAGATCAGTTCCGGATGGATTTGTATTATCGTCTGGCGGTTACTGTTCTTAAGCTGCCCAGTCTTGTCGAACATTGCGAGGACATTCCGCTCTTGTCGCGGCATTTCATCGAAAAAACATCCCTTCGCTATGGCGTGGCGGCAAAGAGGATCCTGCCGGACGTCATGGAAATTTTGATGAACTACTCTTGGCCGGGGAATGTTCGGGAATTGCGCAATGTGGTCGAAAGCATGGTGTTGCTGAGCCAAGGGGAGACAATAACAGTCCAGGATCTTCCGTCTGATCTCTTGGACGTTGCCCCCGTGCGGGTTTTGGAAACGCCGCCATCCCATGTCAGCGCCGATCCAATGGTGGGGAAGCTGGATGACATTGAGCGGGACGCCATCGCCTCGGCCATTCGCGCCGAATGGAGAAACATGACGCTGGTCGCCAAACGTTTGGGAATTGCTAAAAGCACGCTGTATTCAAAAATGAAACGCCACGGACTTAATCGCCAATTTGGTCTTAAGGACGAGCCATTTTAAGCGATATTTCGTGCGGAATCTTGGGAATGATCAAGGGCTGATGAGACATCGGCCCTTTTTTATTGGCTGGGGGCGTTTTCTCTTCGGAATTGGACAGTTCGGATTGTGGACACTTTGTCCTGCGGCGTCGTTCGGAAAGACTTCGTGAAATAAAATATCATATAAAATCAATTTATTAGATGTGGCACGCCGGTTGCGATTGCTTAATGGAAATGACGGATCGGCGTCTATGGATTTGCCGGTCCCAAGGTGAACAAGCCAATTTTACCGGAGGAAATTGTGGGGCATCAAAACAGCATGGCGTCGGGCGCAAATCCCCAAGCCGACGGAAAAGCGCCTGTCGGCTTCGACATCAATATTGATAATGGCGGCACGCTGACGGATATCTGCGTGATCCGCGGCGCCGACGTGAGGCGAACCAAGGTCCTGACCACTCCTTATGATTTGAGTCAGTGCTTCTTCGACGGTCTCAAAATGGCCTCGGTGGCCTTATATGGCGTCGAAAATGTGGCTCGTCTGTTGGAGGAGGTGGACCGCATCCGCTATTCCACCACCCAAGGCACCAACGCCATTTGCGAACGCAAGGGGCCAAAAATGGGTCTCATTGTCTCGGGAGACGTGGCGGCGACAGCGGCTAAGTTGGGGGAGTCCGATCCCGAACTTTATGCCGCCCTGGTTGGTGACCGCATCGCCGTGATCGATCCCAACATCGACATTAACAGCGAAGACTCCATCTTAAACGTGGTCAAGGCCATCAATAAGCTGACTGCTTCAGGCGCCAATCGCTTGGTGGTCAGCTTCGGCGCCGCCAATTTTGCGGAAGCGGAAGCCAATTTCCGCACGGTCGCGTTAAGAAAGTATCCCCGTCATCTGCTGGGTGCCGTACCCGTCACCTATGGCAGCGATCTGAGCAATGACAAGGACCTGATCCGTCGCACCTGGAGCGCCTTGATCAATTCGTTCCTGCATCCGGCCATGGAAACGTTTCTGTACAATGCCGAAAGCCGGTTGCGCGAATACCGCACCCGGAATCCGCTGTTGATCTTCCGCAATGATGGCGCAGCGTCGCGCGTGGCGAAAACGGTCGCCATCAAGACTTACAGCTCTGGTCCCCGTGGCGGCATGGAAGGCGTGAAGGACTTTGCCCGTCTGTATGGATTGACAGATGCCGTTTCCATGGATGTGGGCGGCACCACTACCGATTACGGTCATGTCCATCTGGATCACGTGAGCGAGCAGCGTCGTGGCTTGGTGGAAGGTGTCGAGGTTTCGTTCCCCCTGTGCGACATTATCAGCATCGGGGCTGGCGGCAGTTCAATCTTCAAAGTGGAGAAAGGGCAGATCAAGATCGGCCCGGAAAGCGTCGGCGCGGTTCCCGGTCCCGCCTGTTTCTCGCGCGGCGGAAAAGAGGCCACCATCACCGACGCCAGTTTGCTCATTGGGATTTTCGATCCCGTTTCCTATTTTGGCGGCGGTTTACGCATCGATTTGGAACGGGCCAAAGCGGCGGTTAAAGCCAATATAGCCGATCCTTTGAACATCACCGTCGAGCAAGCCGTTCTAAAGATGGCTCAAGCCTATGAGCAAAAAATCGCCGACGAATTGGTGACGTTCTCCAAGCCGCTGCCCGAGACCACCTTGCTGGCATTCGGCGGAGCCGGTCCACTCAATGCCTGTGGCGTCGCCGACAAGGCCGGTATCAAGACCGTCATCATTCCAAAGCTGGCGGCGGTGTTCAGCGCCTATGGCATCGGCACCTGCAATATCGCTCAGACCTATCAGGTCACGGTGGACGCGCTTAACGCCGCCTCCGTGCAGGAGAATTTGGAAAAAACCCGCAAGAAGGCCGAACGCGACATGTTTACCGAAGGGTTCGGTCCGGCTGATTATCACGAAGAGGCCGCGCTTATCGCGTGGTTCGGCACAGAAAAAAAATCCGTATCGGTGACTCATAAAGTGGAAATTCCCGCTGAGTTCGCCAAGGCCGACTTCGTCGAACTGGAAGTGACGGCCACCAAAGTCTTGAAAACCGGACACGGCCAGAAAATTGGCATTCACAAAACCACCCAGGCCTCGCCATCGGGACAGCGTGTCTTGCAACAGCAAGGACCGGTTCCGGTTTATCGGTTGGCGGATATGGGTGCGGGCTTTTACGGAGCCGGCCCCGCGCTGATCGAAGAAGACTTTTTCACCAGCGTCATCCAACCCGGCTGGAGCTTTGTGGTGAGCGATGCTGGCGACGTTGTTTTGAGCAAAGGATAAGTAAATGAAAGTTCTCATGACCGAATATTTGCGCATTGATCTTGATAAGGAGGAATGGCAGTGCCGTGTTTGCGACCATACGATTGGATCAGCACGAAGCAGTTATAAAGAAGGACTGCTTGTCCATGACCGCGACCCCGCCGATATTCATCCATCGGTTATTGATAAAGACCGGTATGAATTCACATTCAGTCCGGATGGCAAGTGGGTGAGAATTCTAGAATATTACTGCCCTAGCTGCGGAACCCAAGTGGAAGTGGAATATACCGTCCCAGGGCATCCCCCGCTTTATGACATGGAAGTGGATCTGGACGCGCTCAAGGCGCAGTGGTCCACGCGGGAAGAAGTCAAGGAACCCGATCTGGGTCCCGACTTGATCATCGAGCGCCACGACCATGGCCATGGACATGGTCACAGTCACTGACCCCTATGCAGTTAGACCCAACGGTAGCGACGTTTGATCGCGACAAGAAAAAGACGAGGAAACCGAGATGAAACGTGTTTCAGTGGATATCGGCGGAACATTCACCGATTGTTTCGTGGTGTGGGATGGACAGTATGTGGAAGCGAAGGCGCTGACCACCCATCACAATCTGGCTTTGGGGTTCAACGAAGCCTTGAGCAAGGCCTATCACGTGCTGGGCCTTGGGCTTGAAGACATTCTTAAAGGCGTGGATTCTGTCCGTTACGCCACCACCTTGGGCACCAACGCTCTGATTGAGCACAAGGGGCCGCTCATCGGCATGTTGGTGACGGCGGGCTACGAAGCCACCGTGCCGTTGAGCCGGGGACGCGGTTACGGCGAAGGTTTGGATTACCTGGGGCAGCAGGATCTGCCCGGCGCAACCCGTCCGGACCCGCTGGTGCAAGCTCATATGATCCAAGGGGTGCGCGAGCGCTTGGATTACAAAGGCGATGTGGTCATGGGCTTGGACGAGGACGACGTCCGCACCCAGATCCGCCATCTTGTGGACAAGGGAGCCGAGATCATCGTTGTCATGCTGGTCAACAGCGTGGTGAACCCCGCTCACGAACAGCGGATCGAGGAAATCATCCACGAGGAATATCCCTCGCATCTGCTGGGCGCCATTCCGGTGATTCTGTCGCACCAAGTCGCGGGCCGCAAAGGCGAATATGTGCGCGCCACCTCGGCCATCGTGGACGGATATCTGCACTCCACCATGTACTTCGCTCTCTCGGCTTTGGAGCAAAATCTGCGCGCCCATTCCTACGAGCGCCCCATGCTGGTGATTCACAATTCGGGGGGCATGGCCCAGCTGAATTCCACCGATGCGTTGCAGACCATTCACTCAGGCCCCGTATCGGGCATCGCCGCGTCGGAGCATCTGGCGGCCGAGGCGGACCTGGGCAATATCGTGGCCACCGACATGGGCGGCACCAGCTACGATATCGGCATCGTGGTCGAGGGCGGCGTGAAGCATTATGATTTCAACCCGGTCATCGACCGCTGGCTAGTTTCCGTGCCCATGGTGCATTTGGTTACCTTGGGAGCGGGTGGCGGTTCCATCGCCAGCTTTGACCGCATGCACAACACGGTCAAGGTCGGCCCGGAAAGCGCCGGTTCCGATCCCGGTCCGGCAAGCTATGATCGGGGCGGTTTGCATCCCACAGTGACCGACGCCGATTTGCTGCTGGGCTATCTGGACCCGGCCAACTACGCCGGTGGATCAATCCCCTTGAATCCCAAACGCGCTCTGTTCGCGTTCGAAAACGATTTGTGCGATCCCTTGGATGTGGACCCTATCGAAGCCGCCTTGTTGGTGCGCGAGAAGGTCGGCAACAACATGGCGAACGGTTTGTTCACCGAGTTGCGGGCACGTGGCTACGATCCCAAGGATTTCACCTATTTGGCCTATGGTGGCAACGGTCCGCTGCATTGCTGCGGCATTGCGCGCAATCTTGGCATCAATCGCATTTTGGCCCCGCCCTTCAGTTCGGTGTTTTCCGCGGTTGGGGCCGGCAACATGCATCAATTGCATATCCACGAAAAGTCGCTGTTCCTGGTTCTGTACGATTCGAATACGCGCCATGTTTTCGATAACTATGCGTGGTTCAACGAAATCGTGGCCGATTTGCGCGACAAGGGGACTCAGGACTTGCTGCGTCAGGGCGTGGCGCGCGATCAAATCGAGCACTCGCTGGAACTGGACATGCGCTATGGCAACCAACTGGTGCAAACCACCGCCGTGATTAAGAAGCACGAGTTGTTGAGTGCCCAAGACGTCATGGACGTCATCCAGCAATTTTCCAACGATTACGGCAAGCGTTTTGGCGAAGGCAGTCAAGCGCCGGAGGCAGGCATCCGCATCAATACGGTTCGAGTCGCCACCTTTGCCAAGCACGAGACGGTCAAGTTCTCCAACATCAAGCCGGTTCCCGATGGTCAGCGTTTGGCCCCGCCGCCGCCCAAGGAAGTGCGCAAATGCCATTTCGTGGGGGTCGAAGGGTCCGTTCAAACCCCCGTGTGGGACAAGTCCGTCATTCTACCGGGAATGCAGATCGTTGGGCCGGGAATCGTGGCGTCGGAAGTCACGACCTATTTGATCGAACCGGGATGGACATTGGTCGCATCGGAGCAGGGGGCCATCTGGTTCTTGCGCCAGTAGAGCCGAACCCCCGCTGCCACCGAAAAATATGAATTAAAGGGAACATACCATGAGCAACGCAAACACGGCGAAAGCCCAAACACCCAGCGAAGTTGATTTCGGATTGATTGCCAAGTTTTTGAAGGACACAACGTTGTTTCTGTCGCCGGACCCCGAGATCATGGGGCAGCACGATTTGATGCCGCGCACGGACTATGAAGACGAATGCATCAAGAAACACAGCGACTCCCATCTGATTTCTCGCATTCGCGACCGCATCCAATCCGGCGCGGATGAAGGCTTTGAAATGGTCGAGCAAATGGGTGCGGCCCCTGGGGCCAAATGGGGCGACATTATCACCGGCATCTATTCGGCTTCGGGCGATCTGGCCCTGTCCAGCGCTGGCGGGGTGCTGGTCTTTTCGGCATTGGTGCATCATCCCATCAAGTTCATCATCAAGAACTGGATCGACGAGCCTACGGTCGGGGTTCACGAAGGGGATGGATTCATCCACAACGACTCGCGCTACGGCAACATTCACAACACCGATCAAAGCATGATCTTGCCCATTTACTGGAAAGGCAAATTGGTGTGCTGGGTGGCATCGACCGTTCATGAAGGAGAGAACGGCGCTATCGAGCCCGGCGGTATGCCGTCCATGGCGGAAAGCACCTATGACGAAGGCTTGAAAATGAGTCCCTTCAAGGTGGTCGAGAACTTCCAGATCAAGAAGGACGTGCTCACCTTCCTGCAAAACTCGGTGCGCGAACCGAAGTTGCAGTACGAAGACATGAAGGTGAAGCTGTTCGCCTGTCTGCGCATGCGGCAACGCATCATCGAGACCTTGCAGACGGACGGACCGGAAGTGCTGACGTCGGCCTTGCGGTTGACCATGGAAAACATCCGCGACGAAGTGCGCCGTCGCATCGCCGAATGGCCGGACATGACCGTTCGCAGCTATGTCTGGCAGGATTCCACCTTGCGGGAAAACTGCATCATCAAGATCAATCTG
>CAIYCT010000408.1 GCA_903924765.1 uncultured Rhodospirillaceae bacterium | reverse complement strand
TCACTTGGGTACCGTTGCCCAGGCCGTTCATAGACCTGTCTATTCTCTGCCGTCCACATATCGCCCCCATTTGTTGCCGTGGGGACGATAGAATCATAAGTGATTCATCCGATTCAAGAACCTTCCGGACGGGCTCTTAGATTATCGGTGAAGATGAAATCGGCTGGTTGATTGTGCCGGGCCCGGTTTCCTGCTAAGCAGAGGGCATGAGAATCATCCTGGCCGACGATCACCCTTTGTATCTGGATGCCGCTAGGCAGCAGCTGACGCGGGCGTTCGCGGGTGCCGTGGTTTTGACCGCGACGCTGTTTTCCGAAGTATTCGATTTGTTGCGACAAGGTCCCGTCGACATTTTGCTGATGGATTATTCCATGCCGGGAAATAGTGGGCTGGCAGGTTTGAAAAGCATCATCGCAGCCGCCAAAGGCGCGCCGGTTTTGGTCATCTCGGGCGTCGCCATCGGCAAGGATGTCGAGGCCTGCATCAAGGCGGGCGCGCGCGGGTTTTTGCCCAAGACCTTGGACGGCAAATTGGTGGTTTCGGCCATCTCGTTGGCGGTTTCCCAACACGTTGATTCCGCAGGCGTCAATCTTGGGGATCAAACGCCTTGAAGCGGGGTGGTCTGTCGCTTCGCGCTCGGTTGATTCTTGTTCCGTCCCTGATCGTGGTTGCCGTCATCGCTTTGGCGCTGGCGCTTTTGATGGTCCAGGCTCACCAACGCATTGCCGACGAGCGCACGTCGTCGGTACAATTGGCCCAGCACTTGGTGGGTGAGGCGATCAAATCGCGCGCTCAGATGGGGTCTGATTTGGCTGTTTCGCTCAGCCGAGATTTGAAGTCGCTGCCTCAATTGCGCCATGTGCGACTGTTCGTGCTGCCCGAAGATACTCAGGAAGCGACGGATTTTCGCAATCAAGTCGCCGAAGCCGGGACTCAAGGATTGCGGATGGTCCTGCGCCCCGATGCCTGGGAAGGGCAATTTCCCATCGTGGCGTCAAATCCGGAAATGGGCAGTATCGTGATTATCTCCGATCCCGCCGATGAATTGGCCGAGATCGGCGCTGAATTTGAATTCATTTTGCTGTTGCTGGTGGGGTTGACGGTGCTGTTCGTGGCTTTGGTGGGGTGGAGTGTGTCGCGCGCCATACAGCCGCTCAAGCAATTGCAGGTGGGGTTGGGGCGGCTGGAACACGGCGATTTCAGCGCCAATTTGCCGCCATTTTCCATCCCCGAACTGGCTCCCATCGGCGAGACCTTCAATCATCTTGCTGGCGCCATGCGCCAAACCCAGGCCAACAACGATCTGTTGATCGGCAAGCTGATTTCCCTTCAGGAGACCGAGCGCCGCGAATTGGCGCATGAACTGCACGACGAGTTGGGACCATGTCTGTTCGGAATCAAGTCCGAGGCCGCCTGCATTGGGCGCGTCGCCGGCGCTTTGACCGAGGACGAAGCGAAAACTCGGTCGTCCATCATCGTGAAATTGGTGGACGATCTGCAGAAAATGAACCGGCGCATTTTGGCGCGGTTGCGTCCCATCGCCTTGGCCGAACTGGGTTTGTTGCCCGCTCTGGAGCGGTTGATTGAAGACTGGCGCGAGCGCGCGCCTGACATTCAGTGGTCCTTGCATTGCGGTTGTTTTTCACATGAACCGCCACCCGATCACGCCTTGGCGCTATATCGCGCGGTTCAAGAATGTTTGACCAACGCCGCCCGTCATTCCGGAGCGTCCCAAGTGTCGGTTGAAGTGGAGTGCGCCGAACGGACCCGTTTGGTGATCATTGACGACGGGCGTGGAATTGGCTCTGATGTCAAACATGGCTTCGGCCTGTTGGGGATGCGCGAGCGGGTCTACGCGGTCGGTGGGAGGATGGAAATATCCAACAATCCCGACGGTGGGGCTCGCATAGAAATTTGGATATGAGCCAATGACAGCCTGCAAAGTTCTTCTGGTTGACGATCATGCCGTGGTGCGGGCGGGTTGCCGCCAATTGCTGCAAAGTTGGGCCGGGTTCGAGGTGACCGAGGCTAGCGACGGTGAACAGGCCTTACGTTTGGTGGATGAGATCGCGCCAAAATTGGTGGTACTGGATCTCAATCTGCCCGGCATGAGCGGGTTCGACATCATCAAGGCCTTGCATACCCGCCATCCGGACATCCGAATCCTGATCTTTTCCATGCACGAAGACCCGGCCTATGCGGTCAAGGCCTTGGATCTCGGGGCACATGGTTTCGTCAGCAAGAACGACGATCCCGACACAATCGTCGAGGCAGCTCGCAAGGTGGCGGGGGGCGAGACCTATCTCAGCCAGCCCATCGCCCAAAAACTGGCCTTGATGACCCTTAAGGCGGGCGACGATCCGGTGAGTGCTTTAACCAAACGGGAACGGGAAGTCTTGGCGCTGTTCGGCCAAGGCAAATCGCTGAGAGTCCGTCCGCGAAGTTATCTAGGAATTTCTGTGCCTTGCGATTCTGCGCAGCAT
>CAIYCT010000407.1 GCA_903924765.1 uncultured Rhodospirillaceae bacterium | reverse complement strand
GAACAATTCGTTGTAGGCGTTGCCGCCGCGCACGAGACCATTGGAGCGGACGTTTTCTCCCGCATCCTGGGCTTCCCTGGTGAGCGGGAATTGGTGGTCAAACTGGCCCAGTACGGGTTATCCCAACGCATCAACGGCAAGACGCCTCTGGCGGATTGTTCGTTCTTCATTAAGAACTTTGTGTCCCAAGCCATAAAGAACCCTGTTCCTATTTCCCGATCATAGGCCATCGGTTTGTAGCGGGTTTTACCTGAGTGAGCTAGGCTATGCACTTCGACAAATGCATGGTAAAGCTCAATTATGGTTGCATCCGTTGATGGACGCTTGCGTCGGCTGATAAGGTTCACTTGATGGCGAAAACGCCTCGGCCCAAAAAACGCTTTAAAGCGATTGTTAGAGTCAATAAAACGCTGGAGACCAGCGTCATCGAGGTCCTAAGTGACCTGATGCCCGAGGCGCGGGTACTCCCCCATAATAAAGCCTTGCAGATGATCTTGGACGATCTTGGCTTGCTGGCCCGCTGTTTCGTGACCTATCGCGAGCATCCCGAACGCTTTCGCCATCTGCTGATCGCTCCCGAAAAGCATCATGTCAAGACGTCGAACGAGTTGTTGGTCTGTGGCCGTTCCTTCGACGAAGTGATCGGCATGATCGTGCGCACGGCGGCCAAGCGCCATTTCTTGCAAGAAATTGACGGCAACAAACGCCCGTTCCGAGCGGGACGTTTCCTTACTCCCGAAGAAATGAGCGTGGTACAGAAGGTGTTCTCCATATTCGGACGCAAATACACCCGTTCGTCAGATCCCACCAAAGCCATGAAATTGTACGAAGCCTTGGCCGAGAACATCAGTTTCGATTGGCAAGTGGCCTTGGTGCCCGAATATGCCACCCTGCCGGTGCCGCTGGTCGAGAAAATGGGGCCGCAAATCCTGGATTACAAAGTCCCCGAGGAAATCCGCAAATTGCGCCAAGACCCGGACAATCCACCGCCGCCGTCCAAACTGGTGCCGCGCCCGCTTTTCGTCCCGCCACCGGCAGAACCGGAACAGACCGAATGGGCACCCGAGGAAGACGACAGTACAGCCGCCGCGTTGACCGCCACCGTCAGGGTCGAGGATCGCGTTGTCATGACCGAAGTGCCGACGGAAAGCGCCGAACCCACCGACCGCCGCGCCAAACTGGAAGAAATCCTGTCCGGCGATGGCAAACGCCTGATGGGCAAGGCCTTCAACACCATGCTGCTAGACCCCAAGATTCGTACGATCCTGCCTGATACCGGCCACCAAGTACGGGTCGGCGACACGCTCAACCTGGTGTCGGGCTCTGTCGTTAAAATGTTTGTCAACGTCTTGGGTCTGCGTCAGGATCAGTTGGCGGTCATGTTGATCTGGGCTCACCATTCCTTCGGTGAAGAAACGTTTATCTCCATGTTCGGTTCAAGTGGAAAACTGGACGCCATCAACCGCATCATTGCCCGCATGCAAGCTCAGGGCATTACTCAAAACACCTCGTTGGAAGATGTTGCCGACTTGGCTAAGCGCGGATTCGCTCCAACACCCGAGGCAAAAACTTAGACCAACACCTGCTTGGCCAACGGGATGGTCACCGCGCGACCTTGCGCCAATGAGGCTTGATCCAAGGCTTCGACCATGCGTCTGGCGGCATCGAAACTGCGCTCCATGCGCCCCACCAGATAGGTCAAGACTTCCGGCGTCACCGTGATTTGACGGTCAGAAAATTGCTTGGCCAGCACCATCATCAGCACATCGTCGTCCGGTGTGCCAATCTCCACATGGGGCAGCGCTTTCAGCCGCGAATTCAGATCGGCCAGAGTGAAACCCAGATGAGCGGCAGGACGATCAGAGGCAAACACCATGCAGATGCCGTTCTGAACCGACCAATTATACAAATGGAACAAAGCCTTTTGATCACAGCCAGGGCTTGCCAAATCATCCACCAGAACCAACTTTGTCGTCCCCAGTTGATCGGGCAAATGATCGACAGCTACCAGCTCCGCCGCCATCAACATACCGTGATGGGCTTGGGCGAATGCCGCCAACAAATGACTTTTGCCGCTGCCCGACGGCCCCACCAGGACCAATCCCGGCGCGGGCCAATCAGGCCAGCGGTCAAGCCACGCCACCGCCTCCGCATTGCACCCGGCCACCACAAAATCCTGCCGTCCCACCGCCCGACGACAGCCCAAGTCCAAGGTTAACTGACGGGACGTCACATCCGCTCCGTTCCGCCGTAAAGCGGACTTTCCAAATAGCGTGCCATGACATAGCGAATGATTACTCCGGCGATGGCCGCCACCGGCACCGCCAGCAACAAGCCAACCAAACCCACCAACGCGCCACCCGACATCAAGGCGAACATCACCCACAACGGATGCAAGCCGACCCGATTGCCCACCAATCTTGGGGTCAGGAAATTGCTTTCGGCCAAATGACCGATGGCAAAAAGGCCCGCGACAATGGCGGGCAGCGTCCATTCCCCGGTCTGCGCGAATGCCATCGCCATCGCCACCATCAGCCCTGACAGCATGCCCAAATAGGGCACGAACGACAACAAACCGGCAAGCAAACCGATCACCAACCCCAGCTCGATTCCGGCCACCGACAGCGCCAAGCCGTAATAGGCGCCCAGGATCAGGCACACCAGAGCTTGGCCACGCACGAAAGCCGACAAGGTCTGATCGATTTCGATCAACCGGCCGCGAATGATCTCGGCATGATCCTTTGGCAGCCAGCCATCCACCTTGGCGACCAGGACTTCCCAATCGCGCAGCAGGTAAAAGGTGACGATAGGCATGATGAACATCAGCGACAAAATGTCCATCAACGCCAGCCCGCCCTTCAGCACGCTGCCCAAGATCTCCAACGCCCATTGCGCCACCACGCCGGCATGCTCGCCCAAAGCGCCTTGAAGCCGTTCAAAATCCTTATGAGACAGCTGCCGCAACCAATGATTAACCATGGGGCCGAATCGGACTTCCAGGGAGTGACGATAGTCAGGGACATGGTCGATGAAAGCCGCTATCTGCTCCTCGACCATCGGTAAAAGCAGCGCCGCCGCCGTTGCGATCAACAGGAAAAAGATCAAGGTGATAATCACGGTGCTCAGCGTCCGCGACACTCCCAATCGTTCCAGCCGATGAACCAGAGGATTAAGGAAATAGGCCGCCACCATGCCCGCGACAAACGGCAACAGAATGCTGCTGAGACTGTAAATAATGACGGCGAACACAGCGATGATCGCCAACCACCAGCGTCCTGTATTTTTCATACCCGTCGCACCTCTGCCGCAATCAAATAGGCTGCGCCCGATGCGGTCGTCGTCAGCGCCACCACCAGCACCATGGCCTCGGTTACCCTATCATCCCCCCAGCCGAAACCCAATCGCCCAAGGACGACCATGGCCAAAATGATCTGAGCCAGCGTGTTGACCTTGGAAATCAACATCGGACTGCTCGGCAAGCGGCCGACAAAAATCTCGGCGATGGCATAAACGACAATGACCACGTCGCGCAAGGCAACCAGCACTACCAACCAAAGGGGCAACATGTCCTTGGCGGCCAGGGACAGATAGATCCCCACCACCAACACTTTGTCGGCCAAAGGGTCCAGCCAGCTCCCCAGCAGGGATTGAGCCTTGAGCAGGCGGGCCAGAATGCCGTCAACGGCGTCGCTGATTCCGGCGATGGCAAACACCCAAAACGCCATTTGCCAGTGTTCGGAAAGGATCAACCACACTGCGGCAGGAGCCAAAAACAATCGACTGAGGGACACCGCATTGGGAAGATGATGGCTTAGCCTCATCGCTTGGCCGTTGCCGGTTTCAACATCCAAAAACCATCACCAGGCTGTAGTTCCAACCCGGCAGTCAAGAAGGCGGCTTTCACTTTGTCCACGTCGCCTGCCAAATGCAAAACCACCGCAGCCTCGGACCGGGTCAGCGACACCAAGTTCCATGCGCGGAGCAAGCCGATGCGCGACAACCGGTCACGAATGCCGACCCACTCTTCGAGTCCGGAAACAGGAACGATCACCGACAGGGCATCGATAGGCGCCGTCGAGGCGGTTTCGGCATTCTGTCGAGCTTGGCCTTCCAGGGTTTGAACGCATTCCCGCACCACCCGCGCCATCAATTGATCCACCGTCTCACCGGATTTGGCGGCATAGGATTGCAGATCGATGGCCAAGGACGCGCCCTTGACGCCCTTGGTGGACACCTCGACCTTATGACCATCTCCAGCCAAATCGGCGGTCACTTCCAACACCTCAGCCGTATGATAACGTGTCGCCAACGACGACAGCGACGCCGCATCGCCCGACGCCAACGCGTCGCCATCAAGCCCGCCTAGATCGGCGGCATTGGGCAGGATCACCGTCAGCAGACCGCCCTTGGCATGGCTGGCCCACGCCGCTCGCCATGGATTGTTGTCCTCGGCCATCACAGTTTGTCCCGATTGACGAAGCACAGGAACCACCACCACCGGACGGGAGATCGGCTCGATCATGGCAATGCCCGCCCCCTTCAGCAGTTTGCGCACCGCTTGGCCGTTAAAGCGCACATCAAGAGTGGCGATGTAGCGCACTTTGGAGGAGCGTTCATTTTCGATAGAATAGTCGGCCACGTAGTCGGTCCCATCGGCCTTGGGCAGCTTGCCGCGATCCTTGAGCGGGACAAGGCGCTCGATTAGCCGTTGAAAGGCTTGGCGCTGGCCATCGGCGATGGCTTGATCCTTGGCGGCATTGGAACTGGCCGCCGTCACGTCCACATCAACGCCCAAGATCAAAAACGGCTCTGACACCGCCTGTGACCACGCGGGGCGAATAGACAAAAAAGCCGCACAGACGATAAACACGCACAAGAAAAGGCGGGAGGCCATTGCAAACCGTCCAGGGTTTAGTATGTTTCAGCGAGAAAAACACCATACCATACCCGACTTGATGAGGAAGCCCCTTGAATTCGCGCCCCCCCAAAGACCAAGAAGCTGGACTAACCTACCGCGATGCCGGCGTCGACATTGATGCAGGCGAGGCGTTGGTCGACGCCATCAAGCCCCTGGCCAAGTCCACTGCCCGACGGGGCGCCGGAGCGGCACTGGGCGGATTCGGAGCGCTGTTCGACCCCAAGGAAGCCGGGTTCAAGGACCCCATTCTGGTCGCCACCACCGACGGCGTCGGCACCAAGCTTAAAATCGCCATCGAAGCCAACAAACATGACGGGGTCGGCATCGATCTGGTTGCCATGTGCGTCAACGATTTGGTGGTGCAAGGGGCCGAACCTCTGTTCTTCTTGGATTACTTCGCCACCGGCAAATTGGATGTGGCTGCGGGCAAGGCCATCGTCGCAGGCATCGCCGAGGGGTGCCGTCAATCGGGCTGCGCTTTGGTGGGCGGCGAAACCGCCGAAATGCCCGGCATGTACGCGGATGGCGACTACGATCTGGCCGGGTTTGCCGTCGGCGCCGCTGAACGCGGAACCTTGCTGCCCAGCCAAGACATCCGTGCGGGCGACCTTATTGTCGGCATCGCCTCGACCGGGGTTCATTCCAACGGCTTTTCCCTGGTGCGCAAGGTGGTGGAGAAATCTGGCCTAGCCTGGTCGGCTCCCGCTCCGTTTGCCCCCAACGTCTCCTTGGCCGAGGCCTTGCTGACCCCCACCCGCATCTATGTCAAAAGCTGTCTGGCGGCGGTGAAGGCCGGGACCGTCAAGGGCTTTGCTCATATTACCGGTGGCGGCTTGATCGAAAACGT
The DNA here is from genome assembly GCA_903924765.1 of uncultured Rhodospirillaceae bacterium. Taxonomy (GTDB): domain Bacteria; phylum Pseudomonadota; class Alphaproteobacteria; order Rhodospirillales; family Magnetospirillaceae; genus CAIYCT01. Next base: position 1,982 of record CAIYCT010000407.1, on the reverse strand, counting down.
CCCCCGCGTCCTGCCCGACACGGTCGTCGCCCAGATCGACGGAACCCAATGGCCCCTGCCCCCGGTGTTCCAGTGGTTGGCTAAGAAAGGCGGCATTGCCGACCATGAACTGGCCCGCACCTTTAATTGCGGCATCGGCATGGTTGCCATCGTTGCCCCCGATCAGGCGCAATCCGCCATCACGATTTTGAACGACCATGGTGAAACCGCCTTTGTCATTGGAGCCATCCGCGCAAGAAATGGCGACGAAGCGCAATCACAAGTCACCGGCCTGAATGCTTGATCCGCTTGACGGCTCCTCTAAATGTAATTACGGTAATTACCATTAAGAGGAGCCATGGCTAAGAATTGCCGTTTCGCTGTTGCAGTCCACATCGCCACCTTGCTTGCTTTGGTCGGTGACAAGCCTGCTTCGTCTGAATGGATATCCACCAGCGTCAACACCAATCCCGTCGTGGTCCGCCGCATCTTGTCGGCGTTGGCCAAGGCCGGGCTGGTGCGCTCATCACGCGGCATCAAAGGCGGCTCGGTCCTATCCAAGGCTCCGGCGGACATCACTTTGCTGGAACTGCATCGCGCCGTGGACGAGAAAGATCCCCCGCCCCTGCACAATCAGCAGCCCAATCAGCAGTGCCCAGTGGGGAAAAACATTCAGCGGGTGCTGACCTCCGTGTTGGAGCGCGCATCGAAGGCGTCGGACGCCATGTTCGCCGACACGACCCTGGCCGAGGTAGTGGCCGACATCGAGCGAGACGCTTAGTCATTAAGGGGCCGCCAAACAAGAAGGGCGAGGAAAATTCCTCGCCCTTCTGTTTTACCTAAACCGCATCGACTATTGGAGCATGATCTCCACACGACGGTTTTGCGGTTCGCGGACGCCGTCCTTGGTGGGAACCAGCGGCTCGCTCTTGCCTTTGCCGACCAAGTCGATTTCCTTTTCGGGAACGCCAAGCTTGACCAAGGCGGCCTTGACGGCCTGAGCGCGGGTAACCGACAGCTTCATGTTGTAAGCGGCAGTCCCCGACAAATCGGTATGACCGGTCAATTGGATGTGGGCAATGCCCCCCTTCTTGGTCGTCGCGGCCGCTTGTTCGATGATCGCTTGAGCCTGTGCCGTGATCGACGCCTTGTCGAAATCAAAGAACACGATGAAGTTCTTCAAGGGCTGCGGAGCCGGAGCGACTGGCGCGGGCGGCGGCGGCATCGGCATCGGAGCGGCCACGGGAACCGGAGCAGGAGCCGGAGGAGCCGGAGGCGGCGGGTTGAACTTGAAGGTCACGCCCAACAAAATCGAATGATCGTGATATTCGCTTTTGTAGGTGTTGCCTTGGTACTTAATGCTGGGGTCCAGCGTGCCCAGATAGCGGTAATCCAACTTGATCTGCCAATCGCGGGTCAAATCGTAGCCCAGGGCGGCAATGCCTTGGTAAGCAAACTGCCAATCGTCGCCCCGCACAAAGTTCATGCCGGCCTGCTTGGTGTCGGAATAATCAACATTGGCGACGCCGATACCGGCACCCAACATGGGATGCCACACGCTATCGGGCATGAAGTCATAAACGCCATTCATCATGGTGGTGAAAGCGCCGACCGAACCGGACGCCGACTGACCGGCAATCTTGGAGATGTCGTTGGAGCGATAGCCAAATTCCACTTCCACCTTAGGCGCGCCATAGCTGTAGCCAACAGCGCCCAACACTGCGTACCCCGTATCGAAGTCAGTCTTGGAAGAGGTTCCATTGCTTTTGAGCTTGGTGCTTTCAAGGAAGGACCCGCCAGCTTCGCCACTCACATACCATTGTGCATGAGCGAGAGTGGGGACTGCGGCGACAAGGGCCCCCGCAACTACAAGAGATTTGACGATACGCATGGAAAGTGCCTTTCGGTTCGTCGGACGAGAAAACTGATGGCTCAACTTCTATCGTGCGACAGAAGGTCTCGCAACATAAGAAATCTTTATGCCAATAAAAAAATCAATCCGT